>CAJUAE010000001.1 GCA_910583965.1 uncultured Lachnospiraceae bacterium
CTCTTGCAAGCAAGCTTGCATCGGATTTCTTGACCTTTTGACCCTGGTATCATGATATCAAATCAGATAAAGTATAGAGAGTAACTATTTGGCAGGAATTGTCAGGGTATTGTTGTAATAAAAGGATTGGAAGAATGGAAGTTTTATGTTAAACTATGTAAGCAATAATTTACAAAGAGTGAATAATGTAAAAGTAAACAAAAGTTTAATTAGGAGTACAGAAATGCGAAAGATTAAAAAGAAAATATTATATGTTATGGTAGCTGTAGCTGCAATTATTGCATTAGTTTATCTGGGGCTTGCATTATTTTTCACCAAACATTTTTATTTCAATACTTTTATCAATGGAGAAAATTATTCTGCAGACTCAGCGAACAGTGCACAAAATCTTGTCTTGGATACATCGAATCATTATACATTGACAATTAATGGTAGAGATGGTCTTATAGACACAGTCACTTCCGCTGATATTGGATTAAAACTGGAATTTGGAGAAGAATTTCAAAATATTATTAAGACACAAGATGCTTTTTTGTGGCCGGTCTCTCTTTTTAAAAAGTCTGAGTATACAGTTGACACAATGGTCACATATTCCCAGGAAGCTTTTGACAACAAGATTGATACACTTTGTTTTTTTGAGCAGGAAAATATAAGACAGCCACAAAATGCTTATCTGAGTGATTACACAGAGGAAGGGTATCAAATTATCCCAGAAGATAAAGGTACTGTGCCAATTCGCACAAAGATTTATAATGCAGTGAAAGAATCTGTGGAAATTCTTGCAGATTCCGTTGACCTTGACGCAAAAGAATGTTATACAAATGCAGAAATTGTCGCTGAGGACCGTACCTTGCAAAAAGAATGTGATGCGTTGAATCAATTAACAGGCGTTAAGATTACTTATAAGTTTGGAGAAGATACGGAAGTATTAGACGGAAGTATTATTAAGGATTGGTTAGTGACAGAGGAAGGCAAATTAGATATTGACCCTGATTTAGTGAGGGAATATGTCAATGCACTTTCTAGAAAGTATGATACTTGGGGAAAGAAGCGTGAGTTCCAGACGACAGGTGGAGAGACGATTACAATCTCACAAGGTGCCTATGGCTGGTGGATGAATCGTGCAGGGGAAGCCGAAGCCTTGGCCGAGCTAATTAGAAGTGGCAAAAGTGAGGAGAGAACACCATTGTATCATGCCCAAGCAGCACAGTATGGAGAGAATGACATTGGAGATAGCTATGTAGAGATTGATCTCACAAGTCAGCATTTGTGGGTTTATAATGATGGTCAATTGGTGGAAGAAACAGATTTTGTATCTGGAAATGTAAGTAGAGGATACAATACTCCGGTCGGTGTTTATGGGATTACATACAAGGAACGCAATACAACACTTAGAGGCGCAAATTATGCTTCAAAAGTAAGCTTCTGGATGCCATTTAATGGAAATGTAGGGATGCATGATGCGTCATGGAGAAGTTCTTTTGGTGCAAATATCTATTTGACAAATGGTTCGCATGGCTGTGTGAATCTTCCTTCAAAAAAGGCAGAAGTAATTTACGGATATGTGGAGCAGGGAGAGCCAGTTATTGTCTATGGCGGTCAGGTTTCTGTGCCTAGAACAGAAGAAAAACAGGAACAACCAGAAGTGACTGTACCTGAGGAAAATATTACTCCCGAATTGACTCCAGAACAGCAAATACAGATGTTAATAGAGGCAGGGCTGTTAAATCCTGATGGAACCCCTGTGCAGCCACCAGAAGGAACCCCACAGGAAGTAATACCAGAAGTTCCCGCGGAGACACCAATAGAAGTTCCAGCACAAACTCCTGAGGTACCACAGGAAGTTGTGCCAGAAACTCCTGTGGAGGTACCACAAGAGATTCCAGCGGAAAATTTAGCAGAAATTCCCGTAGAGACACCGCAGGAGATTATGGGAGAAATCCCACAAGCGGTTCCTGATGTATAACAATGACTTTTAGAAAGAAAAAATTATCTGGCGGACATCTTGGAATACAGTTGTCTGCCGGAATGATGGCAGGTGTGCTGATAGCAGCGCTGTTTTACAAGCCATTTCGTTACGAGAGTGTATTGTGTATATCTCAGATTGCAGCGGAAAGGGCGGCGGATGTTGCCGGTTTCCGCATGGCATCTGGATATGGACTGGAGGCAGAAAATATGGTTATGCAGGTAGCTTATCAGTTAGCAAGACGAAGTGTCGTCAAAGTAATTGTGAAAGATTTCACAGGAAATGGTATTATCTGGAAAATTGATGATGAGATTATTATTGTATCGAATAAACACCTTTTGGGAAAGGATGTCAAAGCGGAAATTATCTTTTGCAATGGGGAGACATTTAGCGCAGACATTGTAGGGTATTCTCAGCAATATGATATAGGGTTTGCCAGAATTTCGGAGGCTATGGTATCAAATAGTGTACTGCGGGAGATTTATGAAGCAGTGCCTGTTTTGTACGAGGTGGATTCAGAAGATAAAAGAGAAATGTTTGTGCAGGATTGGACAGGAAAGCGTATTCTGCAGACAGGGGCAGCGGCCGGTCAAAGGGCTGCTGATTTTTCTTTAGGGACAATTAGAGGGCTTCAATTTGTGCCACTGTTTAATACAATGGTATTGGAGACTGATTGTTTTTCAAAGGCAGGAATGTCTGGTGGCGGTGTGTTTGGGGAAGATGGAAGGTTGCTAGGTATGATTTCTGGTGGGGATGTGCTAGAGAATGCAAAGCAAAGAGAAGCGGAAGTGACTTATAGCATTCCACCAGTATTAATTGCGACAGAGTATGAAATATTAATGCAAGATAAGCAATAAGTATAAATAACAGAGGTATAAAACGTTGGTAAAACCAGAAGGAAACAAAAGGATTTCAAAGATAGATGCCTATCTGAATTGTGCAGAAAATTTTGCGTATCGCAGCACTTGTATCAAGAGGAAGTATGGTGCAGTCATTGTCAAGGATGATGCAGTTATTTCAACAGGATATAATGGTTCTCCTAGAGGATTTGAAAATTGCTGTGATATTGGAGAATGTCCGCGCATACGAATGGACATGCATCAAGGGGAAGGTTATGCTGTTTGCCGAGCAGTTCATGCAGAGGCAAATGCATTGCTAAATTGTTCCAGAGAACAGACGCTTGGAGCGGACTTGTATTTGGCAGGAATTAATCCAGGAGATTTGTCAGTGCATAAGGCGAAGCCATGTCCGTTATGTGCTCGTATGATTATTCAAGCAGGTATCCGCAAAGTTTATCTTAGAAAAGGGGAGGGCGCAGAGAACTACGAGGGAATCCCAGCAGCAGAGCTTGTTTGGCATATTGATTTTTAAATTATAATTTAGTCAAAATAGAACTGTGAGGTTGAAAGGTATCGAGCCACATATTATGACATGATACTTGTAATAGGAAGTCCAAGATTGAACGGTTATATTTTTAATTGATTTTTAATAGGTAATTTATAGCAGAATCAATCGATATATGATATGATAAAATATTAGAGATAATAAACGATTGAGGAGGAAATTGAAAATGACAAAAATAGATATTTTTTCAGGTTTTTTAGGAGCTGGAAAAACAACACTTATTAAAAAACTTTTAAAGGAAGCTTTGGATGCGTCCAAGGTTGTTTTGATTGAGAATGAGTTTGGCGAGATTGGGATTGATGGCGGTTTCTTAAAAGAAGCTGGTGTTGAAATCAAGGAGATGAATTCTGGTTGTATTTGTTGTTCATTGGTGGGAGATTTTGGCAGTTCTTTAAAAGAAGTAATTGAGATGTATCACCCTGAGCGGATATTAATCGAGCCTTCTGGTGTTGGGAAGCTTTCTGATGTTATGAAGGCAGTACAAAATGTAGACACGGATGCAGAAGTGGAGTTAAATAGTGCAGTGGTAGTGGTCGATGCCAATAAATGTAAGATGTATGCGAAAAATTTTGGAGAGTTTTTTCTGAATCAGATTGCACATGCAGGTACAATTATACTTAGCAGAACTGCGGACATTAGCGAGAGCAAATTAAACACTGTGCTGGAAATTATCCGAAAGCATAATGACAAAGCGACAATTATCACAACACCTTGGGAGGCACTTGATGGAAAGAAGATTCTTGAAACAATAGAAAATGCCAAAGATTTAGAGGCGGAACTTATGGCAGAAGTGGCAAAACTTCACGAGGAACATCACCATCACGAAGAACATGAGCATCATGAACATGAAGAACATGGACATCATCACGAAGAACATGAGCATCATAAACACGAAGGACATGATCATGAAGAACATGAGCATCATAAACATGAAGGACATGATCATGAGGAACATGGACATCATCACAATCATGGAGAAGATTGTACTTGTGGTTGCCATGATCATGAACATCACCATGCAGATGATATTTTTACAAGCTGGGGATTTGAGACGCCTGTATCTTATACGCAAGACGAGCTTGAGCATATTTTGGAGGAACTTGAGGATGAAAAGAAATATGGTTCAATTCTTCGTGCAAAGGGAATGGTTTCGGCGGGAGATGGTACATGGCTGAATTTTGATTATGTTCCAGGAGAGAGTAATGTGCGCGTAGGAACAGTAGAAGTGACTGGAAAAATTTGTGTGATTGGCGCACAGCTTAACGAAGAAAACCTAAAGACATTGTTTGCAAAATAGGTATTTGTCAGGATTGGAGAAATTATGAAACCTGTATATATAATCAATGGATTTTTGGAGAGCGGTAAAACAGAGTTTATTTCTTATACGCTTTCGCAGTCCTATTTTCAGATAAAGGGGACAACACTTTTGATTCTCTGTGAGGAAGGCGAGAATGAGTATGATGAAGAAATTCTCCGCAGAAGCCATACTATTGTGGAAGTAATAGACGAAGAATCACAGATGACCTCCGCGAATATGGTTGAGCTTGAGAAGAAATACAAACCAGAACGTATTATTATAGAATATAATGGCATGTGGAATTTTAAGAATCTTAAGTTGCCGTGGCATTGGAGGTTAGAGCAACAGATTACAACGATTGACGCTTCAACATTTCAGAATTATTATATGAACATGCGTTCACTCTTGGCGGAAATGATTCGGAAATCAGAGTTAATTATTTTTAATCGTTGTGATGGATTGGCAGAACAGTTAAGTAACTTTAAGAGAAATGTGAAGGCAGTAAATCCACAGGCAGAGATTATTTTTGAGGATAAGGATGGCGAGATCAATCAAATTTTTGAAGAAGATTTGCCCTATGATTTGAAAAGTAATATGTTAAAGCTGGATGATTATGGGTATGGAATTTTTTACTTGGACGCGATGGATAATTTGGATCGCTATATCAATAAGACAATTCAGTTTAAAGCGATGGTCTTAAAACCGGAGGGCAGTGATGATGCGTACTTTGTTCCTGGAAGAATGGCAATGACTTGCTGCGCAGATGATATGGCGTTTTTGGGCTATGCTTGCAAGTATGATCAATGCAGTGCGTTGAACAACAAAGACTGGGTGGAAGTGACTGCCACAGTGCACAGGGAATTTTGGAAGGATTATAATGGAGAAGGACCAGTGCTACATGCAGTCAGTGTGACACCGACAAAGAAGCCAAAAGAGGAAGTATTAAGCTTTGTATAAATTTTGTGCCAAGAAAAATAGCAGAAATTTCATCTGCTATTTTTCTTTTAGCACACAGACGCGGAGAGGAATTCGTAACCAAGATGGCCTACGCTTGGTGCGCGAGTAGGGAAAGAAATCTTTCCTACTTGATTACGCCGATTATTTTATATTTTAAATCGATCTTTGCTACCATATTTTTCTTCGCAATATTTACAACGATAAATCTCTTTTTTTTCATCTGTCAACACAAAGATATGCGGAAGTTCTTGCTCAATAGATGTGATACAGCGCGGATTTTTACATTTGAGTACATTTTTAATTTCCTTTGGTAGAGACAACGGGAGCTTTTCCACAATTTCACAGTTTTTGATAACATTAACTGTAATGTTGTGGTCTATAAATCCTAGAATATCAAGATTGAGCGTATCAATATCACATTCAACTTTTAGAATATCTTTTTTGCCCATCTTTTTACTTCTGGCGTTTTTTATGATTGCTACAGTGCAGTCAAGTTTGTCAAGCCCAAGATGCTTGTATATACTCATGCTTTTTCCAGCCTTGATATGATCC
Source organism: uncultured Lachnospiraceae bacterium (assembly GCA_910583965.1). Lineage (GTDB taxonomy): Bacteria > Bacillota > Clostridia > Lachnospirales > Lachnospiraceae > COE1. The sequence continues at coordinate 6,177 of CAJUAE010000001.1, forward strand.
AACACAAAACCTTCCTCAATTTTTCCAACATTTAACATATTTAATTCTGCTACTAAAAACATATACAAAAGTGTATATATTTTATCTAATTCGCTTTTCCTTTCCTAGATTCTTCTTTTTGTTTTTGCCCTTGTTGACTATTGAACAGTTGTATTTGCAAATTTATATATCTTTGTTGTACCAGACTGTTTCAAATAGTAAGGGCTTAGTGTGAAATTAAAATTTCACACCTCCTGATTGGTACGCCCGCTGAAGCAGGCAGATGGGAGTTCGTGTGAAAAATAAATTTTTCACAAACGAACTTGTTCGTTTTGCAAATATTGTGCTTACGCATTGTGAACAGAGTTCACATTAAATTCGCAGATTTTGGTAAGAATGGAGATTTTTATGCAACTTATGTTTGCTATAAAGCCAGTATAAGTTATACTTTGGACTTTAAGTATTTTTGAGAGATACTAGATTTATATATTTTTTAGTTACATGTCGTTCTATCCTGTTCATGAACATCAATTTCTAATAGTGTTAAGAGCAATGCCATGCGTACATACACGCCATATTGTACTTGGCGAAAGTATACAGCTCGTGAATCATCATCTACTTCCACAGAAATTTCATTGACCCGCGGAAGCGGATGTAGAACAATCATATCGGATTTGGCAAGTTCCATCTTTTCTTTGTCAAGTATGTAATAATCTTTTAATCTTACATAGTCTTCCTCATTGAAAAAGCGTTCTTTTTGGACTCTGGTCATATAGAGAATGTCCAATGTGGGCATGACATCTTCTAACTTTCGCACTTCTCGGAAAAGAATTTTCTTGTCGCGGAGCATTTCAATAATATAGTCTGGTATTGTAAGTTCTTCGGGTGAGATAAATACAAACTCAATATCACTGTAACGCACCAATGCATTAATTAAGGAATGTACAGTGCGACCAAACTTTAAGTCACCACAGAGGCCAATTGTAAAGTGGTCAAGACGACCTTTGATAGCGCGAATTGTCAAAAGGTCTGTAAGTGTCTGTGTAGGATGTTGATGCCCACCATCACCAGCATTGATAACTGGAATAGAAGAACGCGATGCAGCTACCATAGGTGCGCCTTCTTTTGGGTGGCGCATAGCACAGATATCGGCAAAACAGGAGATAACACGAATTGTGTCCGATACACTTTCTCCTTTTGCAGCGGAGGAGGAGTTTGCGTCTGAAAAGCCAATAACTTGTCCGCCGAGGTTTAACATGGCAGACTCAAAGCTTAACCGAGTGCGAGTACTCGGTTCATAGAAGCAGGTTGCAAGCTTTTTTCCGTCGCAGGCATGTGCATATTTGTTGGGATTTTTCTCGATGTCTTCAGCGAGCGTAAAGAGTTTGTCCAACTCCTCTGTGGAAAAGTCAAGTGGACTCATTAAATGTCTCAATTGTTTCATAAAAGCCTCCTATAAATTAGTAATTTGGGGAAATTGAGTGCGCATAAAAAAAAGAGAAATAAATTCTCTTGTGCGAAATGAAATGAAAATAGAAAAGAAATCTGCAAATGCATTTAAAGTAAGATTGAAAAGTAACAAAAGCATTCAACATACGCATTCCCTCCCATGTAAGTTTATATACTTTTGCAATTGTATCACAGTATCAAAAAGCTTGCAAGATGAAATTCATTAAATTTTTGTTCCAATTGATTTCGTGTTGATTTTTAAGAAAGGAATGTTATAATAACGTTATAAAAAATTATTAAAAAAGTTTTGAAAGAGGTCCCTTTCAAACAATTGATATGTGTGTCAAGACATGCAAGGGGGTATAAAAATGGAATTTAAAGAAAGAAAAAGATGGCTGTTTTTTGGACTGCCATTTACGTTTACCGTATATACAGTGAAAGAGGAAGTGATTACTGTCAACACAGGATTTTTTAATCGAGAAGAAAATGACTGTTATATGTATAAAGTGCAAGATGTGACTTTGAAAACATCTTTAATTGAGAGAATGTTTGGATTAGGAACAATTGTGTGTCATACAGGGGATGTCACAAGTCCAATGCTATTGATTCAGCATGTAAAAAATGCCAAACCAATAAAGCAATTTATCTTGGAGAAATCTGAAGAAGACAGAAGAAGGCGCCGCACGCTCAATACGTTGGATATCGGTGCAGCTGAGGTAGATGATGTCAACGAATAGAGACGAACTGGCATTTATGGATTATGAAGAAGAAAACAGTCAACTGAGTGCTGAGGAAATTGCCGCAGTATTAGCAGACACATTATATCATTCTGACAAGGAATACTTTGAGGAGGAGATGCAAGATAATGTTACATATGAGCGGCAAGAAAAGGAGCGAGAGGCGCGCAGGCGAAAGCGATTGAAGGAGATGCGACGCAGAAAAAAGCAGCAGGAGTGGATGCGTAGACTATTGATTCCATGTGTAGTTGTATTAATTGTCTGTATTGTCTTGATTGGAAAAGGTATCGGAAGCTTAATGAAAAAACAGCAGAAAAGTAAAATTTCGTATAAGACTGCTCTGGAGTTTCCTATGGCGGGATGTTATGCTGACAGTGAGATTGCAGATAATATTAAGAATACAATTTCTCATCTCTGCGCGATAAATGTACAACCGCTTGGCGGTAAGAATAAACTTCCACCATTGACGGCAACTGCAGATGCTAAGACAGAATTACTAAACAGTGAAGTTGTGAGTAAGAATGGCGTATTTATTGATGTGGAAGCAAGTAGAATTATGGGGCAGAGAGATGCAAAGGTTCGTATTAGTCCTGCTTCTATGACCAAAATTCTTACAATTTTGGTGGCAGCAGAACATATTACAGATGCAGATGATAAATTTGAGATTACAAGAGAAATCACGGACTATAGTTATACAAACAAGTGTAGCAGTATGGGTTTTGATATTGGAGAGCAAGTGACGATAAGGGACCTTTTCTATGGAACGGTGCTTCCTTCTGGGGCAGATGCTGCGTTGGGATTAGCAGTCTATGTGGCTGGTTCTCATGAGAATTTTGTGGCGTTGATGAATCAGAAGTTGGAGGAGCTTGGATTGTCGGATTCCTCGCATTTTACAAACTGTGTGGGACTCTATGATGAAAATCATTATAGCACAGTTTATGATATGGCAGTTATTTTAAAGGCTGCTTGTGATAATAGTTTTTGCAAAGAAGTGCTTAGCGCACATACATATACATCTTCTGTCACAGAACAACACCCGGAAGGAATCACCAAATCAAATTGGTTCCTTCGTAAGATTGAAGATAAGGATACACGCGGCGAAGTGCTCTGTGCCAAGACAGGATATGTGGTGGAATCTGAAAATTGTGCCGCGAGTTTGAGTGTCGGAAAGGATGGGAAAGAATACATCTGTGTGACAGCACATTCTAGTGGCACAGGGCAATGCATTTATGACCATGTGGCCTTGTGTCAACAGTTTCTGCCATGAGATACTACGGTAGTATTTTTTCTAGTTAAAATGCGCTCGAACAACAGCCCTGCAAGGAACCAGAAAGGAAAATAGTCAACGCGTATTAACCCGTTAACATGCCAGTGATGACGATTGTAATTCCAAGGACAGAGGTCATATTTGGTAAGAAAACGACCACTCATATATTCTGCATAGAATATAGAGAGTGCATAGATTGTGCCACGCACAATTATATGACAGTGTTTTAGCAGGGAAAATATTGGCTGAAAGAGCGCAGCGCTGCCATAGATAGGAAACATCCAGAGAGAAGTCTGTCCTACCAGCGGCAATTCCCTCCTTCGGAGCGCGCCAAGTGCTGTAAAAAAGATTTCCATACACCAGCCAGTCACACCACAACGGATAAAATTTTTTAATAAAGGTAAAGGATTCACAAGTTTTTTCATGCTATCAGCATAACCTGTCAGCCTTTACCTTATTCATAATTCATATTATTTTTTCTTTTTGCTGATTTCTTCCATTGCCGCCCGTGATGCGCTGTCAAATGTAGTGACATTAACTGGACCGTAGACGGGGGTTTTGTAGACAGGCGTAGTTGAGCCAAATTTTGTGAAGTATATATATTGCGAAGTTGCATTAATATTGTTGTGAACGCCTTCTGCTACAACTTCCATATCAGAGCCGTCGTGTCGGATACGCTTTAACTGTGGTGTATCTCCAGAGGTTTGATAATATATGTAATTGTCTGTCACATTGAGCATGTCAACTCTGCCTATGTCGAGTCGATTCTTGGTTCCGTCATCGATGTTGAGTCGAATTAAAGAGTAATTGTCATGGATATCGATGCCATAGACAATATTGCCATCTATAATGGGCATATACACATCTTCTGCAAGCACTTGACGGGAAGTGTTCGTCCGAAGATCGAGTGCCATCAAATGCAGGTCTTTCTGATTATTCAGATAGTAAAATGTTGAATTTTGTACACTTACTGGAAGAATATCCAACTGCAAAAGCATTTCTTTTGTCTTTCCGTCAATAGAAACTTTATTGAGTGAAACTTGGTCACCAGAACAGGTATAATATACATCGTTATCTGCAAGGAGAACATATTTTCCGTTTATGCGATCAAGACACTCAGCATCTTTTGGATTTTTCTTATTGACACGATAGATACCAGTGGTACTTAGCACAAAGCCTAATCCTGTTCCAGCACCGCTGCCAGAGCCTCCTTGATAGTAATACAAATATTTTCCGTCTGCATTTAAACTTGTAACCTCTGTGTATGCCAGCTTCTTCATTTCGGATTCGTCAGGTTTCATGCGATAGAGCGCAGAAGAATCGTATGCATTTGCAAAATAGACATATCCATCATTCTCACAGAAAAGACCATTGTTATAGAGATTTCCAGCGCTGTTTCCAATTGTCCCGGGAGGATTTTTAGGAACGCGGTCAGAGAGATACTTTACGGCTGCCAGACCAGAAAATATAAGTATTACACAGATAATACTGACTATGGTAATGATTTTTTTCTTCATTGGAATTACCCCCTATGATTGGTATAGAATTGTGATTGGTTCGTCGCAGTTAAATACTATTATAATTGTTTTTATGAAAAAATGAAAGAATTCTATCTATTATTTTTTACAAACTTTATTCGGTGTGCTATACTGGAAAAAAGTGAAATAAAAGCGGAGGACAGGCAGATGGATTTATTGGAACTTAGAGGAATGCTTGATGGAATTGATCGCCAGATTGTCGAATTGTATGAGAAGCGAATGGAGGTCTGTGCACAGGTGGCTGCATATAAGATTGAAACTGAAAAGCGGGTTTTTGACAAGGAGCGAGAACAACAAAAGCTTAAGGCAGTCAGCGCATTAACACACAATGATTTTAATGCGCAGAGTATTAAGGAATTATTTGAACAGATTATGGCAATGAGCAGAAAGCTTCAATATCAGATGATTACGGAACACAATGGTGGTGGAAAGCTTTCTTTTATCGAGATGGCAGAGACCTATAGACAAAAGTGCAGCGTTGTGTTTCAGGGGGCAGAGGGTGCGTATTCGCAGGCGGCTATGATGCAATATTTCGGGGAGGAGGTTGATAGTTTCAACGTTGATACATTTCGCGACGCGATGATTGCAATTGATGAGGGCAGTGCTGATTTTGCAGTACTTCCAATTGAAAATTCTTCAGCGGGAATTGTAAGTGAAATCTATGATTTACTCGTGGAATTTGAAAACTATATTGTGGGAGAACAGATTATTAAGATTGAGCATTGTCTGTTGGGTGTGCCAGGAACAAAGATTGAAGATATCAAGACCGTATACTCACATCCGCAGTCATTAATGCAAAGTGCACATTATTTGTTTGAAACTGGATGGCAGCAGATCAGTATGAAAAACAATGCATATGCGGCAAAAAAAGTTGCGGATGACAAGAATGTGACACAGGCGGCAATTGCGGGTGAGACAGCAGCAAAGATTTATGGCCTTGAAGTGCTTAAGCGAGGAGTAAATGACTTAAAAGAAAATTCAACCCGTTTTATCATTGTCACAAATCAAAAGGTCTATGTAAAGAAGGCTTCTAAAATTAGTCTTTGCTTTGAATTAAGTCATGAGAGCGGGGCACTATATCATGTGCTATCACATTTGATGTACAATGGTCTGAATATGACAAAGATTGAGTCAAGACCGCTTGCCGGAAGAAATTGGGAATATCGGTTTTTCTTGGATTTTGAAGGGAATCTTGCAGACAGTGCCGTAAGGAATGCACTTCGAGGATTACGCGAGGAAACTAGAAATATGAAGATACTTGGAAATTATTATACTGGCGGTCAAAAAAATTGACCACTCAGCATAATGAGATTTGCACATCCGCAAAAGATGTTATGTCGCTTTGCATTTGCGGATGGCACAATACTCATAGTAAAATTCATTGGCTGTGAGTATAGATACATTAGGGGAATGAGGTGTGGATATGTCATACAAGACATTTGCAGCGATAGATGTGGGTTCTTATGAACTTGGTATGAAAATATATGAGATATCAACAAAAAACGGAATTAAGGAAATCGATCATATCCGGCATAGGATAGAGCTGGGGACAGACTCTTATTTTATGGGAAAGATTGATAGTGCCAGGGTTGATGAACTGTGCAGAATGTTGAATGAATTTACTGCCATTATGAAATCTTATAAAGTGGATGGCTATAAGGCATATGGGACAAGTGCCATTCGAGAGTCACAGAATCGTCTGATTTTGCTCGACCAAATTGAGACGCGCACAGGGATAAAAATAGAGGTTCTAAGTAACTCAGAGCAGCGTTTTTTGGATTATAAGTCCGTGGCATCGCGCGTGAAAGATTTTCAGAGCATTATAGAGAAAAGTACTGCTTTTATTGATATTGGAGGCGGAAGTGTTCAGATATCTTTATTTGATGAAGATAGTCTGGTTACTTCTCAGAATATTAGACCAGGAGTACTTCGTATGCGTGAGGAGCTAGCACGTGTGTCTTATCGGAGCTATCAGCTTGAGGATATGGTGGAGGAGATGGTTTCCGACAGCTTGGATAGTTTTCGAGAAATGTACATTGGGGACAAAAAAATACAAAATATTATCTTGGTAGATGATTACGTATCACTTATTGTTCAACGTAATTATCTCAAGACAATCAAAAAAGGTCAGGTAAGTACAGAGAATTTTTTAGCGTTTGTGGATTCACTAAAGAAAAAGAAAACAAGGGAGATTGCAATGTCTCTCGGACTGGCACAAGAAAATATTTCGCTTTTGTATTTTTCGGCGTTAATGCTTAAGTGTATGATAAAGGTCTTAGGGGCAGAGATGTTGTGGGCACCAGGAGTATCTTTGTGTGATGGTATTGCATATGAGTATGCTGAACAAAACAAATTATTACCATCAGATACAGAAGGAATGCCACATGATTTTGAGCAGGATATTCTTGACTGCGCCAGGGATATTAATCGGCGGTATCACAGTATTGAACATCGAACACGCGAGCGAGAGACAATTGCGTTGACAATTTTTGACAGTATGAAGAAAAAGCATGGATTGTCCAAGCGTGACCGATTGCTTTTGCAGCTCGCAGCCATATTGAGCGAGTGTGGTAGATACATCAGTTTTGCAAATGTTGGTGAAAGTTCTTATAATATTATTATCGCCACAGAGATTATAGGGTTGTCCCATGTCGAACGTGAAATTCTTGCAAATATTGTAAAATATGCCACAGAGAAATTTGATTACTATAAAATTTTGGATAGCACAGCTTCTCTTGACAGAGAGTCCTATTTAAAGATTGCAAAATTGACGGCGATTATTCGACTCTCAGAGGGATTGGATTTGAGTCATCGCGGAAAATGCAGCAAGCTGAAAATTGTGAATGAGGAAGATGAACTATTACTTACGATAGAGACGAATGCAGATATGACATTGGAGTTTGGATTATTTGACCGATATGCGACCTTTTTTGAGGAAGTGTACAATATTAAACCAGTGATAAGACAGAAAAAAAGTAATATTTAAGGGGAGAACAGAGATGGGAGACAAGAATAGTAAAACAGACTACAGTAAGTCTGAATATTATTACAACAGGGAATTAAGCTGGATTGCCTTTAACAATCGTGTGCTGGGAGAGGCAAAGGATAGAGATATACCATTGTTTGAACGAATTAAATTCTTGGGTATCACAGCATCAAATTTGGATGAATTTTTTATGGTGCGTGTGGCATCATTGAAAGATATGGTGAATGCGGGATATACAAAAAAGGATATTGCAGGAATGACTCCAAATGAACAACTTGAAGTGATTAACAAGGCAACACATGAACTTGTTAATATGCAATATGCTGTATATAATAGATCTTTATTACCACAACTTGCGCAGAATGGGTTGATGGTAGTGGAGAGTCATGAGGACCTTACAAAGAAAGATTGTGCATTTGTAGACCGCTATTTTCAGGACAATGTATATCCAGTGCTTACGCCGATGGCAGTAGATTCCTCAAGACCTTTTCCGCTAATTCGCAACAAGTCTTTGAATCTGGGCGCGCTGGTGTCCCGAAAAGAAGTGAAAGGTAGAAGACACTTATTTAACAAAAAGTCTGTGCATGGCAAGGAAGTGGAATTTGCTACTGTTCAGGTTCCAAGTGTTTTGCCGCGCATTGTACAGCTTCCAGAGTCGTCGGACGGGACGAAACGGGTAATTTTATTGGAACAGATTATTGAGCGCAATATGGATAAACTGTTTTTGAATTATAATATTGAGTGTTCCTTCCCATTTCGGATTATGAGAAATGCAGATTTTTCATTGGAGGAAGAGGAGACAGAAGATTTATTAAAAGAAATTGAAAAACAGCTCAAGAAAAGACAATGGGGAGAGGCAATCCGCCTTGAAGTAGAGGAAGGTATTGAGACACGATTACTTGACATTATCAAAAAAGAGCTTATGATAGATGAGAGAGATATTTACAATATTGAAGGACCATTGGATCTTACTTTTCTAATGAAGATGTATGGACTAGAAGGATTCGCACATCTGAAAAATCGTTCGTATATACCACAGCCAGTACCAGAGATTGAGACTGGAGACGATATCTTTGAGAAGATTCGAGAACAAGATATCTTGTTACATCATCCATATCAGACGTTTGCACCAGTTGTTGATTTTATTAAACAGGCAGCAAAAGATCCACAGGTGTTGGCAATCAAACAAACCTTATATCGCGTGAGTGGAAATTCACCGATTATTGCGGCACTTGCGCAGGCAGCAGAAAATGGAAAGCAAGTTTCCGTACTAGTAGAACTGAAGGCGCGTTTTGATGAGGAGAACAATATTGTCTGGGCAAAGAAATTAGAAAAGGCGGGCTGTCATGTTATCTATGGATTGGTGGGATTAAAGACACATTGCAAGATTACATTGGTAGTTCGACGCGAGGAGGAAGGTATACGACGCTATGTCCATTTAGGGACAGGAAATTACAATGATGCTACAGCAAAGCTCTATACTGATTTGGGAATACTTACATGCAATGAAGCAATTGGCGAGGATGCAACGGCTGTCTTTAATATGCTTTCGGGCTATTCAGAACCTTTGGGCTGGAATCATTTGGCTTTGGCACCATTGTGGTTGAAAGATAGATTTCTCTATTTGATTAATCGTGAGAAATCTAACGCGATAGAAAAGCGACCAGCAAGAATTGTTGCAAAGATGAACTCTTTATGTGATCCAGATATTATAAAAGCGTTGTATGAGGCGGCTGCAAAGGGGGTAAAGATCCAACTTATTGTCAGAGGAATCTGTTGTTTGCGAACAGGTGTAGAGGGCACAAACAACAATATTGAAGTGCGTTCTATTGTAGGAAATTTTTTGGAACATGCGCGGATTTTCTATTTTGAAAATGCGGGTGATTCAGAGCTTTACATGGCGAGTGCAGACTGGATGCCGCGCAATCTTGAGCGCCGCGTAGAAATCCTTTTCCCAGTACTTAATGTAGAACTAAAAGAAAAAGTTTGGCATGTCCTTGAAGTACAGTTGAATGATACACAGAAGGCACAGTTTTTACAGGCCGATGGCAGTTATCATAAAATAGACCATAAGGACAAAGAATTGCATAATGCACAGGAAGAATTTTGTAAGGAGTATGAGGCGTTGTCTGCAAAAAAGGAAAAGGCAGAACAACAGGCACGCACCTTTAAACCAGAATATAATCAGACAATTCAAAATTAGGAATGGTTCAGAAATTATTTATAACAAGGATATTCTATAAATATTCATCTGAAAAGAAGAAAGTCACAGATATGGTGGGGTATGTCAGGATTTTTTGATGCCGCGGATGAGCAGTTAGACAAGTGATTGTTATGTGTAATTTATTAACAGTTCCTTATAGGAGTGTATAAGCTTATGATAAAATATGTACTTGCATCAGGTTCTCCGCGGCGGCGAGAGCTTTTGGAACAGGTGGGATTGTCTTTTGAAATCTCACAGACACATGGAGAAGAAATAATTACCAAGGAGACTCCCGCAGATATTGTGGAGGAACTTTCGTATCAGAAGGCGAGCGAAGTAACAGAGCGCTATCTACAGCAGTATCAAAATGACACAGTTGTTATCATTGGTGCAGATACAATTGTTGCGCACGAAAAGGAAATTATGGGAAAGCCAAAAGACAAGAATGACGCTATAGCAATGTTGACAAAGCTGCAAGGGGATTCTCATCAGGTATATACAGGTGTGACATTGATAATACTGGAAAAGGGATTGGAAGAACGAAAACGAGAGATAGCTACTTTTTATGAAAAAACAGATGTTTGTATGTATTCAATGACACCAGAACAGGTAGTAACATATGTGGAGACTGGAGAACCAATGGATAAAGCAGGTGCCTATGCAATCCAAGGAAAGTGTGCTGCTTATATTAAATCTATCAATGGAGAATACAATAATGTGGTAGGACTTCCAATTGCAAGACTGATGCAGGAACTCTTTGCTAGAAATTTGTTATGAACAGTATTTTAGGGTTATTTCTCACACGAACTCCCATCAGCCTGCTTCAGCAGGCGTACAAATCAGGATGGTGAAATTTTAATTTCACACGAACTCCCATCAGCCCGCTTTTGCGGGCATACAAATCGAGATGTGTGAAATGAATAGGAACTGTAATATTTTAGGCCATGAATAGCAACAATGTTTGCGAAAGGGGTTTACAAGTTGGCTTGTATGCTGTTACATTATTAAGTGATAATAATAGATATTTAAATTATTTTATAAAGGAGAGATATGTATGCACGAGTATGATGAAGCGGTATTGAACTGTTTTTTGAAAAACCAGTTAAAGTTGTTACCAGAGAAGGTGGCGAGAAATATCGACGAGGCAGAAGCGTTTCTTGAGGAGTGTATGGCAGTGGTGGTCGATTCTATTGATGAAGTATGGCAGTATTTTGACGAGGAAGGAATCGACCTTGAAGGACAGGAAAAGGAAGAAATCGTGGATGCGCCCGAGGTATTTGATATCGGTGACGGAAGATACCTGATTGTACAAAGCTAAGGAACTGTTAATAAATTACTCATGACAATCACTTGTCTAAATGTCTATCTGTAACATTAGAAAATCTTGATATAGTTTTGCTATGTTTATGATTTTCTTCTTTGCAGTAAAACATTTATATAGAGTCCTTGTCACGAGTAATTTTTGAACAGTTTCTAATAAAAGAAGGAATAGGTAGACAAAGTGGAAAGAAAAACGAACATTTCAGTGTGGCAACTGCGGTTATTTGAAGGTTTTGACAAGGACATTATGGTAATGCAGCGCGATGAGGAGGAAGTCTTTGATAACGCGCTCCATGTTTTTTTTGATAAGGAATACTATGATGCATATGTTGCAAAGGCTGTGAAATACAGCAGTCATCAATATGCATATCACGAGGATAAATTGGGTGAGGTGGTAAATCAAATCTTTGAGGAAGGGATACCAGGTTTGGTACTTCATATGAGTACAAATGAGAACGTACCCAAAAATGTGTTGTGCGACGAAAAATATATCGCATCAAAGGAACTATTGGGACTTAAAGATGCAGCGAACAGCTATCACAGCTTGTATACAGCATCAATAAAGCGGTGTGCAAAAGAGGAAGCGATTGCGCGGCTGTGGACAAAAAGTGTCTATATTATAGGACAAGTTCCTGATTTGCGAGTGCCTCCTAAAGAGGGCGAGAAGCCAGTTTTTGGGTTTATGACTATGAGGAGGAAAAAAAATGGTGCGGAGGCGACACAGGAAGATTATGATTATGAGTCTTTAAAGGTATTTTTGACGGCAGACAGTGCAATGCATTTTAATTCTGATAAAAAACCAATTAATAAATATAAGCTTGCTATGTTGTCACAACTTGTTAGAGGCAAGTTTCAAATAATTGTAGAACCGCATCGAAACTATTGGTTGGAATATGATCCGGCAACATTGAACCTTACAGGACATTTGGAGATACCACATTACAATGAAGATATGGTGCAAGCAAGAATCCATGCATATATGCAGATGGATAAAATTTATATTTTGATGGCACCACAACATAGCGACTATCGCACTGCATGTGGAAATCCACTGTTGTTAAAGCTAAATGAGGATAACATTTTATTATTTTTATTTGAAAAATATGATGATGCGGTGAATTATGTTCTACAAAATCCTATGACATTGCCTATTTTTGACAGTACGTTTCCAATTGGTGTGTTAGATCAGAAAGAAAAATTGTTTCAGCTTGAAACTGTGCTTGCAGTAGCGGCAAAACTTGGCGTGACGGGAGTTAACCTTGATTTTGACACATTGGATGCGATTAACTGTAAGATGGAGTACATTTGGAATGTGACAGGGTATCGGCGTGAAGTGGAAGAATTGTTACCAGCAGAAGTACTGTCACAGGTTATGCGTGAGGAGGAAGGTGAGAAAAAGTATCGTATGCCAATTATACCATTCCATGATCAAGACAATGCATACAATGTAAGCGATGACAGAAAAGTTGAGTTGATTGCGCATATGGATCAGGATTTCGATCAAGGTGTGACTTATTTAGCAGGATGCAGTGTTACAGAGATGATGATAATGATGCAGGAGGCAGCAGTGCGTTTTGATGCGGCTAGAAAGGCATCAGACGAGGAAACGATAACAAAATATACACGGTTGATGAATCAGATTACAATTTCACTTACAGAAGCACTCTGCGAGAAGCCATATATTTATACATTAAAAGAAAAAAATGGAGATTTTACACTCAAGAATAATATTGTTTACTTGATTACCACAAATCGCTACGAGATGGGGCGAAAGGGAGAAGGGCAATTAATGCCAGCCGGAATAGACAATCCACAGTTTATGGAAAAGCTCTGTGCAGCATCCAGTGTAGCGGCGCTTACAGATGGACCAAGTACATTATGTCTGATGAATACACAATTGATGAGCGATGTTGCAAAAATGTGGAAAAATGGGGAAGCTTTTCGTGAGGAATTTATGATTTATCTGACACAAGGGTGTGGACTTGCTTATCCAGAAGCGACATATTATTATAAACGGCTTCGCTCTGATCATAGTATCTTTGTGGAGTTTGCTGCAGCAGTTAGAAATGGTGCATATCCGCCAGTTGGAATGCTCACAATTGAAGGGTTTACTGCACAAGAATTGGCAAAAGCAAATGATTTGAATATGTTGCAGGCATATGACGCGCTGCTAACATTGAAGGAGGACCCAGAAAATGCACAGAAGTACAAAAGAACAGAAAGTACAGAATCCGTGGAAGAAACAGCGGAAACTGACATAAACAAAAAAGGACTTTTTGGAAGACTGTTCAAAAAATAGTGAGAGGTTGTAGTGCACAGAAATATAAATTCTCCTTGAAAAATCGCGCTTTTTATGTATAATAGAAAGTGATGTTTTGGGACAGGTCGGAACAAGAATATTAAGATTAAGAGGATTTTATCATGATCAGTGCAAACAATGTAACTTACAGAGTAGGGAAAAAAGCATTATTTGAGGATGTAAATATTAAATTTACAGAGGGCAACTGCTACGGGCTAATTGGCGCTAACGGAGCAGGAAAATCAACATTTTTAAAAATTTTGTCAGGAAAGCTAGAGACGACAAAGGGAGATATTATAATTACGCCAGGACAGCGTCTTTCTGTTTTGGAACAGGATCACTTTAAGTATGATGAGTATTCTGTTATAGATACAGTTATTATGGGAAATGCTCGTCTCTATGAGATTATGAAAGAAAAGGACGCCATCTATGCAAAAGAGGATTTCTCAGATGAAGATGGTATTCGTGCCAGTGAACTTGAGGGCGAGTTTGCAGAGATGGATGGATGGGAAGCAGAATCGAATGCTGCACAACTTCTAAATGGTCTTGGCATTGATACAGACTTGCATTATTCTTTGATGAAAGATTTAAACGGCAGTGAAAAAGTAAAGGTGCTTCTTGCAAAAGCGTTGTTTGGCAATCCAGATATTTTGTTGCTCGACGAGCCGACAAACCATTTAGATTTGGATGCAATTGCATGGTTGGAAGAATTTTTGATTAATTTTGACAACACTGTGATTGTTGTGTCTCATGACCGCTATTTCTTGAATAAGGTATGTACACAGATTGCGGATATTGATTATGGAAAAATTCAACTCTATGCTGGAAACTATGATTTCTGGTATGAGTCAAGCCAGCTTCTTGTAAAGCAGATGAAAGAGGCAAATAAGAAAAAAGAAGAAAAGATTAAAGAATTGCAGGAATTTATTTCGCGTTTCTCTGCAAACGCATCCAAGTCAAAACAGGCGACTTCAAGAAAGCGTGCTTTGGAAAAAATTGAGCTTGAGGATATTAAACCTTCCAGTCGCAAATACCCTTATATTGATTTTCGTCCCGATCGTGAGATTGGAAATGAAGTTCTGACAGTGGAGAACCTTTCTAAGACAATCAATGGGGAAAAAGTACTAGATAACATCTCTTTTATTCTTGGCCATGAGGATAAGGTTGCGTTTGTTGGTGCAAATGAGCTTGCAAAGACGACTCTTTTTCAGATATTGATGGGAGAGATCGAGCCAGATGAAGGGACATATAAGTGGGGAGTTACCACATCACAGGCTTATTTTCCCAAGGATCCGACCAATGAGTTTAACAACGATTATACGATTGCAGACTGGCTGATGGGTTATTCGCCGGTGGATGATATTACTTATGTGCGCGGTTTTCTTGGACGAATGTTGTTCGCAGGGGAAGATGGCGTGAAAAAAGTTAAGGTGCTTTCGGGTGGTGAAAAAGTGCGCTGTCTGCTCAGCAAAATGATGATAAGCGGAGCAAACTGTTTGATTCTTGACGAGCCGACAAATCATCTTGACATGGAGTCCATTACAGCACTCAATAACGGATTGATTAAATTTTCTGGAGTGGCGATTTTTGCTTGTCATGATCATCAATTTGTGGAAACAACAGCAAATCGTATTATGGAAATACTGCCGAATGGCACTTTGATTGATAAGATTACGACTTATGATGAGTATCTTGCAAGTGATGAGATGGCGAGAAAACGGACTTCTGTATATACCGCAGAGGCTGAGGATGAAAGCGGAGAGGACTAGTACAGTAGTCTATGAAAAGAGACAGGGGTTTTCTGTCTTTTTTCACGTTATAAGAAATTGATGTGACAGTTCTGCGCGGAACTTTGCACTTGTCACAAAGTATGGCTTACAAGCCTTGTGAAATAATGTTAAGGCTAAGGCATCAAGCTGCCATAAAGTGGCTTTGCATGGCTTGATATCAGCAGCAGAAAGCCAAAGGTTGAACTGTTACGATTGATAAAAGGAGAATAAAAATGGGATTTGTCGATCTGCATGTACATTCATGCTGTTCTGATGGCACTATGACTCCCTGTGAATTGGTAGATTATGCAATTGAGAAAGGATTGCGTGCAATCGCACTTACTGATCATGACACTGTGGATGGGATGGATACGATCATAGAATATGCGAAAGATAAGCCAATTGAAATTATTCCTGGAATAGAATACTCGACAGAGTATAATGGGCGTGATGTGCATATTTTGGGTTTGTTTATTGATTATAAGACACCTGTTTTTCAGGAGTACCTAACACGTTTCCAACAGTCGAGAACAAACAGAAATTATAAGTTGTGTGCAAATTTGCAGAGTGCAGGGATTCCAATTACTTATGAGATGCTTGTGGATTCCTTTCCAAATGCGGTGATTACAAGAGCACACTATGCAAGTTACTTGCTAGAAAAGGGTTATGTCAAAAGTAGAAATGAGGCTTTTGACCGATATCTAGGAGACCATACACCGTATTTTGTGCATCGAGAGAAAATTACGCCAGAGGAAGTTATTGAGGTGACTCTAAAGGCTGGTGGAATACCTGTTTTAGCACACCCGTTGCTGTATCATCTTGGAGGGGAGCAACTAGACCTTTTGGTGCATAGGCTAAAAGATACTGGATTGATGGCAATGGAGTGTATTTATAGCACGTTTTCGCCGTCGGACGAGAGACAGATGAGAGCACTTGCAAAAAAATATCATTTGTTGCCATGTGGCGGTTCTGATTTTCATGGAGACACGAAACCGGGACTTGATCTTGGTATTGGTTTCGGGAAACTTTCCGTATCAGAAGAAATTTTAACAGATTTAAAAAAGACACTTCAGACGAAAATTTTATTTACGGACTTGGACGATACATTGCTTGACAAAGATAAAAAGATTTCGGATAGAACAAGACAAAAGATTTTAGAATTGCTGTCGAGGGGACATCATTTTGTACTGGCAAGTGGAAGATCACTCAACAGTATCCTTGATGTGTTACAAACGCTTGATATACAGAATTATAATACAAAGGGTAAGATTTATATTTCGGCATATAATGGAGCTGTGCTTTATGACTGTACAGATGGTGCAGTGATAGAACAATACAGTGTTCCTATGGTGACAGCACAAGCAATTTTTGATATGGCTTTGGAAAGAGAAATTCATATCCAAACATATACAGATACACATATTGTGAGTTGTGCGGAAGACAAAGAACTTGTATTTTATAGAAAAGCGATTCATCAGCCATTTATAATCAATACAGATTTGGAGAAAGAGCTTGTACATGCGCCGTTTAAACTGCTTGCGATTGATATAGATAATCGGGAACGGCTAGAGGAGTTGCGCAGAGCAGTTGAGGCATCAGAGATTGCAAAGGATGTCACTTGTGCATTTTCTAACGCGCGTTATTTGGAATTTTATCATAAAAAGGCTGGAAAAGGAAATGCGCTACGTCATCTGTGCAACGCAATACATGTCCATATTCAAAATTCTGTTGCGGCAGGTGATGAAGAAAATGATATTTCTATGTTGGAAGCTGCGGGCATTGGTGTCTGTATGATAAATGGGCGTCCAGCGGTAAAGAAATGTGCAGATTATATTACAACATGCGACAATAACAATGATGGTATGGTGGAGATTATTGATCGGTTTTTCTGAAAACGAGATTCTAATAAAAATAAAACAGAAGTGAAAGGGATGGAGATAACAATGAACGAAAAGAAAATAGCATTTGCAGAGAGAGTTGAACAGAATAGTAAAAATTATTTTCCCAAGGATTTATTTGACTTAAAGGTTGCAAAGGCAATGTTAAGTCAGTTTCATCTTAATTTTGGACTTGATACATTAATGACAGACAGGCATGGTAGTATTCTTATGAAAATTGGAGAGTTTGGAGATTTTGTTCCAGATGTTGTCAACAAACCTGGCAATAAAATTCGAGTGAAAGGTAGAACAGTATGTCATATTTATGCAAAATATGACAACGTTGCAAAAGAGAAATTTGAGGTGGTAAATAAGCTTCTTAACACATATATTGAGACATTGGAAGATTATTGTGGGAAATCGTATCTGGCTAGCGAGCAGGCAGTCTATATTGATGAACTGGAACAGCAGTTGGAGAAAGATGCAGATCATGCAAAGTATTCTAGCGAGAATGATCCGCTGACAGGACTTTTAAACAGAAATCATTTTATTAGCCATATGAAGGAACTTGCAGAGCGAGAGGTAGTTCCTACAGCAGTGATCTGCGTGAATATCAATGACTGGAAATTTGTTGATAATCATTTTGGCGAGGAGGAGAGTGATCGGCTGGTTGTTACAGTGGCAGAAATTCTGAAAAACAAAACGCAAGAGGCAGGTTTTGCACATGCTGTGCTAGGTAGAGTGGAAGGAGATGTATTCCATGTATTACTGCCGCTTATAGAGGAAGAAGAAGCGAAAGCTTATTGCGATGCAGTACAACAAGCATGTGATAGCTTCGAGGATGATAAATTGGCACCCAGTGTTGCAGTGGGGTGTGTGATGCGCACGAATGTTGAGGAAAGCTTTAAGGATATTCTTTCAGATGCAGAGTATGCAATGTTAGAGAATAAGTTTTTAATTAAAAATGCCCCAGGATATAAGGAGCGATTGGAAAAAGGATTAAGTAGTTGTTTATAAATCTAAAATAATTATTAAGTGCAATAAACTTTAAAAATGAAAGAAAAAATGAGATATTATGAGTAAATGGAAGAAAATGGGATATAATAAGATTTAAATCCGTTTGCAGAACGCGCAACAAGAAATTATTATATGATTTGTTAGCACTCAATAGATAAGAGTGCTAATTGAAAAGCGGATAATATTTTTTCATAAACATAAGGAGGCATTTCATATGAAATTAGTACCATTAGGAGACAGAGTCGTATTAAAGCAGTTGGTTGCAGAGGAGACAACAAAGTCTGGTATCGTATTGCCAGGACAGAACAAAGAAAAGCCACAGCAGGCAGAGGTAATTGCTGTTGGACCAGGTGGTGTTGTCGATGGAAAAGAGGTTAAGATGGAAGTGAAAGTTGGCGACAACGTAATCTTCTCTAAGTACTCTGGAACAGAAGTTAAGATTGATGATGAAGAATTTATCATCGTAAAGCAGAACGACATTCTGGCTGTTATTCAATAACTGGGAAAAGTACTAAGGCTATTGCAAAGAACACTGCTACAGTGTTCTTCGCATAAAATAGTTTCACTAAGAATTTATATTTGGAGGATGATGGAATCATGGCAAAGGAAATTAAATATGGAGCAGAGGCTCGTAAGACATTGGAGACAGGTGTAAATAAGCTTGCAGACACCGTTAGTGTGACATTAGGACCTAAGGGAAGAAATGTTGTTCTTGATAAGTCTTTCGGTGCGCCACTCATCACAAATGATGGCGTGACAATCGCAAAGGAGATTGAACTTGAGGATGCATTTGAGAACATGGGTGCACAACTTGTTAAGGAAGTTGCTACCAAGACAAATGACGTAGCTGGTGATGGAACAACGACAGCGACTGTTCTTGCACAGGCAATGGTTAATGAAGGAATGAAAAACCTCGCAGCAGGTGCAAATCCAATTATCTTGAGAAAGGGTATGAAAAAAGCTACAAACTGTGCAGTGGAAGCAATCGCATCTATGAGTGCTAAGGTGAATGGAAAGCAGCACATTGCAAGAGTGGCAACTGTTTCTTCTGGTGATGAGGAAGTTGGAAATATGGTAGCGGACGCAATGGAGAAAGTTTCTGGAGATGGCGTTATCACAATCGAAGAATCTAAGACCATGCAGACAGAGCTTGACTTGGTAGAAGGTATGCAGTTTGACCGCGGATATATTTCTGCTTACATGGCAACAGACATGGATAAGATGGAAGCAACTATGGAAGATCCATATATCTTGATTACAGATAAGAAAATTTCTAATATTCAAGAAATTCTTCCGGTATTGGAGCAGGTAGTACAGTCTGGCGCAAAGCTTTTGATAATTGCTGAGGATGTTGAGGGTGAAGCACTTACAACTTTGATTGTCAATAAACTTCGTGGCACATTCAATGTAGTGGCAGTGAAAGCTCCAGGATATGGTGATAGAAGAAAGGCTATGCTTGAGGATATTGCAATTCTTACAGGCGGTCAGGTAATTAGTGAGGAGCTTGGTCTTGACCTTAAGGAAGCAACATTGGAGCAGTGTGGACGTGCAAAATCTGTTAAGGTACAGAAAGAGAATACAATTATCGTTGACGGCGAGGGCGAAAAGGCTGCAATTGATGCTAGAATTTCACAGATTAAGAAACAAATTGAGGAGACTACTTCTGACTTTGATAAAGAGAAGTTACAAGAGAGACTTGCAAAGCTTGCAGGTGGTGTTGCAGTAATCCGTGTTGGCGCAGCAACAGAGACAGAGATGAAAGAAGCAAAACTTCGTATGGAGGATGCACTGAATGCTACAAGAGCAGCAGTGGAAGAAGGTATTATCGCAGGTGGCGGTTCTGCATATATTCATGCATCAAAGAAGGTTGCAGAGCTTGTTGAGACACTTGAGGGTGACGAAAAGACAGGTGCTAAGATTGTGCTGAAGGCATTAGATGCACCATTGCATATTATTGTTGCAAACGCAGGTCTTGAAGGAAGCGTTATTGTAAATAAGGTAAGAGAGTCTAAGGCTGGTATTGGCTTTGACGCTGCAAAGGAAGAATATGTTGATATGGTGGAAGCTGGTATTCTTGATCCAGTAAAAGTGACAAGAAGCGCATTGCAGAATGCATGTTCTGTAGCGAGCACACTTTTGACAACAGAATCTGTTGTGGCAAATATCAAAGAGGATACACCAGCAATGCCAGCAGGCGGTCCTGGAATGGGCGGAATGATGTAATTGTGGGAAGAAGTCGAATGGACTTTACGACTCATATTAGGAGAACGCAAATATAGCGTTCTCCGTTTTTATGCGCAGACCCGTGCAGAGGAAATAAGCTGCTAAGGCGGCGCACAGGTCGCGCGGCGAGTAGGGGAAGCAACTTTCCCTACTCGATTGCACACGGCACCCAAGTGAAATTTGTCATCAAACCGATTTATCGGTTCGCTAACGAGTGCCCGGCGCGCAAGTGGGGGAAGATAAATCTTCTCTACTTGATTGCACATGGACGCGGAAAGGAACTATGCAAATAGAATACAGCGTGAAAGGTACTTCTAACTGCCTGTGGCAGTTTCCACTCACAACAAAGGCTGCTTTGCAGGGAAGTACTAAGTCTTACGCCGAAAAACGCCAAAGGCGGCATGGGGGATTTTATGGTAGAACACATTAAGAATTGTGATAGCATTCATTTGTTTCGGAATATTAATGAGAATGAAATTGAAAAGATGTTTCGGTGTTCCAAGACAGTAGAGCGTTTTTTTGAGGATGGAAATTATATATTCCGTCAGGGAGAGACCCCGAAAAATCTGTTTTTGGTGTTGGAGGGAAACGTGATGATTTCCAAAGATTTTGCATCAGGAAAACGAGATGTACTTTTTATGGTAGGACAAGGTGACATCTTTGGAGAAATGTTTCTGTTTGCAGATACCAAGGCATATTGGTATGATGCTATCGCGCAGGAGAAAGTGCGAGTGCTTGAGATTCCATGGGAATTTTTTTATTGTTTTTGCAGTAATGCTTGTGAACATCATCGTATGATTACTAGAAATATGCTTGAAATTCAGTCTGAAAAAAACTTTAAAATGACCAGAAAATTACATTTGCTATCGGGAACAACATTGCGTGAGCGTATTGCATTATGGTTGATGGAACAGGCTGCAGATGGCAATATTGTAAAACTTACTATGAATCGTGAAGCGTTGGCGGACTATCTTGGCACAACCAGACCATCACTGTCTAGGGAACTAATGAAAATGCAACAGGAACATTTAATTGAGACGAAGAAAAATATAATTAAAATTGTGGACCGCGAAGCGTTGGAGACATTGTATTAAGAAAAAAACATAAAAAATTAAAAAATGTAACAATTGTTACAGATATTTTCTTGAGAATCCAATATACTAAAATCACAAAAGAACACAACATAAGAATAATTGGTAGATTTTTTTATAAAAGGAGGAATTATCATGACAGACAACGCACAGGTAAGCAATTTGGTAAATCTTTTGGACGGATATGCAACAAAGGGTGGACATCATCTCAATGTAAACGTGCTAAACAGAGACACGTTATTGGATGCACAGAAGCATCCTGAGAACTATCCGCAGCTCACGATTAGAGTTTCAGGCTATGCTGTAAATTTTATTAAGCTGACGCCAGAGCAGCAGGCGGATGTAATTTCAAGAACCTTCCATGAGGCAATTTAAACTAACTTTATAATTCCATTAAAAACAGAGAGTGCCATCTATAACAGATGGTGCTCTCTGTTTTTATGCACACGGACGCGGAGAGGAAATAAGCAGCAAATCTACCCGCGTCCGGCGCGCGAGTAACTCGATTGCACACGGACACCCAAGTGAAATTTGTCATCAAACCGATTTATCGGTTCGTTGACGGGTGCCCGGCGCGCGAGTAGAAGAAATAAGCCGCTAAGGTGGCGCACGAGTCGCGCGGCGAGTGAGGAAAGTATATCGGTGAAGCTGATAGGTGTCCAAACGATGTGCAAGTAGGGAAGTAGCTGACGTCTTGTAACGTAATTTCCTACAGATCCTTAGGAAAGAATAGACAGAAAACACAAAAAAAGGTAGAATAAAACTATTGATATTACAAAAGGAGTGTGTGGCGAAAATGCATTTTGAATTTAGTATTGGTATTATATGGATGCTGATTTCCCTTACAGGTGTTTTTATACCATTGGTAGGTATTTTTGTGTTGATGGGAAAAGAACAAAGCAAATCATCTACAAATCTGATGGTTGCAAACATTGGTTGTCTTATTATGAATGGGGCTTATTTCTTGCTGCTTCGGACCGAAAGACCCACAGAGGCAACCATGGCGTTAAAGATGGAATATCTTGGAAATTTTTTGTTTTATTTCTTTTTTATTAAATTTATTCTTTCCTATATGCAAATTGATGTGCGGCACAAGTGGGTCAGAATTTTAACATATTTGTGGATGCTATTTGAAGTGGCAGTCATTGCAGTTGTGTGGGATGACACCAGACGAGAGGAAATGTTTGCCCATCACGATCTTGAGGTGGAATCCGAATTTGGCTATCACTTTTTTAGTATGCAAGGAGGTATTGTATATAAGATTCGGTATGGCTTTTTATTAGGTTGTTTGCTCTGCTTAATTGTGTATATGATTATTAAGAGGGTTCATATTAGAAAACAGGGCGGAGATGAGAAACATAATTTATCGCATTTGATTGTCGCTAAGTTTGTGATTCTTATACCACTTATTATGGAAGTTGTATTCCAGTTTAGTTTCGAGTTTGTGCCTGTTTTTTCTTCTATTGCAGTTTTGCTTATTATTTTGAGTGTGGTTGAAGGAGATATTTTCAGTGTCCTTGATATTGGACGAGGCTGGGTGATAGAGAACTTTGAGGCTGTATTTATCATTTCAGATAGTACATATGGTTATTTGGATTCCAACAAATTTGCAAAGGAACAGTTTGTAGAGCTGGAAGATATTCATAAGGGGGAAAAGTTTTCTGAGCAATTAAGGAAACTGTTTTTGACAGAAGAAACAGAGATTGTGATAGGAGAGCGGCACTATGAGCGCTTTTTAAAAGAACTGATTGTGAAAGATAAGGTTCGAGGATACTGCTTGATGTTGCTGGATGTAACTAAGAATTTTAAGATGATGGAGGCGCTGAAAGAGGCAAAGTTTCGCGCTGAGGAGGCGAATGAGTCCAAATCGAATTTTCTTTCCAATATGTCACATGAAATTCGCACCCCAATGAATGCGATCGTTGGAATGACAGAGATTTTGCTACGCAGTGATTTGTCGGACCAAGACAGAGGATACTTAATGAGTATTAAAAATTCGGGAGCTTCTTTACTTACAATTATCAATGATATCCTTGACTTTTCAAAGATTGAATCTGGAAAGCTTGAAATTATAGAAGAAGATTATGAGCCAATGTCCATGTTTAGCGATTTGAGTATGATTTTTCTCAATCGTATTGGAGATAAGCCAGTGGAGCTGATTTTTGACATTGACAAAAACCTTCCAAATAAAATGTATGGAGATTCCCTTCGTATTCGGCAAGTGATTATTAACCTTGCCAACAATGCAATTAAATTTACAGAGGCAGGATTTGTCAAACTTGCGTTGAAATTAGAGGAGATGACAGATGCAGATATGGTAAATCTGAAGATTTCAATTGAAGACTCTGGACAGGGGATTAAACCAGGAGATTTAGAAAAGTTGTTCGGTTCTTTCCAGCAGGTGGATACAAAGAAAAATAGAAATAAGGAAGGAACAGGACTTGGGCTTGCAATTTCAAAACAACTTGTGGAAAATATGGGCGGACAGATTGGCGTGCGCAGTGAGTATGGAAAAGGAAGTGAATTTTATTTTAATATTCCACAGCGTGTAATTGGAAATCAGGTTGCGGCGACTGTGAAGGAGGAGGCTGTTCTGCATAAACCAATCGTTGTGAGTGGTCATATGAATGATAGAAGGATTTTAGAACAGTTGAAAAATCTGGCAGAAGGATATGGGCTTCGATATGTGGATTGTTATGAGGCGAGAGCGCACAAGGACAAGGTGGATTTTTTCTTTGTGGATGAATCAGTATATAGAGGACTTAAAAATTGTATAGAGGAATACTTTGTCTCGACTGGGACAGAACTTTGTGTGTTACAGAATCCTATGAGGGAAGCGGTGTGGGATGAGCAGGCAACAGTTGTGAATAAACCATTATACACACTTAATTTCTGCCAGGTAATCAATCATGAGACGACTGCGGCGTTTGTTGAGACAGACAACGTGATGAACTTTATCGCGCCACAGGCACAAATTTTAATTGTGGATGACAATGAGATGAATCTTAAGGTTGCAAGAGGATTGTTGCAGCCACTTCAGATGAATATAGATACTGCAAGTTCTGGAAAAATAGCAATAGAGATGGTTCAACTAAAAAAATATCATATTGTCTTTATGGACCATATGATGCCTGTGATGGATGGTGTGGAGACAACACAGAAGATTCGCGCGCTAGATGATGCATATATGCAAAGTATGCCAATTATTGCTCTGACAGCAAACGCAGTGATGGGAGCGAGAGAAATCTTTAAGGAAGCAGGAATGAATGACTTTGTTCCAAAACCAATTGAATTAAAAAATATTTGTAGTAAGATTCGTACATGGCTTCCAAAAGAATTGATACAGAAGATGTCTGCACCTGTTGTGGCAAAAGAACAGATAGCCGAGAAGAAACTTCCTGTTATTGAAGGACTTAACGTTGCAGAGGGGATTAAAAATTCTGGCAGTTTAGAGCTATTTATGAATTTGTTGGGAGACTTCTATAAATTAATCGACCTGAAGTCGACAAAAATTGAAAAATGTCTTGCGGATAGAATGATTCGAGATTATACTATAGAGGTACATGCATTGAAAAATACAGCGCGCATGATTGGTGCGCTAGAATTATCAGAATTGTTTTATCAGATGGAACAGTGTGGTAATGCGGAGGATGTGGAGACTATCACAAAAGAGAATCCAGCAATCATGAAATTATATAGAAGTTATAAACCAATTTTAGAACCATATGGTAAGGCAAATGAACAAGATAAGAGAGAAGTTTCCAAGGATGAGATTGTCAGGGAGCTAGACAAATTAAATACTGCTATGGATAGCTTTGATTTAGATGGGGCGGATGCTGCACTTGCAGAGCTAGAAGAATATCGGTTGCCGGAAGCACTTGGTTCTTATATGGAAGCGCTGCGGGCTTATGTGGCAGACGTGGCGATGGAAGAAGTTATGAACACCGGAAAAAAGATGATTGAAGTACTAGAAGGGGTTACAGAATAAAGCAAAGGGGATAGTATTATGCAGAATATATTAATTGTGTCGGAGGTACAAAGTTACCTGCTCGTTTCACTTCAGGAAAAGTTGGCAGAAGTGAACTGTAAAGTAATGAATGTGCAGGCAAATCCAGACTTACTTAGCAAGATAAAAGAAGAATTGGATATGATTTTTATTTTTGGGACGGAGGATTTGTTGAATCAACGTCAAGGACTTACCTATCTTAAAGATAAAGCACTGGAAGATGATGTACCGATTTTTGTTTCGGGAGACCCGCAAGAGTTATTAGAAATTCAAAAAGATATCCCATTGCATCTAATTCAGAAAGAATTTCCGCGTCCGATCAATGTCAGCGAAGTTGCGGAGGCGATTGATTCTTATTTGAAAACCTTTGGAAAACAGAATAAAAAGAAAATTTTGGTGGTGGATGATTCTGGTGCAATGCTCAGAAATGTAAAAGGATGGTTGGAGGATAAATATCAGGTAATCTTGGCAAATTCCGGTGCTATGGCAATCAAATATTTATCAACAAACAGACCAGATTTGGTATTGCTTGACTATGAGATGCCAATTGTAGATGGAAAACAGGTGCTTGGAATGATAAGGAGCGAGACTGAATTTTCGGATATTCCTGTAATTTTTCTTACCAGCAAGGGAGATAAGGAGAGTGTAATGCAGGTTATGGATTTGAAACCAGATGGATACCTTCTAAAAACAATGCCTCCTGAGCAGATTAAGAAATCCGTTGATACATTTTTTGAAAAGAAAAAGGCGCTCCGCCATTGAGCGGCGCTTTTTTACTTTATCTTTCGCTTTTTTAAACAGAGTAGGAACAGGTGAATTATGAAGAAACAAATCGTCATGCAGTCGGCATATCAGCATGTCACACATACATTTGGTCCAGTGTATGATGAAAATGCAAAGATATTAATTTTGGGGTCTATGCCTTCTGTAAAATCCAGAGAACAACAGTTTTATTATGGGCACCCACAAAACCGTTTTTGGAAAATGCTTGCTCGATTGTTTGATGAGACAGAACCAGAAGATATTATACAGAAGTGTGCTTTTCTACGACGCAACAAAATCGCATTGTGGGATGTGATTGCATCTTGTGACATTGTGGGTTCCTCCGATAGTAGTATTAGAAATGTCAAAGAAAATGATATGCGTGTCATTTTGGATAGAGCAGAAATTCAGGCGATTTTTCTCAATGGCGGGAAGGCATATGAACTTTTTATAAAATATTGCCAACAATATCTACAAAAGGATGTGCCAAAGCTTGTCAAGCTGCCTTCCACGAGTCCAGCCAATGCATCTTGGTCTCTTGAGCGGCTTGCAGATGCTTGGAAAAAGGAATGGATGCAATTTTCGTAAAGGATTTGAGAGGGAGACACACAACAATGCAAAATCAGCAGAAGAAATATCGTACAAGGCATAGGGAGGCCATTATAAGCTATTTGCAACAACATAGTGAACACAGTTTCAGTGCTTATGATGTCAATGAATATATGCAAGAGAATGGTATTCAGGTCAATTTGACAACGATCTATAGAAATTTGGATAAGCTTACAGAAAGCGGAGCAATTATGAAATATAAAACAGCAGAGGATGAATGTTGTCGTTATCAGTGTGTGAAACCCTATGCACATTGTTATGAACATATTCATATGCAGTGTAAAGTTTGCGGAAAGATTTTGCATTTAGAGTGTAGTTTTATGGAGGAAATTACGAAACATCTGTACGAGCATCACAAATTTTTATTGGAATGTGGTGGTTCTGTTTTGATGGGAGTTTGTGAGGAATGTCAGATAAAGGTACAAGACAAGCCATAGAATGAAGATAAAGGAGAAATGTCACAATGGAAATGTGGGATATTTATGATGCAGATAAAAGACGTACAGGACGCACTATGCAAAGAAATGATTGGTGCTTGAAAGAGGGAGAGTATCATTTGACAGTGCTTGGAGTAGTGGCACGCCCAGACGGGAAGTTTCTGATAACTAGAAGGGTGATGACAAAAGCGTGGGCGCCAGGCTGGTGGGAAGTGCCGGGTGGTGCAGTGCGAGCAGGAGAGGATTCACTGGAGGCTGTGTTGCGAGAAATTAAGGAGGAAACAGGACTGGATGTCTCTGGCTGGAACGGTAGTTATCTGTTTAGTTACAAGCGGGAAAATCCGGGTGAAGGAGATAATTATTTTGTGGATGTTTATCGCTTTGTCTCTGATTTTGATGAGTCAGATCTTTGTTTACAAGCAGAGGAGACAGATGGATATCAGCTTGTTTCTTGCGAGGAGATTCAAGCGATTGCAGAGCAGGGGATTTTCCTGCATTATAACAGCATAAAAGATGCATTTTATGAAAAGGAATAGTGTGAAATCAAAGATTTCATCAATCCTGATTGAGCCGCCAAAGGCGGCGGAATGGAGATTAATATGATGAGAAAAATTTGGGGTGGCATAGCTGGATTTTGGTTGGGAGTATCGTTGTTGTTTGCAGCACCAACAACAGAAGTCTGTGCAGCAGAGTACTCTGTTACAGCAGCAGATGCAATTTTATATACAAATGACAATACAGTTATTCTAGCGGATGCGGATGATAGTACAATTGTGCTTCCTACGGTGGCAGCAAATTTGCCAATACAAGTGACAGGAATAACAAGCAATGGATATTTCCAGATTACTCTGGATGGACAGACTTATTTTATCCATGGAATTGGTTTGAGCGCAGTAGATGCAACGAATCCAGAGCACCAAGTTTATAATGTGATTATGGCACAAAAGGCGGTTTTTCCAGAGGGAATGCGCTGGACAAATGACAATTATTATGGCTGGAACGGCGGAACCTACACAGGTGGTTTTGGCTGTGCAGGATTTACTTTTGCGGTGAGTGACGCGGCATTTGGTGATATACAAGCACGAGTTCATAAGGATTATTCAAATATTAAAGTTGGAGATATTTTGCGGGTGGATAATGACACACATTCTGTCATTGTACTTGAGGTTTTGGAGGATTCTGTTATTGTCGCAGAAGGCAACTATAATTCTGCAATTCATTGGGGACGGGAGATTCCTAAAGCAGAGCTTATTGACCCACACAGCTATATTATGACAAGATATCAATAAATGGAAGTAAAATGTACTATAGTTTAGCGCAGTACTTTGCACTGTAAAGTTTGTAAGAATGCGTAGTGATTGAGATGCATCAAGCTATCGCGAAACGATTTTGCATAGCTTGATGTGTTACAATTTATTTTTTACTTGTTGGAACAAAGTGGATAGTTATAATGGAGGTTTATGATAATGGAGAAGATAACGAGTTTTACAATTGATCACATCAAATTACAGCCAGGAGTATATGTTTCAAGAAAGGATAATGTTGGAGAGAGTACAATCACAACCTTTGATCTTAGAATGACTTCGCCGAATGAGGAGCCGGTTATGAACACTGCGGAGGTGCATACGATTGAACATTTGGCGGCGACTTTTTTGAGAAATCATAAAGAGTATGGTAGCAAGACAATCTATTTTGGGCCTATGGGGTGCCGTACAGGTTTTTACTTGTTGCTTGCAGGGGATTATGAATCAAAAGAGATTGTTCCACTTATGATTGAATTGTACGAATTTATTAGGGACTATAAAGATGAAGTTCCAGGTGCAAGTCCAAAGGATTGTGGGAATTATTTGGATATGAATCTGGGTATGGCAAATTATCTTGCGAAAAGATATCTGGACAATGTCTTGTATCATATTGATGAAACAAGACTGGTGTATCCTAAATAAGTATGAAAAGTATATGAAAAAGGCATATTATGTATGCGGTTATTTCATAGCAAAATAATAGAAAAAGAGGTTGAGGAATATGAGAGCATTAGAAGGTCTAAAACCAGAGAAAGTATTTTACTATTTTGAGGAGATTTGTAACATACCACATGGATCAGGAAACTTGGACAAAATTAGCAGTTATCTTGCTGATTTTGCAAAAGAAAGAGGACTGTTCCATATCAGAGATGCGAGCAATAATGTGATTATTATAAAGGAAGCGACGGCAGGATATGAAAAAGTTGCACCTATCATTTTGCAGGGACATATGGATATGGTTGCCGTGAAAACAAATGACGCTCAGATAGATTTGGAAAAAGATTCTTTAAAACTTGCGGTAGATGGTGATGATATTTATGCAGAAGGAACAAGTCTTGGCGGTGATGATGGTATTGCGGTTGCTTATATATTGGCACTGCTTGATTCGCAGGACATTGCACATCCACGCATAGAGGCTGTAATAACAACAGACGAGGAGATTGGTATGGAAGGGGCAACTGCAATTGACCTTTCTATGCTAAAAGCAAAGAGAATGCTAAATATTGATTCTGAAGAAGAAGGTATTCTTCTGACTAGTTGCGCGGGTGGAATGAGAACAGACTGCCATATACCTGTGAAAAAGGAAGCAAGTTCAGATGGGATTTGTCTGGAAATTAGAGTAGGAGGTTTGCTGGGTGGTCATTCTGGGACAGAAATCAACAAAGAGCGTACCAATGCGATTCAACTGTTGGGAATTACTTTGGGACAGATTTTGGGAAAAGTGCCATTTCACCTTGTACAGATCTATGGTGGGGAGAAAGATAATGCTATACCACGGGAAGCATGTGCAATTGTAAGACTGACAGCGGAGGCAAAAGAGTGTTTTGTCAAAGAAGTGAAACGAATTGAAAAAGAGGAGCAGAACGAGAAGAAATCCAAGGAAAAAGATTTATTTCTTCGCGTAAAAGAAATAG
This sequence comes from uncultured Lachnospiraceae bacterium, assembly GCA_910583965.1. Lineage (GTDB taxonomy): Bacteria > Bacillota > Clostridia > Lachnospirales > Lachnospiraceae > COE1. The sequence continues at coordinate 36,684 of CAJUAE010000001.1, forward strand.
ATATGATTCCAGAACAAATATTCGATACTGCGAGTACACAACGAATCTTATCTTTTCTGATGTTTTTGCCAAACGGTGTAATTGCGATGAGCGCCGATATAGAGGGGTTGGTTGAGACTTCTTTAAATGTAGGAATTTTAAAAACTACTGACACAGAAATTGTGGCAAGCACTGCGATTAGAAGTGCGATAGAGACTGCAAAGCACAAGGTTTTTCTTCAGGTGGATATGCTGACAAAACTTCTGGGAGGGTATACAGAGACGCATGGCGTATATCCAGGTTGGCAGTTTGACCCAGATTCCAAACTAAGAGCAGATATGATGCGAATTTATCAGAAGATGTTTGGGAAGGAACCCAAAGTGGAGGCGTTACATGCTGGACTTGAGTGTGGTATTATGATTTCAAAAATTCCAGGTCTTGACTGTGTATCTTATGGTCCCAATATATATGATATTCACACTACAAAAGAGCGATTGAGCATTTCATCAGCATCTAGAATGTGGGAGTATTTGCTTGAGATATTGAAACAAAAATAAAAAGTGGCGTCTAGTATATTGATTCAATGTACTAGAAATACTCTACAAAAGGTGTATATCAAAGGAGAAAAAAATGGCAGAAAATTACAGGGAATTTAATCCTGGAAATGAACAGGAAGGCAGAGGGACACAGAACAGAAAAACTGAAAATCACTGGAGAGATTCTATCAACAGGATAACGACGATTGTCGCTATCCTGCTTGTGTTTGGAGTACTTTTGCTGGAATCTGTCTATTCTATTGGAGAGCAGGAACAAGGCGTAGTTACAACATTTGGCAGTGCAGGGAATGTTGTGACATCTGGATTGCATTTTAAAGTGCCTTTTGTTCAGAGAGTGACAAAAGTGAACACGACGATTTTGGGATTTCCAATCGGATATCGTCCTGATAGTGAGGACAACGCTAGTCAAGAACAGATTGATGATGAATCGTTGATGATTACCTCTGATTTTAATTTTGTGAATGTAGATTTCTACGTAGAATATAAGGTATCGGATCCTATAAAATATCTATATCACTCACAGCAGCCCAAAGAGATTCTCAAAAATATTGCACAGTCGTGTATTCGCAACATTATCAGCAATTATGTAGTAGATGATGTGATTACAACTGGTAAGAGCAAGATACAAGCAGAAATAAAAGATATGATTATTGAGAAACTTGAGGAACAAGATATAGGACTTATGCTTGTCAATATTTCAATGCAGGATGCCGAACCACCCACAGAGGCCGTCATTGAGGCATTTAAGGCTGTTGAGACTGCAAAACAGGGCAAAGAAACTGCGATTAACAATGCGAATAAATATAGAAATCAAAAAATTCCTGAGGCAAGTGCCAAGGCAGACCAGATTCTGCAGGCAGCAGAGGCATCAAAACAGGAAAGAGTAAATGAAGGTATTGCGCAAGCGTCCCGATTTAATGAGATGTATGCAGAGTATAAGAAAAATCCGTTACTCACAAAACAAAGAATGTTTTATGAAACAATGGAAGATGTGCTTCCGGGGGTTAAGCTGATTATCGATGATGGAAGTGGAAATCTAAATAAAACATTGTATCTTGATGAACTTCAATTGGAGGACATCACCAACAGTAATTCTGCGGTTACGCAAGAAACATCAAGTACGCAGGAGGAGTGAATGTCTGAAAGGCAAGGAGAATGAACATGAAGAAAAAACTAGGAAGTGCGTTTGGAGTTATTATTTTGATAGCGGTGTTGGTGGTTCTATTCAATTCAACATTTATAATTCGAGAGAATCAGTATGGCTTGGTGCGAGAATTTGGAAGAATTGAAAGAGTTCTATCGGATTCGGGTCTTTATTTTAAGATACCATTTATTCAAGAAAAAGATACAGTTACAAAAGAGCTTTTACTTTATGATATTGCAAAGTCCGATGTTATTACCCAAGATAAAAAATCAATGATTGTGGACAGTTTTGTTCTGTGGCGCGTAATTGACCCAAAAATCTTTGCACAGACATTGAATACTTCAGAACAGAATGCGGAAGGAAGAATTAATGTCGCAGTGTATAATTCTATTAAAAATGTGATTAGTAGTATGACGCAATCTGATATTATTGCTGCTAGAGGACAGAAATTGACCAATTTGATTATGGAAAATGTCACTGGAATCCAGCAATATGGAATTGAGATTACGACAGTGGAGATTAAGTTGCTCGATTTGCCGGAAGACAATAAAAATGCTGTGTTTGAGCGAATGATATCCGAGCGTGAAAACATTGCAGCTACCTATACAGCGGAGGGCAATTCAGATGCACAGAAAATTAAAAATACTACGGACAAAGAGACAACTGTGATGATTTCTGAGGCGGAAATGAATGCTGAGATTTTAAAGGCAGAGGGTGAAGCAGCTTATATGAGAGAGATTGCCAATGCGTATGACGGGGAGCAAAAGGCAGATTTTTATCAGTTTACTAGAAGTCTTGATGCGGTGAAAAGTTCAATTCGTGGCGGTAATAAAACAATTATTTTGGATAAGGATTCTCCAATCACACAGATATTTTATAATTTTTGACAGATACAGGCGCATATGAAAGTTGGTATATGCGCCTGTATTGGGCCAGATACAGCAGATTACCCATGTTCGATATTCAATTTATGCTTCTGAAGCAGAATTACCGAGTCTCATGTAGAAACAAACCAGATAGAGACCACATACTCCTACAAGTGCATAGATAATTCTGGAGAACCAAGTCATACTACCAAAGATGGCAGCGACAAGATTGAAGTCAAAGAAACCGATTAATCCCCAGTTTACAGCACCGATAATTGCAATTGTCAGTGCGATACCATCAATAAATTTATTACCCATATTTTCGCCTCCTCGAAAATAGTATTGACATTTCTATGAAAAACATACAGGAAAAAGTTCCTTTTATTGTTATCTTTTTAGAATGTGGGCATAAAATTTGCAAATTTTTAAAATTTATTCATAAAATTTATGTAAATAAATTGAAATACGTCGATTAATGTGATATCCTATTAGTGCATATAATTTTGCATTATTTCAAAACCTGCGTTTTCTGGCAGATGCAGGCGTAATAGGAGGAGTGCATTATGAAAGTCACTGGCAGTTCAAAACGTAAAAATGTTTCAAAAGATGATTCAGTTGTAGAACATAAGACAGAATCGGGAAATATGGTTTTGGGACAAATAAAATTAGAGGATTTAGAGCAGGAGAGGTTAGAAGTGAAAAAATCAGTAGAGAAGAAAACAACAACGACAAAGAAACCAGTAGAGAAGAAATCAGTCAGCACAACAAAGGCAGCTACAACTGATACAAAAGCAGAAGCTACAGCAGTAGAGGCAGAGAAGATTAAACCGCAAGAGAACACAAGTGAAGAAGTAAAAGTAGAGGCAAAAAAAGAGCCAGCAGCAAAGAAAGAAACAAAGACAACCACTGCAAAGAAAGAGACAAAGACTACAGCAAAAACTGAGACAAAGACAACAACTAAAGCTGCGAAAGTGGCAACTTCTGAGAAAGTGGTTTTGCAGGTTGGCGGAAGAGACGACTTGTTAATGAGTTCTTTAATTGATAGAGTGAAGGCAGCATATGTTGCAGAAGGAAATAAGGCAGACAATATTAAAAATATTGAAGTGTATATTAAACTTAATGAGAACATGGCATATTATGTAATTGATGGCTATGCTTCTGGCATTAGCTTATACTAATATGTCGAATAGACATTTTCAACAAAGTATTTTGATACACAAATGAAAGTTGGTTTGCTTTGGGTTTATTTTAATTGGAAAAAGTCTCAAATATTAGATGGAGTTTATAACTGTACAAGAAATTTTTCTGACGGTTATAAAGATTCCTATAAGATTTGAGACTTTTTAATTGTTTTATTTTTATAATATAAGGTCTTTTAATCAATTTTTGTCATGAGGAAAAAATATATTTAAACTATGGAGTTCTTCCTGTGTAATATTTGTAAATTGATCAAGAATCGTTGTGATATTATTTTCTTTTGCATTGCAAAGAAGGTAGATAATATCCGCAAGTTGAGCAATGATATCTTTCATGCGCATTGTGTCAATTTTTACATGTTTTGTAGTTTTTGTTGCTCTCATAGTAAACCTCCATGACGCAAGAGTGGGACACTGTAGTAGCGACAAACATAAACTCATTAGATTTAAAAAAGTGAAAATATAAGAGACAAAAGGTAGATATTAGAACGAAATATTTATTTTAAAATAATTATCAAATGTATCAGAATAGATTTTTCCATGATGGTCTGCTGAAATTTTACCAGAACGATACAATTGATAAACTTCTTGACAAGCATTCTTTAACGCAGGAAAATTTCCATACAGTTCATCAATCTTTCGCATTTTTTCAACTTGCTTACATTCTAGTCTGTTGTATTTATGAAAAAATTTCATGTCCTGATCATTTCTTTTTGCTATTTGGATATGGGTAAATGATACTGCCCAGTAAATAACATTGGTGCAAAATAGAAAACATATTGTTCATATATGTATAGCGTAGCATATTCTCTATAAATTATCAATATGAAATTCATAAAAAACTTGACTTTGTACTGCAACATCGGTAGGATTGACTTAGATGGACACAAGTGCAAACAAGTTTGTGTAATCGGAGAAAGGAAGATAAAAATGGATACTACAGAATTGACTAAAAGACCAATCTATATCGTCGGACATAAAAATCCAGATACAGATTCTATCTGCTCTGCGATCGCATACGCATATTTAAAAAATAAATGTGATGATACTAATGAGTATGTCGCAGCACGAGCAGGGCAGATTAATCAAGAAACACAGTATGTACTAAATGCTTTTCACGCGGACCCGCCAGTGTATCTTCATGATGTTATGACTGATGCAAGAGATATTGATATGAATGATGTGGAAGGTGTGACAGAAGATGTTTCGCTGAAAAAGGCATGGCATTTGATGCGAGATAGAGGAGATGTGACAGTTCCAGTTATTGCCGCAGAGAAGCTTGTAGGCATTATAACATTGGGTGATATTGCAAATGCTTATATGGATGTGTATGATAATTGTATATTATCACGTGCTAAGACATCTTATAGAAATATTTTGGAAACAATTGATGCTGAGGTGATTGTGGGAGATGCCAGCGGATATTTTGATAGTGGTGAGGTGGTTATTGCGACTGCCAATCCAGATGTGCTGGAAGATTACATACATGCTGGGGATATGGTTTTACTTGGAAATCGTTATGAAACACAGCTTTGTGCGATTGAGATGGGAGCATCTTGTGTCATCGTGACAATGGGGGCAAAAATCTCCAAGACGATTCAAATATTTGCGAGAGAACATAATTGTATTCTGATTAGCACCCCTTATGATACAGCTACTGTTGCAAGGCTAATTAATCAGAGTATGCCAATTGGATATTTTATGAAGCGAGATAAGCTTACCACTTTCAAAATTACGGACAAGACGGAAGGTATTCGAGCGATAATGAAGAAAAAAAGATATCATGATTTTCCTGTGCTTGATGAGGAAGAACGCTATGTTGGTATGATTTCTCGTCGAACCTTGTTAAACTTGCGCAAAAAGCAGTTGATTTTAGTGGATCATAATGAGCTCTCACAAACAGTCGATGGGATAGATTCCGCAGAGATTTTGGAAATAATTGATCATCATAGAATTGGAACTCTTGAGACTGTTTCTCCTGTATTTTTTAGAAATCAACCTTTGGGCTGTACTGCGACAATTATTTATCAGATGTATCTGGAAAAAGGAATTGAAATCCCTAAAAATATTGCTGGTTTAATGATGTCCGCAATTATTTCCGACACGCTGATGTTTCATTCTCCAACTGTTACAGAAGTGGATAAGGCTGCAGCCGTTAAACTGTCGGAAATTTGTGGAGTAGAGATTGATGGTTTTGCGGTTGACATGTTTGGCGCTGGTAGTAGCTTAAGCGACAAGAGTGCAGAGGAAATTTTCGAACAGGACTACAAAAATTTTTCTGTGAATGGCTTTGAGTTTAGTGTAGGTCAGATTAACTCAATGAATAGCATTGAGCTGGAAGAAATCAGGGAGAAGATTGAACCTTATATTAAGGAGCGAATGCCAGAACTTCCTGTTGAGATGTGTTTTTTTATGCTCACGAATATTGTGTATCAAAAAACAGAACTTTTATGCTTTGGGGAGAAGGCGCGACAACTGGTTCGTGAGGCGTTCCGTCTTCCAAAAACGCAGAAAATATTTGAATTAAAAAATCTTGTGTCTAGGAAAAAACAGTTGATTCCCGCATTTGTATCGATACTACAGCAATGGGAAAAATAGTGTATTACATGCATTTATACTATGTTTTTTTGTAATATTTGTTGACCGACTAGGATTTATCAAGTATAATTGTAGTAAATATTTGCTAAGAATATCACAAAAAAGGCCCAATATTTTGATATTTTAACAGTCTTTTTTTGCTTGTAACTAGAAATGAATAGAATGGTTATGGTATTTTTCACAAATAGGAATGCAAGATTTATTTGAAAGGATATGGTTACGGGTATGGAAAAAACAAAGGAAATGCTGGGAAAGAATAGCCAGGTAGCACGGCTGAGAAAAATTGTAAAACAGACAAAAGGATCGCTGGTTGCCGGAGTTATCCTACTTATACTTTTGTTTATTGCAAGTGTTGGATATGAGGTTGTCTCGAGTGAGCAACTTGAAAGTACAATGTATCTAAATCAGTATCGTATTGGTTCCAAGGCATTGACTACAGCAGTACAATCCTATGCAGTTTCAGCGAACAAACTATATTATGATGCATATATGAAAGAGTTGAATATAGATAAGAACAGAGATATTGCATGGGCTGGCTTGGAAGCGAATAATATTAAAGACTATGAGTGGGAGGAACTTAGAGAAATTGCTGCACTCTCTGATAATTTAGTTCCTCTTGAAGAAGAAGCTATGGAAGCGGTGGCAGCCGGAGATGTGACAGCGGCTACAGAATTTGTCTTTGGGGAGGAGTATAGCAATACAATCCAAAAGATAAATTCCTTGACAGATGATGTGATTAATAGAATTCAAGAGCGTTTGGATTTTTCAAAAAGGATGTTCTTGATTATTCAGATTGCGTGTGCTGTAGCATTCTTGACGGGATTTGTTATACTTACACAGCAATGTCTGAGAGCAATTAAATTTTCGGAGCAAGAGCTTTTAATTCCAATAATTAAAGTAGCGGACCAGATGGTATTACTTGCAGAAGGCAATCTACATACACAGCTAGATTTGAAAGAAGATGATAGTGAAGTTGGAAATATGGTTGGTGCAATCCGTTTTATGAAAGACAATATGACTGCGATCATTGACGAAATTTCTTATATTTTGGAACAGATGGGACAGGGAAATTATTTGTTGAAAGTAGAGCAGAATTATGTTGGGGAATATATACGAATTAAGAATGCTCTAAACCAAATTATGGATGAGATGCGCGAGACGGTGAGCACAATACAAGATGTAGCGCGCGAGATTGACAGTGGTTCTGCCCAACTTGCCTATGCTGCAGATGATTTAGCAACGGCATGTACAGGACAGGCAACAGAAGTTTCTGATTTGGTAAATTCGCTTACAGCGCTTAGTGATAGTATTGCATACAATGAAAAAGAAGCTGAGGAGGCTGTTAAAATTTCTAATCTGGCAAGCTCCACATTGATTGTAGGTGCCCAGAAGATGGCGGAACTCAGAGATGCCATGAAAGATATTAATCAATGTTCGGAACAAATTATTGCTGTTATTTCAGCGATTTCTGATATAGGAGAAGAAATTGGTTTGCTTTCTCTCAATGCTTCAATCGAATCTGCAAGAGCAGGCGAGGCAGGAAAAGGTTTTGCAGTGGTGGCAGAACAAGTGAAAAAGCTTGCAGAGGCGTCTCAAAATGCAGTTGGACAGACATCGGAACTTATCAAACGAACAGTTGAATCAGTGGAAGTTGGAACGCGCATCTCCCAAGAAGCAGCTGCCAATATGGAAGAAGTGCAGATGGGGGCTGAGGAGACAACAGGTCGGATTAATAGTATTGTTGATAAACTCAAGATTGAAGTTGAGAGTATTGCGCATATTAACGATAGCATTGGCGTTGTGGCAGGGATTGTGGATAATAATTCTGCAACATCAGAAGAAACTGCGGCTGTCAGCGAACAACAAAAAGCGCAAGTAGAGTCGATGGTAGATATGATTAGCAAATTTAAGGTGTAGTTGATAGAACATAATTTAAGAGTGTGGCATATGATGATAGAAAAGATGTGGATGTTTTATGAATGATATAGAAAAGACACAGTCCTGTATCACGCAGGTGACGCAACAGGAGCCATATCTTACAGGGGAAAATGTCATTGTTGCTGTACTTGATAGTGGTATTGATTACTTTTTGCCAGAGTTTCGTGACGCTGCTGGACAGACGCGAATCTTAGCAATTTGGGACCAGACACAGCAACCTGATGTACAGCAGGGAAAACAGCCACCGTCAGGGTATCAAGAGGGCGTATTATATACAAGAGAAATGATTAATGAGGCACTTGCTTTGGGGCGTGAAAACGGTCAAAAGCAAGTGCCTGTTTTTGACTTGTCTGGTCATGGGACTGCTGTGGCGGGAGTGGCAGCAGGTACAACTATGGGAATTGCGTCTAAGGCTGACTTGCTAATTATACGATTGGGAAATCCACAGGCAAATTCTTTTCCAAGAACAACACAATTGATGCGAGGGATAAATTATGCGGTAAATCTTGGTGTCACATTAAACAGACCTGTGGCAATTAATATTAGTTTTGGAAACACTTATGGAGATCATCAAGGAAATTCATTATTAGAACGTTTTATTGACAATGCTTCTGAAGTTGGGAGAAGTGTGATTGTTGTGGGAAGTGGAAATGAAGGGGTGTCAGGAGGACATACGGCTGGCATTATACAAAGGGAAAGTCGCAAGGTAGAACTTGCAGTAGCGAACTACGAGATAGGATTAAGTATCCAATTGTGGAAATTTTATCAGGATGTCTTTAATCTAGTTATCACATCACCAGGAGGGGAAAAGACGACATTAGAATTATCTACGCTTAGGGAGGCGCAAGCACAACGGCATACATTGGAGCAAACACAACTTTTATGTTATCTTGGAAAACCGCTTCCTTACAATGTTCAACAGGAGATTTTTATTGATATGATACCAACCAGCAGTTATGTTAATAATGGTGTGTGGCGCATGGAATTAGTTCCGATATCGCTTGTGACAGGAGAATACCGGTTTTACCTTCCGGGATATGCAGTTAGAAATACAGCAACTGGCTTTTTTTTACCAACACCTGAGATGACAATCACAATCCCTTCTACAGCGAGAAGGGTGATAACGGTCGGCGCTTATGATATAGCGCGCAGAAGTTATGCAGATTTTTCTGGAAGGGGATATGTATATCGCTATAATGATGGAAGGACAGATACAGCAGGCGGACAGCAGATTATTGCAGATGTAAAACCAGATTTAGTAGCGCCTGGAGTTAATATTACAGTGCCTATGCCTGACGGAGGCTATGAGCAAGTTTCAGGGACTTCTTTTGCGACACCATTTGTAACAGGGGCAGCAGCATTGTTAATGGAATGGGGGATTATTCGCGGAAATGACCGTTTTCTCTATGGAGAGCGCTTAAAAGCAAGTCTGATACGAGGAGCACAATCACTTTCCGGCGTATCAGAGCGACCAGATAGCAGAATTGGATGGGGAAGACTATGTGTAGAAAACGCATTGGCAAACATGCAATAAAAGGAAAGGAAGTAAGAAAGAATGCAGATTTATATAGTCAAAGAAGGGGATACCATTGATAATATTGCGGAAATATTTGCAACGAGTGTGGAAGATATTGCATACGATAATCAGATACCAGAACCATACCGATTGGCGATAGGGCAGGCATTGTTGATTCCAGTAGGGCAAGAAGTACGTGAGAAAAGAGAGGTTTATGTAAATGGTTATGCATATCCATATATACGCAATGAGGCACTTTTGGAAACATTACCATACCTGACAAATCTTTCTGTATTTTCTTATGGTTTTACTACTGAAGGTGATTTGATTCCTCCGCAGGTGGACGACAGCCGTATGATTCGGGAAGCGTGGATGCAAGGAACGGTACCAATTTTGGTCTTGACACCATTTGACCAGACAGGTATGTTTAACAATTACTTAATTAGTGAAATCACACACAATATGATAGCACAACAAAATCTGATTGACCAGATGTTGCTAACAATGGAGGAGAAAGGATTTACTGGAATTGACCTTGATTTTGAGTATATTTTGCCGCAAGATAGAGTTGCATATGCTGATTTTGTAGCGAATGTCAGAACGCAAGCCTCACAAAAAGGATACAAAGTTTCCGTGGCGCTTGCACCAAAAACTTCAGCAAATCAGAAAGGGCTTTTGTATGAAGGAAAAGATTATAAGCTGCTTGGCGCAGCGGCAGACAGTGTGCTGCTTATGACTTATGAGTGGGGGTATACCTATGGTCCACCTATGGCAGTTGCTCCCATTAACAAAGTGCGCGAAGTGGTTGAATATGCAATCACAGAGATTCCAACAGAAAAGATAGATTTAGGCATTCCAAATTACGGTTATGATTGGACATTGCCTTTTGTACAAGGAAGTTCTAAGGCACAAACCATTGGAAATGTGGAAGCAGTACAAATTGCAATTGAGAATAATGCAGTGATACAGTTTGACGAGACGGCAATGTCTCCATTTTTCCATTATGAAAAAGACGGATTACAGCATGAAGTATGGTTTGAGGACGTGAGAAGTATGCGAGAGAAATTTCATTTAATTACAGAATATGGGCTGCGAGGAATGGGATATTGGCAGATTATGAAGTTGTTTCGTGTAAATTGGTTGTTACTTGCAGATACTTTCGAGATTGTACGAGTAGGGGAATAATTTTTTGTCAGATGTACTTGTTTATGTTTTATAAAACTGAGTACATCTGACAAAAAATATTTTCATCAGAAGTAAATTAAAGAGTCTGGTACTTGTTTACAATTGATTGCATTTCGTTCCATTTTGCTTCCATGTCCGCAACCAGTTTAAACTGAGTTCTTGCCCGGTCTAGGTTATGATTTTCACGATGAACTTTGAAATAGTGATCACCGGTGAGAAAATCAGCTAGAAATCGAATACCACATTCAAATGTCATTAATTTGGCGCCTACAGGTAACAATTCGATTTCTGTCTTAGTAAGGCTTCCAGCACATCCTTCCAGATATCCTTTTGTAAAAGCCTCAAACAAAGATAAATCTAATTCTACTTTGCTTAAATCTGGTTCATCTTCTGCGCCTGTACTTGCACCAAAACGAATGGAGTCTCCAAAGTCATAGAGGGAGAGTCCTGGCATAACAGTGTCAAGGTCAATAATACACAATGCCTTGTGTGTGTCAGCATCCAATAAAATATTGTTTAGTTTCGTGTCATTATGTGTTACGCGCAAGGGTAGTTTTCCTTTGGCTAACAGGTCTGTCAGTATCGAGGCATCCTGTTCTCTGTCAAGGGCAAAAGCAATTTCTGCTTTGGCGAGTGTTGCTCGATTCTTATCCGCTTCTTGTATAGCCTTTTTAAAATCTTGAAAGCGAGAAACTGTATTGTGAAAGTTTGGAATCGTTTCGTGAAGTGTCTGTACAGGAAAATCTGCCAACATTTTTTGGAAGTTTCCAAATGCAACAGCACTGTCATAAAAGTCTTTTTCACTTTCTACTTTTTCTAAACAGATAGAGTTTTCTATAAATGGAAATACGCGCCAGTAATTTTTATTAGAGTCTTGATACCAGTTTGCGCCGTCTAAGGTTTTCCATACATTTAAGGTTTCTCTGTCTGGATCGCCACCTTGAGAAAGAATTGTTTGGCGCAGATATTCTGTGATATGAACCACATTTTCCATTAGTTGTTGTGGATTCTTAAATATATTATGGTTCATTCGCTGTAGTATATATTTTTTTTCAATGTTTTCAGGTGTTTTGTATCGCAACAGAAATGTATCGTTGATATGCCCATTTCCATAGGGACATTTCTCTATAAGATTGCTGTTATCGGCAAAAAATGCAGCGATTGCATTGTCTATTTTGACACAAGCCGGATTTTCAGTATGCATATAAACTCCTTATGTTTTATAATCAATGTATACGATTGTTATGATAGTTCCAACCAACGCATTTCCATTGGTGCCAAGTCAAGATGTTCAAATAGTGTGCCTTGTACATACAAATCAGTCTCTCTTGGCTCTTTGGAATTGTTGATGACAGCAATTTTTTTCGTATCTTCAAAGACAACAAGTTCTGTGTCTACATTTGTTACATAGAATTTTTTCATCTCGTCTTCTTTGTGTGCTGCAAAGTAGATAGCACGCAATAGAATACGACAGTTCTGTGGAGAGTACGGAAGACCTGCAAAGTAAACACTTCTACCTTTTCCATATTCATTTACGACCAAGCGACTATACTTTTTGTCCATATTTAGTATCTGATAATGTTCGCCTTGTGCATAGATACGGCTTTTTCCTTCTCCAAAATCAATTTCACCAGGAATATCTTCAAGAATAAAGTGTTCCCTACACAAAACATTGTACTTGTCTGTACTCATGGAGAATCCAAGTTCTCTGTCAACACCCAACACATCACTAAGTTGGAAATAGCGTCCTTGGTATTGACAAGCGCTCGGTTCGCCTACACCAATAAATCCGCCGCCTTCATCTACAAACTTGCGAATTGCACAGACGATTTTTTCGTCTTTCCAATTTTCAGCGCCACTCCATGAAGTGTAAGCATCACCTGCGTTGATAATAACTTTGATTTCAGGGTCAATCCCATTTTTAACTTGTTCAAAATCAATAAATTCTACATCGATAGGCATACCACTTAGGCATTCAATGACTCCCACATACGAATAGATTTCTCTGTACCACAGTGCATGATGTACTTGATTGGACATCCAGCGTCGGATATTTCCCCAACAGTTTAAGATAGCTACTTTAAAAGGAGCAGTGTATGCTTTTGTTCCCTGCATATTCTGATGTATTTGACGAAACTCATCTACGACTTTTTGAATCTGTTCGATAAAGCCAGGCCATTCTGCGGCCAATTTTAGATATCCTCCGTATCCAATACGGTCTAGCGGAGAGCGTAGAATAGCACGTCTTGCTTTTAGCCAATTATCTTGCGCTTCTCCGATTGGATCGCCACCATCTGTAAACACATCAGGGAAAAAGTAGGGCAGTAGACGTCCTTCTGTATATTTTACTCCTTTAATATCAGAAATCATTCGCAGCGTAACACCATCTCCAACAGAACCGACAACAGCATCGAGACCAATGTTTTTAAAGTATTTACCAAAAGGCTCTGTTCCAATCCAGTGATCGCCTAGAAACATCATTGCTTCTTTTCCATAGCTGTGCACAATGTCCACTAGCTCTTTTGCCAGTTTAGAAACCTCGATTTGTTGAAACTCAATAAAATCACGAAATTGTTTGGAGGGCACGCGGAAGGTTGAATTGTGATAGCCTTGGTCCACGATATACTCTGGGCGGAATGGATAGCCAGCCCATTTTTCAAATTGCTCTAAAATATAGGGGCTAACGCTTGCGCTATATCCAAACCATTCTACATATTTTTCTCGTTTTTGGTCATCAAATGTCAATGTAAATTGATGGAAGAAAGTAGTAAAGCGCACGACGTTGACATGTGGATTTTCTTCACACCATTTTTTTAACTTCTCTTTTACATAGAGTTGTGTTTTGGGTTGTCGTACATCATAAGTTAGTTGATGTGGCGCATCCTTCCAGTCATTTGTAATAAAATTATACATATGTACTGGGTCCCAGATTAAAAATGCAAGGAAAGAGACTGTGTATTGATGATAAGGTATTGTCTCAATTACAACTTCTCCAGTCGTCTTGTCATAGTCCCACTTTTCTGTCGGAACGACTTCCCCAGTAGTTCTATCTATAACTTCCCACCAGCGTTTTGGGGAATCAATGGTATTTACTTTGAGTTGTTCCGTGTGGAATCCTTTCATTAGCTCGATGCGCAAACTTTCGCTTTTTGCAGTGACACGATCACTGATTAGATATTCCTGCTGAATTTCTTCGGGATTTTTCATTGCCCAGTTATTATCTTTTCTGGTAGTATAATATGTTGCATAAATTTTGGCGTCCTGGCTTAACAGTTCCTCAGGCATAGTGGTTCCGTCACAGTCCCTCAAGGCATCTGCACCCAGCAAATTTTTTAGGCGTATGGTCTCATCAACCATATCTACATCTGTAGGCAGAGTTAGTCTGCCGGTGTTTTCCATATTCATTGTAGGACACCTCCTTGTGATAATTATTTATTTTGTAGTAAAATGTAAAAAGTAAATGATAGATGTGTGTTAGCATACATCTTTTATTGATATTTCTTATTGTAGAGATAGAGGAGAACTAATATTCCGGCAAGGCCAACAAGCATTGTCAGTAATCCAGCAGGTCCAATATTGCGCTGTCCTGTGACAATCAATACGATACTAACAATAAAAACCAATAGATATAGCAGCCTGATTGCATATTTCATAACAATTCCTCCTTAAGATTATCCCTTTAATCCACCAAGACTCATGCCTTGTGTTAGTTTTTTCTGTACTAAAATATACAGAATTAATGTCGGTAGCATAACAATTACAAGTCCTGCGTAGAGTTGTCCATAATTTGCAGCCGCTTTCTGTGCTTGCATTAGCTGCATTAGGCCGACTGGAAGTGTTTTGGAATTCTTTGTAAGCAGTGTCATAGAAATAATATATTCATTCCAGAATGACAGGAAGTTAAATAAGATAACTGTAATAATGCTTGGCAGTGCCATTGGCATCATAATTTGAACCATAGTCCTAAAGTATCCACTTCCATCCATATAGGCAGCTTCCTCATAATCTTTTGGAATCGTGACAAAGAAGCCAGAGAGAAGATAGATTGTGAATGGTAGGGCAGTGGATGCATATACAAGTGCCACGACAAAGAGATTGTTTAGGAAAAAACTGCCTACACCTATACTTTTTAGAAATTTATCTGCGTCTACAAACATTAGGAAAATTGGTACTACAATATAGTTTACGTTGATAAACAAGCCACCCATAAACATTATATTAATTAATTTGCTGCCAAAAAAGCGATAGCGCGCAAGCACATAGGCCGCTGGTAGGGCAACCACCAATAAAATGGCAAGTGCCAACATTGTCACAAGGATGGAATTAAAGAAATACTCACCCATATTTGCTTTTTGAAAGGCATCTATAAAGTTTTGGAAATAGATACCTTTGGGCATTGTCCAAGGATTTCCATAAAATTCCGAGTTTTCTTTGATAGAAGCAAGAAAAACCCAAGCTACTGGCACTACAATACTGATGGCAAGTGTCAACAAAGCAACATAGATAAAGATTTTGTACAGAGTATCAAGACTCATTTCTTTTTTGTTTTTTCGCATCTGTATCTTCCTCCTTAAAATTCCAAAGGCTCTCTCTTGGTAGCAAAGTTAATTAGTGCCGACAATCCAAAGGAGAACAGGAATACTACAACGCCAATCGCCATACCATATCCATAAGAAGAATTGGTGTATGCCTGCTTATACATATAGCTTAAGAATACTTCTGTTGCGCCATCTGGTCCACCGTTTGTCAATGCTTTTACAATCAAAAAACTAATATTAATTGAGCTAATTACAAAGAAAGTTAGCGTTGTTCTAATATTGGTCCAGATTAGTGGTAGGGTGATAGAAAAAAATTGATGGATTCTGCTGGCACCCTCAAGATTGGCAGATTCATATAAGCTTTCTGGCACACTTGCCATACTTGCCATATACATAACCATATAGTATCCGATTGCCTGCCAAATCATTGCGATTACCAGACTGTATATAACTAATTTCTGGTCGCCAAGCCACAGAATCGGTGTTTTTTCGCTTCCGCGGAAAATACCAATAATACTATTGAGCAGACCACTGTTTGGGTCATAGATGGCTGAAAAGATGGCTGAAATGACTACTACGGATAAAATATTGGGGATATAAAATACAATGCGGAAAATATTTTGTCCTTTAATTTTTTCGCGGGAGAGAATTGCCGCAAAAATTAAGGAAAGCACCATTGTGACAATAGTCACGATTGCGATTAAAAGGACTGTGTTTTGGAAGGAACGGAAAAAATTCGTGTCTTCCATCAAAATTTTAAAATTATTCAGACCGACAAATTGTTTGTTGTTGGAATAACCACCCCACTTATACAGGGACATCTTAAAGACATTAAAAGTGGGTATCAGCATAAAGATAACAAACAATATGACTGCAGGTGCTACACATACAGTAATAAAAATCGATTTTCCTCTGACTTTTTTCACACGTATACCTCCATTTTTGTAAAACGAACAGAGAAGATTACCTGTCCTGCTCACCGCACCGCCGATACGCCACTTTAGTGACATATTCCTCTGCATCGGCGTGTGCATAAAATACGCCCCAAAGGCAGAAACCTTTGGAGCGCTCCTATAACCTTATTCCATTGCAGCTCTCAATTTATCACTTGCTTCCTCTACAGCTGCTTGCCAGTCCGCAACGGTCTTGTCACCGCTCACGATACTGTTGACTGTTCCACATAGAGTATCAAGCATATTTACACCCTCAACTGGTGCAGTTGATGCGAAACCACCCATAACTGCGGTTGCACCATTGTCATAGATGCTATAGAACATCTTGTTGTCACCTTCCAGAGAGTCACTGACACCTGTAATGGGCTGAATTGCTGTGGATTTTGCAAAAATCTGTGCTGCTTCGTCAGAGTACATGTAAGCTACAAATTCCTTTGCCATATCTTGATTCTCAGCTGCCGCTGGAATCCACATTTGTTCAAACCAACAGAATGAGCAGCCAGCACCACCGTCATTTACTGCTGGAATCGCCATGAATCCCCACTCAAAGCCATCTGCTCTTGGAGCATCTGCCATCTCGCCAGGAAGCCATGTTCCGTTTGGGCAGAAGATTGCCTTATTGTCGAGAATCAATTGCTGATTCTTTGTAAAATTGTCATTGTTGGCGTTGGCAACGGTTGTGCCTTCTGTGTATGTTCCAAGTTTTGCGATCAGTTCAAATACTTTTGTCGCATTTTCACTTTCCCAGATACCATCTTCATAAGTCATACAACTATTAAAGAAATCAGAACCACCTGCGGATGACAGTGTTGCGTATGTAAATGCGTCAAAATATCCAGTTGTAGGATATGTAAAGAGTGCGATTCCATCTGCTTTTGCTGTCTCGCCTAACGCCCACATTTCTTCCCATGTTGTAGGAACATCCCATCCTTTTTCTTTGAACAGTCCGGCATTGTAGAACAATCCACAAGGGCTGTAGAACATTGGCGCGTAGTATGTTACGCCGTCCCCATAAGGA
This sequence comes from uncultured Lachnospiraceae bacterium, assembly GCA_910583965.1. Taxonomy (GTDB): domain Bacteria; phylum Bacillota; class Clostridia; order Lachnospirales; family Lachnospiraceae; genus COE1. The sequence continues at coordinate 54,172 of CAJUAE010000001.1, forward strand.
TTGGTTGCAAGCGTATCAAGGAACCCAGGAACAATCTTGTCTTTTACTTTTACATTCTCGCCAGGAACGGTCATTTCCAGAACATCCGTCAGTGGAAGAAGTGCTTTTTCCTTTGTGAGAGTTTCTGTCAAAGCGGCCTCACGTCCTGTTGCCAGATGTACAACGTCTGGATAATCTCCAGCTTTCATCGCAGGGCTAATTACATCTTCTAATTTCTTGTCAATCGTGAGTTCTACTGTCACGCCAGGATGAGAAGCTTCAAAAGCAGCTGTAACTTCCGACCACATATCTGCGCCATATCCACCTTCAAAAGCTGCTACCTTCAATGTCTGCTCCTCAACAGGTGTATTCTCGTCAGCAGAAGTAGTCTCTGGTGTTTCAGCCGGTTTGCTTTCTGCTGGTTCAGCAGGCGTTGTATCTGTAGCGTTGTCGGCTGTAGTATTGTCAGCCGGTTTGCTTTCTGCCGGCTTATCGCCAGAGCCGCCGCACCCTGCAAGCAATGATGCAGACATAGCTGCAACGAGTAACGAAGAAATAACTTTTTTTGATTTCATAAAAATTCCTCCCTTGTGAACTTCTGCCATATGATTTCTGCGTTATTGCAGACCCTATGGGAAATTCGATTATAAATTTACAACAATTGATTTGTTTTTAAATGTAACTTAAGTATAGCGATGTTGACATCTAGAATCAATCTGATTGTTGCTGGATATTTTAGAAATATTGCTTTTTGTAGAAAAATATTTAAAATAAAACAGTTTAAAAGAAACAAATTGTATAAAATCTCTATAGAAATTGAATATTAAAATAATATTTTATGCAAGTTATAAAAATAAAATTTTTAAATAAGACAATAACAATTGATTTTTATGTGCTGTATTCACAAAATAAAAAATACAAAAATTTTAGAAATATTAGGATATATACATTTATAGACAAAATATATAAAGTCTGTTATATTTTTCTTACGGAGTGAATTTTTAGATTTGAAAAAGATTATTTTGATTCCTATATCGTCTTTAGTGGCTCAAATAGAAGCCAAGAACACAAAATTTGTTATTTACATATAGAAAAGGAGTGCAATTATGGGAAATATAAGACATTGTATTGAAGATAATGATATTTTTAATTTTGATGGTCTAAAATTATTGTATGTCTCAACTTCAAAATATGAAGGAGACTGGCAGAGTATTTTGCATTCACACCCATTTAGTGAACTTTTCTATGTTGTGCGAGGCAATGGTTCGTTTATTACAGAGGGTATGGAATTTCCTGTCAGTAGAAATGATATGGTGATTATTAATCCAAATGTACAACACACAGAAAAATCAGTGCAGACAGAGCCTTTGGAGTATATTGTGCTAGGAATCGAGGGACTTTCTTTTTCATTTGAAAATATAGCAGTTGCGCAAGAAGGTGTCTATATGCAGACTGCATTCGGCGAAGTGTATAAATATAACACACAAAATTCTAACATCTATGCTTATTTAAATATTATGCTGGAGGAGATTTCAAAGAAGGAGGAAAACTATGAAACAGTATGTCAGAACTTATTGGAAGTTATTATGATTTGTATGCTTCGAAATAATAATCTTTCAATTGTACAGAGCAATAATATTCTTTTAAATAGAGAGTGCACACAGATTAAAAATTATTTGGATGCAAATTATGCGGAGAATATTACATTGGATGCCTTGGCAGCTCGCTCGCATATAAATAAATATTATTTGGTTCATGCTTTCACTAGATATATTGGGATTTCTCCAATTACATATTTGATTCAAAAGAGAATACAAGAGGGAAAATCCTTATTGAAATCAACATCATATTCGATTTCACAGATCTCAACTACGCTTGGATTTTCTTCTCAATCCTACTTTTCACAGGCATTTAAAAAAGCAACAGGAAAGACACCGAATCAGTACAGAAATGAGTTTAAGAACAAATAGATTCGAGTAGAGGGAGTTTCGCTCCCCTTACTCTACATATTATATAATTTGTTTCCAGCTAGAAATTACTTCCTCGCAGGCATCAGGGTCCATGTCTGCAACGGCTTCACAGAGTCGAATATATAAGTCATGGCTTTCGTCATGGAAACTGTAGCCGTCAAGTGTATGGATAGCATCATCCATTTTGTCCATATCAAGATCTTCAATGGCCTGTTTCATCAACGCAAAGACTTCCATCAGTACAGGGGTCGTTATGGGAGGTTTTCCTTCGTCCTCTCTTTTTTCTGGGAAGTAGGGACTTAACAGATCATGGTAGTGTGCATATAACGCAAGTAATTCTTCTGTATTTTGTAAAATCATATCGATATCGTTTGCATTTCCGGCAGCTTCCAGAGCAGCAGCTTTTTCAGAGAGATCGTCAGCGCCAATCTGTCTAGAAGCACTCTTAAGTGCATGAACTTCAATTGTGTAATTGTACCAGTCTTTTTTGTCGCGGTAAGTCTCTATCAATTTTAATTTTTTGGGTATAACATGGTAATAATCTGCAAGGATTGTCATAAAGAGTTCTTCGCTACCAAGAAGTTTTAGGGCTTCTTTCATATTTAATGCTGGTATATCTGGCAATGTAACTGTCTTTTTGGCAAGAATGGGTCTGATAGAGCCCGTATGCTTTTTAATTTTTTCTTTTGGAAGCCATCTGCGTATGGCATTGATAAGCATACGAACTTCAATAGGTTTTGCCACAAAATCATTCATACCTTCTTGGATAAACATTTTTTTGACATTGCCGATAACATTGGCAGTCAGTGCAATGATGGGTACATTGTCATACTCGGAGTGGAAACGTCGTATAATGTGGGTTGTTTCAATGCCATCTATCTCTGGCATCATATGATCCATCAATATCAGGTCATACATAGTATCTGATATTTTATTGATGGCTTCATTTCCGCTGAGAGCTGTATCAATTTGCATGTTGAGTGGTTCGAGTAATCCTTGTGCGACAGTCAAATTGATAGAGTTATCATCTACAATTAGGATTTTGGCTGTCTCAGCAGTAAAATCATAGTATTCATCAGAAGAAGCATTGTCATATTGGCTGAAACTTTCGTGATTGTAGATTCCTGCCAATGTTAGAACAGACAAAGGCTTATGCACTATTAATACATTTAGTGGCGAATAAGTCACAGACATACCATATGGAGCAATGACAATTACATTGAGTTGTTCTTGTTTCTGTATGAAATCCTGTAATGGTTGACTAAAATCCTTGTATGGAATAAACAAGTAGGTATTGGCTAGTTGATCTTTATATTCTGTCAAGAAAGTTAAAATATCTTTGTCTTTTAGGTCTGTATAATCAATATCAAGCTTGTGCATATCTCTTTTTAGCTGAATGTTCGCGTAGGTATTGTTAAGAAAACCTGCCGCGCTCTTTGGTGGCGTTTCATTCAGAGCGATAGAAGGTTCTGGATTAATAACCTTTTGCGGTATGGTAAAGGAAAATGTAGAACCTTCTCCATATACACTTTCTACAGAAATATTGCCACCCATAAGTGTGATTAACTGTTTGCTAATTGCAAGACCAAGACCAGTGCCTTCAATATTGCGATTTCGTTTGCTGTCAAGCTGCTGAAAGGATTGAAAAAGTTTGTTAATATCTGCAGGTTTGATACCAATACCTGTATCTGATACAGAAAATAGCAGATTGATTGTATCTTCGGATATGATTTCAAAATCATACTTTAGACAAATTTGTCCTAATTTGGTAAATTTGACTGCATTGTTTGCCAGATTCGTAATAATCTGCTTTAGACGTATCATATCACCAGAAAGGATTTTTGGAATTTTGGGATTGATATCAAGGATCAGTTCCACATCATCTTTGTCGATACGTGTACTGATAATCGTTGCAATGTCGTTGATTAGGGAAGCTGGTTCATAATCATCTGCGACAATATCCATTTTTCCAGATTCAATTTTAGAGAAATCAAGAATATCATTGATGATGGTGAGCAGCGATTTTCCAGCAGCTTTTATCTGATTAATATAATTTTTGGCAGTGGGGGTCATTTCTTCACGAAGTGCCATTTCCGTCATACCAATAATAGCATTCATAGGAGTGCGCAGTTCGTGACTTGTATTGGCCAAAAAATCAGATTTCATGTTCGCAGCCTTTTCAATCTCAATATTTGCCTCTTTCATAATGTATTTATGATAAGCAATACTCGAGAGTGCACTTGTCAGCGTGTACAAGAAAAGAGCAGCGTTGTCAAGCTTTGACTTTTCAATAGTGGGTATGCTCATAACCGACTGCAAGTAATTGATAAGGTCAATGCCAATTTCAGCAGCCACCTGCATAATTCGTGTAATATCAGGAGGAGAAATGAGTACCTGTCCGCCTACAAAGCAGCCAACCATTTTATCACCAGCCATAATTGGAGCTGCAAAATCCATAAGCCCCGCATGGCAATAATATGTAACGGAAGAACCTACTTTCAGGGATAGTTCTGCGCCATGCTTGTCACACTGTTGGCAGCGTAGGCACCCGATTGGTGAATTTCGAGTGTATTTGCTGCAAAAATCTGTGAAGTTCGTTCCTTTTGTGACAGGAACTCCCTCTGCATCTGTGATAATAGCGGCAAAACCAGTCATTTTAGAGAAAGAGTCCTGCAAACGCTGGAGCATCTCTACTTCAAAAAGGTCTGTGATGGTTATCTCGTTATTCATAATATGTCTCCAATTAAAATATTAAAGTATTTATAATTTTTTGTTTTTTATAGAAGCAATTCATTTATTTTATTGAGCAGTGCATGTTTGTCTACTGGTTTAAGAAGATATCCCTGTGGCCTTAGTGCAAGTGCACTTTTTGTCTTTTCTACATCATTGATTCCTGTGAGAAATACAATTGGAATAGATGCGAGACGAGGATCGGCGCGCACCGCCTCGAGCACAGCTGGACCATTCATATCAGGCATCTCATAGTCAAGAAGAATCAAATCAACTTTTTTTGTTTTTAGGAAGCGCAGAGCAATATTTCCATTGATTGCAGTGGCAACTTCATATTTATAATCAAGATATCCTTTGATTGTTTTGTGGATAATTGTTGCATCATCTACAACAAGGATTCTAGGACGTTCCTTTAAATCAAAATCTAGTAGTTCCGTATTTGTTGGGAATGTCGGTTCGCTCTCAGCAATCTCAAACATAGAATCTAACTGCGCCAACGCGTCAAAAGCACTACCATCAGTAGAAGGAGTTGGTATGGCAGGCGAGGTTTGGGCAGTGGCCAGACGCACTTGATGATCTCGAATAAAGCGAGAAATCGTATCCTCCAAGTCGGCAGTGGGAACTGGGAGTTTTAAAGCAAGTTCTGGTACATTGTTTGCAATCTTGGATGCAAAATCCAAACTGGCACTGTCACCAATTGCACTATAGGGAATCTTATTTTTTATAAGGATATCGTGGAAACTTGCAACTGTGACAAGGTCATCTCTTGTTTCTGCACGCATACAAAGGACAAACATGTCCGGTTGAAAATACTGAACATGATTTTTTAAATCATCATAGATGATAGAAGATGTCATACATTCAAATGTTGAGTCCATTTGAGTAAAGAAAGAAGTGATTAATTTTTTGCTGTTTCCAGCCAGTAATAGCTTATATTTTTTCATACTAACTCCCATCTGCCTGCTTCAGCAGGCGTACAAATCAGGATGGTGAAATTTTAATTTCACACTACATCCTCCTGTAATGTAAAAAATTATATGTATAATAATAGTAACATAAATTAAAAAAATTAGAAATAGAAAGTTTTGTTTTGGATAAATTTTGGTTACAGTAATATAAGGTTATTTCTTTACAGTTTTATAGGAAAGTGATATGATAGAAATATCAGTTTTGAAAAGAGGTGGAGAGATGTCAAATTTAATAGAATTTTTCAGAATGGTATTATCTTATTTAATGGTTTTTGCGGTGATTGCTGCAGTGTCAGGGATTGGCGGTTTTATTGGTGTGAAAGTATGGAAACCGAAAGGGAAAGAATAAAATCGATTTCTGATTTTGTTCTTATTTTCCGCTGACTAGAAAGCTAGCAGTTTAATTTCTGTACAGACCTTTAAAAAAGGTAAGATTTAGAGAGAAGGAGATTGGAACAGTGGAAAAGATTACAGAAGATATTATAAATATAGGAGTAAATGATAGAACCATTACTCTTTTTGAGGGTCAATATGAAGTAAAAAATGGCATGGCATACAATTCGTATGTAATACTAGACGAGCAAGTGGTTGTGATGGATACAGTTGATCCACGTGCGACTCAGGAGTGGTTAAAAAATCTGGATGAAGCAGTGGGGACAAGACGTGTGGATTATCTGGTAATTCAACATATGGAACCAGATCACGGCGGTAGCATTGTACAGTTGATGGAACGTTATCCAGAGATGAAACTTGTAGGAAATGCAAAGACATTTCAGATGTTTGAGCAGTTTTTTGATGTTTCATCCAGTGACAAAATGGTTACTGTAAAAGAAGGTGATATTCTTTCTGTTGGAAAACATACATTACAATTTTTTATGGCGCCAATGGTTCACTGGCCAGAGGTAATGGTTACTTATGAGCAGACAGAAAAGGTATTGTTTAGTGCCGATGGTTTTGGCAAATTTGGAACACGTGACGCAAAAGAGGACTGGGTACAGGAAGCCAGAAGATATTATATTAATATCTGTGGAAAGTATGGTATGCAAGTACAGGCACTATTAAAGAAAGCATCCACATTAGAAATTAATATAATTTGTCCACTACATGGACCTGTATTAACAGAAAATCTTGGATATTATATTGAGAAATACAATATATGGAGCAGTTATGAACCGGAAGATGAGGGTGTGCTGATTGCCTGTGCATCTATTCATGGCCATACGTTGCATACGGCTGAAAAAATGAAAGAAATTCTGGAACAGAAAGGTGCAAAAAAAGTAGTTCTTATGGATTTAACCAGAGAGGATCTTCATGAGGCTGTCGCAGATGCATTTCGTTATCGCTATTTAGTTCTTGCAGCGGCATCATATGATGCAGGGGTATTTCCACCTATGGAGGATTTCTTAAATAAAATTAAGGCAAAGAATTATCAGAAACGTATGATTGGTATAATAGAAAATGGTTCATGGGCGCCAACTGCTGCAAAAAGTATGAAATCCTTGCTTGAAGGAGCAAAAGCACTGACAATTGTAGAACCTGTTGTGACAATTAAATCGGCGATGAAAACAGAAAATATTTCGCAGCTAGAAGCGCTTGCCGGTGCACTTTTAAAACTATAATGGATAGACAAAAGAAGAGTGATGGCCTACTCACGGTAGGTCACCACTCTATCACCTTCTAATATTCGCGTTTTTCCGTCAGGAATTAAAGATTCCTCTTCTCGCATAATCATTGCAATTAATTCATCAGGAGCTAAGTTTAAATCTGCAATGGTGCGATTGCACCACGGATGATATCTATCAATAAAAATTTCATCCAGCAATTCATTACCGCTTGGATTGTACGAGGGCGCACTCAGAATCACACTGTCACCCGCAAGAATGAGTGTATCCCCCTTTGTTATGATGGTTTCATGATTGCGCTTAATCATCAGCGCAAGAGAACCTGTGGGAAAGGATACTTCCTTGACAAGTTTGTTTTCCCAATTATGTCCTTTTGGAATATACATACGAATCAATGTAATGGAAGAGTCTTCCTGATAGTCATTGAAGGTTTTTCGGACATCTTCATTTTCATCAATCATATCAAGTTTTTCCGCCACTCTTGGAAGCAAAGTTCCTTGTATTGCAACAGAAAATAGAGATACCATAAAGACAATATGAAACAGATTGTGGGGCATAATAACACCACCTGCCACTGCCATAATCGCAAATACGGAAGAGGAAGCACCGCGAAGTCCTGCCCAAGAAACCAAAAGACATTGTCTTGCAGAGCACTGAAAGGGTTTTAGGAGCAGAAATACAGCAACAGGTCTTGCGATTAATGTAAGGATTACTGTGATGACAATTGCTGTAAATATCACGTTTGACATCTCATGCGGAATCGTTAGAAGTCCTAATAGGAAAAATATTAAAATCTGTGCCAAAGATGTAACGCCGTCAAAAAATGGTATTAATGTTGCTTTGCTTTTAATTCGGCTGTTTCCAATAATAATCCCCATTATGTATACGCTTAAGTAGGCGTTTCCACCCATAATTTGTGATAAACCATAACAGATTAAAACCATGGCAATCATAAAAATTGTCTCAAGACCATCAGACACCAAAGTTGTCTTAGTCATTAGACGAATGGTGGTTAGTGCAAGTCCCAGACCAACCAAAGCCCCAACTACCAACTGTAAAAAAATACGCATAATAATATGTTCGGATTCTCCAGAATAGATGATTCCTAGGGCAATAAAGGTCAACATATAAGCCATAGGGTCATTGCTTCCGCTTTCCATTTCCAAAAGAGATGCAGTGCTGTTCTTTAGATTTAGTTTTTTCTGACGGAGTATGGCAAATACACTTGCAGCGTCTGTAGAACCGAGCACTGCGCCGACAAGAAAGCTTTCTGGCCATGTGTAACCCAAGATAAGTTTCACAAACAATGCTGTGGCGGCTGTCGTAATTGCTACGCCAATTGTTGATAAAAGAACCGACTTTACAGCGACGTCTTTTGCAAGATCCCACTTTAGATTAAATCCACCATAGAACATGATAAACAACAATGCAATGGAGCATATATTTTCTGCAAGTTTATAGTCACTGAAAGGAATTTTTAAAATTCCATCACTTCCAAAGAGCATACCAATAAACATAAACAAAATTAACGCTGGCATACCAAACTTTCCAGAAAATTTTTCGGCTATCACACATAATAATATCACAATTGCTACGAGTAGTAGGATAAAAGTCATAATCCCGTCCTTTCTATCAATCGCCTAAAAGATTACAGTTGAGTCAAGAACTTTGTAAGAGACTGTAACCGAAAAGACTCTTTAGTCTAATAAAGTGTTCCTATAATAATACTAACTTTTTCTGGTAAAATATGCAAGTAACGTTATAAAATTTTAATACTTGTTTATTTCCATAAGTAATGCGCTAAGTGATTGTGAAGCAGACATTTGACGAATAAAGCCCCTCATAGCTTGCTGCGTTGCAAGTTTGATGCTTTGTCAGCTTGCTCTGGGGCTGACTTTATTCGAGCAATTTGCTTGTCTCTATTAATTGTAAATAGATATATGGTATTTTACTTTGCGATAAATCTTATAGAAAATTACTGCAAAGAGTGACACAATAATATAGAGTGTAGAAAGCGCACCAGTTGTACCACCAATAAATACTAAAATCCATAAAAATATATTCATAATCAAACCTCCGAATTTATACATTAAATACTATTTGTTCTGTGTGTTGTTTGGTTTTGTCTGAGACGTTTTTTCAACAGAAGAGTGTGACGATCCTCCCGTTTCATAAATGCAGGTAAAAATCCCAGCACCAACAGCGATAACAACCATCAATCCAAATATGATACTTTGAAACATAATAAAAAACCTCCATAGTTTATTTTGTAAAGTGTCTCTTGTAAAAGAACATTACTGCATATAAAAGGTAGGAAAAATCATTACAAAATAGTTAAAATTGTGTACACAAAAAAGACAAAACGATAAATTTTGCTTATCAGACAATCTTTAAAATTTTTGCATTGATTTTAGAGTGTTCTTTTTAATGAACAGTGCTTTACAAAAGTGATGAAACAGTAAAGTGAAAATAAGTTAAGAAATATGGGATTTTTTACCATCATTATTGTGAATATAATTCAGAGTCCTGCAATTGTACTGATTTTGATGTGTGTCGGTACACAAGTAGGAGTTTTTGAAAAATAGATATAATAGAAAAACACTAAGTAGAAGCAGGGCATAAATTATACACTGACTAATACGTAGAACTGTAGAAGGGCGTGCAGACTGACGCATTAGAACAAATTCTTCAATAAAACGTATAGAACCTTTATCGTAGAAGATATGAGTGTCTGCAACATGACTGCTTGCTTGTAATGTTGAGCCAGATAAGTCAGAAACATGCGAAAAAGAAGAATCCTTGCAAATCTCTTCACAAGAAATTCCCAGTACAAGCAAAGATAGTATTAATATTATACATAAAAATTTGCTATGTACAACCTTTCTCATACCAGTTGTTGCCTCGATTCTGACAGTTTTAATATACCCGATTACAACAAAATTTGTTGTATTTAAAGTATTTTGTTGCAAAATAGGGGTGTCTGTAACTATACCACAAATAAAAATGTTATTCAAGTAAAATATTGAAAAAGAATTTAGGATAAGAAGCCAAACTGTTACTTTTCACACCCGCGCCAAAGTAGTGGGAATCATGCGCCAAAATGCTTGCCTTTTAGCATTTTGTGTGCAAAATCTGTTATAATTCACACCTCAATAACTTATAACATGATAAAAACTGGCGTGGGTGTGAATTGTAACGCCAAACTTGAAAATGAACTGTAACCTTGAGATACATAGTATAATGTGATATGCTATTGATATCGTTGATGTTAAACAATTTTTACCAAAAAGATAGAAAGGAGCTGCTTAAAAATGGAAAACCAAAAGGAGCAGACTTTAGTAGAGGCGTTAAAGGAAGCGACAAAGAAAGCTTTTGTAAATTTGTTTGCCCAAAATCCAAAAGAACATTTTTATTATTGCACGCTTGTGTTGATAGAGGCACAGGGATGTCCTGTGGTATCTGCAATGTCTGAAGAAGCATTGGATAGAGTCATAAAAAAATATATAGAAGAGTATAAAGTTGAAGATTCGCCAGAAAATTTAAGACAGGACCTTAAATGGTCATATGCAGATTCTCCGTATAATTTATATGGAGAGCAGTATTTTACAAAGGTTCAATAAATCGTTGAGGAAAGAGATGCAAAGTTACAGTCGGATGAAGATTTTGAGCAGGAATATGAAATACGAATGAATATTATGGAAAAAGTTATGGCGGATTTGGACCAGGAGGGAATCTTTGGGAGTGGGGAACAAAGAAATCGTATTGTCGTTGCGGCGGAAGTAATGCCGCCTGACGATACAAACACATCAAGGGTACTTCGACTAAACGCAAAAGAAAATTTAAAAGAATGGCTTGAGGAAGCAGCGGAGGAATTAGAATGAGATTTGAATTTGACAAAAAGAATTGGACATCAATACAAGAGGGAGAAAAGGACTGTTATTTGCTCACAAATGGATTGGGCGGATACAGTAGTTTATCTATAATAGGTGCAGCAGCAAGAGGCGACCATGCATTGCTGATGTCCGCTAAAAGAGCGCCAAATGTTAGAATGCATTTGGTTTCCAATATTTTTGAAAAGCTAGTCATTGATGGACAGGCGTATATTTTGACTTCGCAGCGCATGAAATCAGGAGTGGATTATGAGGGATTTCATTATCTGGAAAAGTTTGTGTATGATGATTTTGATGAAAATGCACCTATGTGGACATTTCAGATTGCGGATGTAACTGTCACAAAACATTTACAGATGGCGCATGGCGAAAATAAGGTGGCATTGTGGTATCAAATTGATAATCCTTTAGGGAAAGATGTGACATTAGAACTTTTGCCGTTGTTACGGTTTACATCAAAAAAAGAGGATTTTGATGTAACACAGGATTTGGACACATATAAGATAACATCTTATGATGCAGGTGCAAAAGCAGAAGTACAAGACGGACAACATTATATTACGGATGGGGATATGAAACTATTTCTTATTACAAATGCAGATTTTGCTTTGCAGCAAGCACATTTATTTGGAGAATTATATTTTTCACAGGATGAGCGTGATGGGCGTATGGCGTATGGTAATGCCTTCGTGAATTGTATTTTGAAAAAACAGACAGGAAGAAAAAGTGACATCTATGTCATTTTTAGCACAGAGGCGAATGCCAATTCCAGTGCGAAACAATGTTATGAAGATTGCGTACAGAAAAACAGTGCACACAAAAAGCAGTTGCTTACGCAGGCCACACTATCCTCTGACCTTGGAAAGCAGCTTGTGTTAAGTGCAGATGCGTATATTGTGCGACGAGATTCTACCAATGGTAAGAGCATTATAGCGGGCTACCCATTTTTTGAAGACTGGGGACGTGATACAATGATATCACTTGCAGGCGCGACCATAGTAACAAAACGTTTTGCAGAGTGCAAGAGCATTCTCCAGACTTTTGCAAAATATGTGAAAAATGGATTATTGCCAAATCTGTTTCCAGAGGGTGGAGAAAATCCTATGTATAACTCTGCTGACGCGCCATTGTTGTTTGTGAATGCAGTGTATGAGTATATGAAATATTCTGGTGATAAGGCATTTGAGAGTGAGATATTGCCTGTGTTAGAACAGATTATTGACCAATATCAAAATGGAACGGATTTTCATATTGGCATGGATAGCGATGGTTTAATTATGGCGGGCGCTGAGTTGGAACAGCTTACATGGATGGATGTGCGTGTGGGTGATTTTCTACCGACGCCAAGACATGGAAAGCCTGTGGAAATTAATGCATATTGGTATAGTGCATTGATGGTGATGTATGAGCTGACACAGGAGGCAAAATATCAGGAACTTGCTGCAAAGGCAAAAGCTTCTTTTATAGAGAAATTTTGGAATGAAAGCGAACAATGCTTAAAAGATGTGTTGTCTGGTGGAAAGGATGAGAATCAGATTCGGTGTAATCAGATTTGGGCACTGACAATGCCATTTACAATGCTTTCTGCCGAAAAAGAAGCATTGGTTCTTAAGAAAATAAAAGATGAACTGTACACAACAGTTGGTCTGCGTACATTGGCAAAGAATGATTGTGATTTTCATCCTGTCTATATTGGACCGATGGAGGAGCGCGACAGAGCATATCATCAAGGAACTGTATGGGCATTTCCGTTAGGAGCGTATTATAGAGCATGTGTTCGATATGCGGAGAAATGTGAGGACATAGCAGAAAAGGAGCGCATTAAAACAGAACTGAAAGAAGGTTTTGTGGTGCTTAAAACATGGTTGCGAGAAGGTTGTGTTTCGCAGATTGCTGAGATTTATGATGGCGATACGCCAACTGTGTCAAGAGGGTGTTTTGCACAGGCATGGAGCGTAACAGAACTATTGCGGGCTGTCTATGATTTTGAAAAGATGTAAGAAACAGGAATATGGAATTATATATTATGTGTTCACAGGAGGTTTCTATAGATGCAAAAGATATATGAGATTGATTTTGCAGCGTTAAGTGGAAAAGAAAAGTCAAAGTTTATTTTATATTTGAGGGACCTTGCGGAGGAATGTTTTGCAGAGTATCCATTTGAGGTTGCAATTAAGGCGCAACTTTTGATTTTTACGAGATGGTGGAATTCTTATCGCCTAATGGTTCCTGAAAATCCAACACCAAAGATTCTGGAGATTATTATAGAAAAGTTGTGGGATTTTCAGGAAGGAAAGTTAGCGCAGTCAAAATTTGAGGAGTTTGCAAAATGTCTGGAAGCAGTTGTACTTGAGATTGCGACAGGCGATACTGAAAAAATGGATGAGGACGAAAAATATTATGATTTTGAGGCAGAGTATTTTGGAGATTGGGATGATTGCTATACTTCATTCCTTATCGATGTTTCTTATATCTGTTATGAGATTTGCGAACGTGAGATAGCTTGGACTGGTGTTGAGGATATACTAGATGGTGATATTGCAGATCTTAAAATTCCTTTGCTGGAAGAAATGGAAGAAGAATCAAATTGTACAGCAATTGCCTTAGAAAAACGTGCTCAGCAAATTTATAGTACCCCTACATTTTGCAAAGTAATTGCCTTGTTACAGGAAGATATCCGAACTGCATTAGAGGGAGAATCAATAACAGAGCTTAGGAAACGATATCAAAAGGAATATTTGTTTCCACCAGAAGATTGCGCCAAAGTAACTGCTGAATGGTGTTAGTAGGAAAAGGTAACAGCTCAGCCTGAATACGTAGTGGTTGAGATGCATCAAGCCACAGTACGTGGCTTTGACACCACGAAGTGGTTTTGCATGGCTTGATGCCCGTAACAGGAAGCCGAAGGCTGAACTGTTGCAGAAAAAGTTGTGTAATCGTATTGAATTATTGTTAAAAATATGTCAAAATAATACTGTTTAGGTTCATGGGAAATGATAAGCAATCAGATTCAAAGCTATCTTTGCAACAATAGCGTTCTGGGAATATCCGTGGACTGTATGATAAGCAAGAACAGATTGATACACAGGAGGCAAAGAAATTATGAGAGGGATAGATACACAAGTTCGTAAAACACGGCGTGCAATTTTTAGGGAAGTAGCAAACATGGCATATCATTCTACAAATCTTGTGGATGATATGGAAGCGCTTCCTTATAAGTTGGTGGATGCAGAGAACTCACCTTATTGGGATAATATTTATCGGGAACGCGAGATTATTCGTGAGCGTACAAGGCTTGCTATGGGAATGTCGTTGCGTCCAGAAGATGAGCCAGTGCAAGTTAGTCAAGGTGTAGAAGAAAGCAATATTGATGAGAAATATTATGAGCCGCCTTTGATGCAAGTGATTGCATCTGCTTGCAACGCTTGTCCAGAGAATCGATATGAGGTCACAGATAAATGTATGGGCTGTCTTGCGCACCCCTGCAATGAAGTTTGTCCAAGAGGAGCCATTACTATGAAAAATGGGCGCTCGATTATTGATCAGGAAAAATGCATTAAATGTGGTAAATGTAAGACAGTCTGTCCATATGATGCAATCTCTCATCAACAGCGTCCTTGTCTTGCGCATTGCGGTGTAAATGCAATTCATTCTGACAGTCATGGCAGAGCAGTGATTGATGATGAGAAATGTGTTTCTTGCGGACAATGTATGGTGAGCTGTCCTTTTGGTGCGATTGCAGATAAATCGCAGATTTTTCAGTTGATTCGTGCTATGCAGTCCGGCAGAAAAATTATTGCGCAGGTGGCACCTGCATTTGTGGGACAGTTTGGACCAAAAGTGACACCAGATATGCTCAAGACAGCACTTAAAGAACTAGGATTCTTTGATGTATATGAGACTGCAATCGGCGCTGATATGGGGGCAATGACAGAGGCAGAGCACTATGTCAAAGAAGTTGCAACTGGAGAAGTTCCATTTTTGCTTACGTCGTGTTGTCCATCTTGGTCAATGCTAGCAAAGAAATTTTTCCCAGAAACGATTGATAAAATTAGCAATGCATTGACACCGATGGTAGCGACTGCCAGAGTAATTAAGGAGAAACACCCAGATGCCAGTGTTGTGTTTATTGGACCATGTGCCAGCAAGAAGCTCGAGGCGAGCCGCAGGACAATTCGGTCTGATGTGGATTTTGTTATTACGTTTGAAGAACTTGTGGGCATGTTTGAGGCGAAAGGAATTTTGTTGGAAGAAATCAAAGCGATGGATTCAATGAATGATGCGACTGCTGCTGGGCGCGGATATGGTGTAGCTGGAGGAGTTGCCAGTGCCATTGAAAGTTGTATTAAAGAGTATTATCCTGACACGGAGATTCATATTGAACATGCGGAGAGTCTCTCTGAGTGCAAGAAAATCTTGATGCTTGCAAAAGCTGGCAAGAAAAATGGATGTTTAATTGAGGGTATGGCATGTCCGGGTGGTTGTGTTGCTGGCGCGGGCACCAATATTGCAATTCCAACAGCGACAAAAGATTTAATTGGCTTTAAGAATTCCTCTGCACAGAAACTACCAGAGCAAAATGTACGCCAACCAGAGTGATGAAATTATAAGTAAGTGTGTAAATTGGAATTTGAAAAAAATAAATTAATCAATGATAAATGAGATGGAGGAATACAAAATGTCTAAAAAAGTAAGATGCAGATTTGCACCAAGTCCAACCGGAAGAATGCATGTTGGAAATCTGCGCTCTGCATTATATGAGTTTTTGATTGCAAAGCACGCGGAGGGAGATTTTATCTTTCGCTTAGAGGATACTGACCGTGAGCGTTATGTAGAGGGTGCAGTTGACATTATTTATAGCACCCTGAAACAAACGGGTTTGACATATGACGAAGGGCCTGACAAAGATAAGGGATATGGACCTTATGTGCAGAGCGAGCGTGTGCAGGCAGGTATCTATATGAAGTATGCCAAAGAGCTGATTGACAAGGGAGAGGCATATTATTGTTTTTGTGATAAAGAACGGCTTGCTACGCTAAAATCAGAGGTTGTAGAGGGAAAAGAAATCACTGTTTATGATAAGCATTGTCTTGGACTTTCCAAGGAGGAAGTAGAACAGAAACTTGCAAGTGGGATTTCTTATGTAATTCGACAGAACAATCCGGCCGAAGGCACAACAAGTTTTCATGATGAACTTTATGGAGATATTACCATTGACAATTCTGAACTAGATGATATGATTCTGATTAAGTCCGATGGATATCCTACTTATAATTTTGCGAATGTGGTGGATGATCATTTGATGGAGATTACACATGTTGTCCGCGGGAATGAGTATCTATCTTCCACGCCAAAATACAATCGTTTATATGAGGCGTTTGGTTGGGAGATACCGACCTATGTGCATTTGCCACTCATTACAGACGAAGAACACAAAAAGCTTAGTAAGCGCAGCGGACATTCTTCATTTGAGGATATTGTAGAGCAAGGGATTCTACCAGAAGCGATTATTAATTTTGTCGCACTGCTAGGCTGGAGTCCAGAAGACAATCGAGAAATCTTTACGCTTGATGAGCTAATTCGTGATTTTGACTATACTAGAATCAATAAGTCTCCATCTGTATTTGATATGAATAAACTTAAGTGGATGAATGGCGAATACATTAAAGCGATGGAGTTTGAGCGATTTTATGAAATGGCGCTTCCTTATATGAAGGAGGTTCTGCACAAAGAATTTGATCTAAAGAAAATAGCAGCGATGGTAAAGACTAGAATTGAAGTATTTCCAGATATAAAAGATTTAATTGGATTCTTTGAGACTTTACCTGAATATGACACTGCAATGTATACACACAAAAAGATGAAGACAACAGAGGAAACTGCACTTACTGTACTGAAAGATATCCTTCCCTTGCTGGAAGCACAGGAGGATTATTCCAATGATGCGCTCTATCAACTGTTACTATCATATGTGACAGAAAAAGGCGTGAAAAATGGCTATGTTATGTGGCCAGTGAGAACTGCGGTTTCTGGGCTTCAGATGACTCCGGCCGGGGCGACGGAAATTATGGAGATTCTTGGAAAAGAAGAAACCCTAATCAGGATTAGAAAGGGTATTGAATTACTTGAAAATACTAGATAAAAATAGTGTAAATGAAGCCCAATACAGGGCAATTACACACGGAACTGGGGCAATGCTGGTATTGGCAGGACCTGGTTCCGGCAAAACCTTTGTAGTTACACAGAGAATTAAATATCTGATTGAACAACATCATGTCAAACCAGATGATATTCTTGTGATTACATTTACCAAAGCAGCCGCTGCGGAGATGCAGGATCGTTTTGCGAAGCTGAATGAAGGGAAGCTTTATCCAGTTCATTTCGGAACATTTCATTCAGTCTTTTTTCAGATTTTAAGGCATACATATCGTTTTACGGCACAGAATATTATAAGAGAGCGAGATAAATATCGTTTCTTGACACAAATTATTAGTGAGATGCCAGAGGAAATGCGCGGACAGGCACAGACAGACGATAATATGGAGCTATTGCAAAACTTATTGTCGGAGATTAGCACTGTAAAAAACAATGGAATTACGCCACAAGAAATCCAGAGTACAACTGTATCACAGACAGAATTTGAATATATTTTTCAAATGTACAAGCAAGAAATGAATCGTTGCAGATTGATTGATTTTGATGATATGGTTCTTCTGTGTCGCAATCTTCTTGTGGAGCGACCAGACACACTGAAACTGTGGCAGGAGCGATTTCGGTATATTCTTGTCGACGAGTTTCAGGATATCTGTCCACTGCAATATGAAGTTGTGCAGTTGCTTGCCAAACCGCAGGACAATCTGTTTATTGTGGGAGATGATGATCAGTCTATCTATGGTTTTCGGGGTTCAAAACCGGAGATTATGATGAATTTTGTAAAAGATTATCCCAAAGCACAACAGGTGCTTCTCAACATTAATTATAGGAGCAAGCAGGGGATTGTAGATACTGCTGGAAGACTGATTGCGCACAATAAGATACGTTTTTCAAAAAATGTAACAGCACAGAATGAACAGACAGATGGGGTAAATGTATATTCGTTTCACTCAAAATTAAAACAGGCAGAAAATATAGCATTGCTTATTAGACAGTATATGGAACAGCCGGAGGCAAAATACAGTGACATTGCAATTCTTTATCGCACGAACAATCATACAGTGTATACAGCCGATAAACTGATGAAGGAAGGGATTCCGTTCCATATGAAAGAAAAGCCAAAAAATATTTATGACAGTCCAATTGCAAAAGATATTATCGCATATTTGAACTATGCATTATATGAGAATAATCTGGAAGACTTTTTAAGAATTATGAATCGTCCTGTGCGATATATTAAAAAAAGTACGGTTCCGCGCCAGATATTTTTAATGGAGGAGTTAATACAAAATAACAATTCGACGGATTATGTCGTGCAAAATATTCTTGAATTGTATGATATGTTGCGGTTTATCAAAGGTCTCAATCCCTTTTCGGCGGTAAACTTTATTAGAAAAGGAGTTGGATATGAAGCATTTCTAAAAAAACAGGCCTTGGAAAATGGTAAAGATATATCAAAAGAAATGGAGATACTTGAAGAATTGATGTCGCTTGCAAAGGACTTTGAGACAATTCCAGAATGGTTGGAACATATCCAGAATTACGATACGATAATACGAGAGATTGCACAACAAGAAAATATCCAAAAATCAACGGATACAGATGCAGTGAGCATGGTGACAATGCACGCTTCCAAAGGTTTAGAGTGGAAGATTGTGATTTTGCCAGATGTCAATGAGGGTGTTGTTCCACACAAAAAGGCAGTTACAGACAATGAAATTGAGGAGGAACGCAGGATGTTCTATGTGGCAATGACGCGCGCAAAAGAGAGCCTTTTTCTTTTTTATATCAAAGAAAAAGAGGCAGGAAACCTCCTGCCTTCGCGATTTTTAGATGAAATATTATGATTCCTGAGATTCTTGCTCCCGGAGTTTTGTGATTTGTTCTTTTAGTTCCAAACTTTTGTCTTTTAGGCGTGGACTGACACTTCTACTAGTAACAACCCCAGATAAAAGTTGCATGGCAGTCTGGTATTCTCCTTTGCGATAGGCATAGTATGCCAAGAGATAGTCTAAAGTTGTCTCATTCATTCCAGCAATGGGGAAACCTTCACGCATTCGTGCATTTGTCAAGCGGTCGTTGGCATTCATTGCCGCATTTTCTGCCTCTTTGAGATAGATTTCTCTCTTGGTGGCTGTATCAGGATTATCCTCTGGCAATTCGTCTGCAAGGTCCTGATATAGCCAACTTATTTTTAGACAAACATTTCCAATCTCGCTATCCTTTCCACCTTTTGTAATAGTGCAAAATAGTACCATTTTCATACGACTAATTGCCATCTCTGTTGTGTAGATATCACATACTGTCTCTTGGTGTGATTTGTAGTTGGAACTAATCTTTTCGCGAATTAGTTTTCGCTGAGTTGCTGTAGTGCTGTTGAAGTTTTTGGTCAACGCAGCAAAACCACAGTTAGGGCAGCAGATAGCATCATATTTTGTGATATTTACATTACTGTGAATTGGCCTTAAGTCAGCCATTGTGTCAACAAATTTTGCAGAGTTGGCTTTAACTATCTTAGAGTGAAACTCTTTATCACAGACCGGACAGGTGTATTTTTTGTCTATGAGGAGAGCCTTTTCGTTGTTTTCATCCATATTGTTGTGTTCCCTCCTGCATCTTTATTCGTTTTTATTCTCAATAAGCTCATCAAATTCAACATTGTCGAGGTATTCGTCAAAAGCATCTGCAACGTTATCATACTCCTCCTCATCCTCGATATAAGTCAATTTTGGCTCGGCTTCGGGATTGTTTTCATCTTCTTCATACTGATAGAACCATACCTCACCGTCTTCATTGTTGCCGTTTTCATCGAGTGGTAGTAAGGCAATATAGTCCTTTTTGTCTACAGTTAGGATTGTGATGATGGCGCAGTTTACAATTTGACCGTCATCAAGTTCAAGTTCAACAGTCATTTCATCATCATAATTATTTTCGTTGTTGTCTGTCATGAATTTGTACACCAAACCTTTCTAAAGTTTCAGGGATTATCTGTAAATGTAGTTTTTGATACCCTGAGTTAAATTGGAATCATTACCAACATTTTTATCTTACCGAAATTATATAGACAAATCAAGAAGTTTTTCTAATTTATTATGAGTTATTTTTGTTTTTTGAAAAAGATTTTCAAAAATTAAGTCGATAAAGCGCGAATTACTTGACATAGAGTATAGAAAGCGAGTATCATAAAAATATAGAAAAGCATAATCTAAGGAATTATTTTAAGAAATTTTGTCATTTGGCCGTGACAGGCATTCGAGGTACTGAGATGGAAGTGAAAACAGACGAAAGGATAATTAATTTCATAAAAAGAAAAATAGAAAACTCCAAAAATATTGTAGCGGTGCTTGGGATAGAAATGCTTGTGGAGAGCGGCGGATATGATCTTGACACGAATGATGAGAATTATCGTGTGGAGGAAGAATACGGATTTTGCCCAGAGGACATGCTTTCTACAAGTTTCTTTAATGCAAAGGTTGAAAGGTTTTATCGTTTTTACAAGAAGGAGATTCTGGGAATGCAGATGTACTCTACGCCTGCGTATAATGCGTTGATGCGATTACAGGCACAAGGAAAACTCTCCGCAGTGATCAACCAAAATTTTCATGGACTGCCACAGGAAGTAAAACTGAAAAAAGTAATCAACCTAAATGGTAACATTCATATTAATCAATGTCCGCATTGTGATAAAGATTTTGATATGCAATATATTAAGAATGCGAAAGGGATTCCGCAGTGTGATCGCTGCAAAGTGGCAATCAGACCAGGAATCCGTCTGCTAGGGGAGCGTGTTGAGTCCGTTTTAATGACGCAGGCGGCAGTGGCTTGTGAAGCGGCAGATGTTTTGCTGATACTTGGGAAAAACATGTATAATGATAAACTTGAATACAGTGCAGCTCCAGAACATGAGCAGCTAAAAGTGCTTTTTTCTAAGAGCGAATTTGAACAAAACAACAAAGTGAACTTTATTATCAGAGATGATATTTGTAAATTTCTACCTCTTATTATCAATTAAATTACAGCAAGAATTGTGAGGTTATATGAAAAGAATAAAAATAAAAAATGGACAGCCCTACCCTTTAGGAGCCTCCGTCAAGGAGGACGGCATCAATTTTTCTATGGTAAATAGTTCCAATAAGAGGTGTGGAATTGTATTTTACCGAAAGGGAGTTGAGCAAAAAGAGCGTATTCTGTTTGATCAGAAACACAGAATTGGAAATATTTATTGTGTCTTTGTGGAAGGAATTACGGCCAGTAATTGTGAATATAATTTTTTTATTGGTGATTGTATCTTTGTAGACCCTTATGCAAAACGAATTGTTGGCAATGAAAAATGGCGTTGCGGTGAATTTGAGCGTCTTATTTTGCGCGGTGGATTTGATAATTGTGTGTTTGACTGGCAGGGAACAACACCATTGCATATTCCATATCAGGAAAGCATTATGTACTGTCTCAATGTCAGAAGCTTTACAAAGCATTCTTCTTCCAAAGTGACAAAGAAAGGGACTTTTGAAGGGCTTACGGAAAAGATCCCATATCTGAGAGAGCTAGGAGTTAATTCAATAGAATTGATGCCAGCTTATGAATTTGAGGAGTGTGAATGGGACCAGACAGCAGCGGAAACCAAGCAGCAGATTGCATATCAGGTGGAGCATATTGACGCGGAGCTACCATTAGACAAGGAACCAGAACACGCAAAAAGATTGAATTGTTGGGGATATAAGGATGCATTTTATTTTGCGCCAAAAGCGTCTTATTCTGCAAGTGGAAATCCTTGTGAAGCATTTAGAGATATGGTGTGTAAGTTCCATAAAAATGGCATAGAAATAATCATGCAATTTTATTTTCCAGATGATATTAAACAGGGATATATTCTGGAAATTATTAAGCACTGGATTTTGGAATATCACATTGATGGTGTACATTTAAAGGGCAATCGGTTGCCTTTGACGCTGATTGCGACAGAACCACTTCTGGCAGATACAAAGATTATGTGTGAAAATTTTTATCTGCATGAAATCTATCCCGATGGAGCAAATCCGTCTGTCAAGACATTAAGTTATTATAGGGATGAGTTTATGTGTGATATGCGCAGATATCTCAAGGGAGACCAAGACATGCTCAAAAGCTTCCAGTATCACATGAAAAATACAAATCCTAAGTGTGGTGTAATCAATTATATTACAAATTATTATGGATTTACGTTGAATGACCTTGTTTCTTATGAGCGGAAGCACAATGAGTTAAACGGCGAAGATAATGCAGATGGAACGGATTATAATCTCAGTTGGAATTGTGGCGCGGAGGGACCATCACGCAAAAAAGCAGTGAGACAGCTACGACATAAGCAGATGAAAAATGCACTAGGATTTTTATTTACGGCACAGGGAACACCGCTTTTGTATGCAGGAGATGAGTTTGGAAATAGCCAGCATGGCAATAACAATTGTTATTGTCAGGACAATGAAATTGGATGGGTCAACTGGAGTGGTATTACTGCAAATGCAGATATATTTGCTTTTGTTAAGGAGTTGATTTCTTTCCGAAAAAGTCATAGTATTCTCCATCTTGGTGAGCAGCTTACAATGCTTGACCAATTTGGTCAGGGATATCCTGATCTTTCCTATCATGGTGAGGAAGCCTGGAAGGCACAGTTAGAGGGCTATAACAGACATATTGGAATTATGTACTGTGGAAAGAATGACAAGGGAGATGGCGGAGATTATATTTACATCGCCTATAATATGCATTGGAATGCGCATCGTTTTGCACTGCCATCCATCGCAAATCACAAATGGATTTCTGTGATTTGTACAGAAGAAAATCTTGTTATTTCTGACATTGAGAGGAATACAGAATATATTGATGTTGCGCCGAGGAGTATTTCGATTTTAATAGGTAGAATGTTGTCTGAGGAGGAAAGAAAACAAAAAAATTCTCTTATGATAAAGGATAATACATTACAAAAAACAGATGTGATTCCAAATAAACGTTGTGCGGTAACTTCAGCATCAAAAAATACTATAAAAAATAATCAAAAAAATAAAAGCAAAAAAGGTAAGTAAAGATGTATATTTGGAAACACTTTAAAACAATTACACATCATAAATTTATGGTAATGAAAGGGTGCTTTTCCGTTGGCTTGTACAGACAGGGACTGATGCATGACCTTTCTAAGTATATGCCAAGTGAATTTCTTGTCGGGGCAAAATACTATCAGGGAACACAAAGTCCGAATAATGCAGAGCGAAAGGAAAAAGGATATTCTGCTGCATGGTTGCATCATAAAGGCAGAAATAAGCATCACTATGAGTATTGGATGGATTACAGTGCACATGCAGGCAGGGGAATTATTCCTGCAAAGATGCCGGATAATTATATTGTAGAGATGTTTATTGATCGGGTTGCTGCCTCCAAAAATTACAATAAGGAAAATTATACAGATGATATGGTTTTAAAGTATTATCTCAGCGGAAATCCTGGCGCTTTTATGCATAAGGAAACGAGAAGAAAACTTGAGAAATTATTGTATATGTTGGCAGAACGGGGAGAAAACTATACAATGCGTTATATTCGCAAGAGAATTATTCCTAAGATCAAAAAACAAAATTTTTTAAAATCAAAGAGATATAAGTAACCGATAGAAGAACTCCTCATATATTAAGTATTAGAAAAAGCGCTTGATGCATGAGGAGTTGTTTTTATGAATTGTTGGTTTTGGATTATTTTATTGTGGTGTTTTTGTGGGAAAGGTGGTTGCCAGAGCAATTGTATGTGTACGTGTGAACGTAACAATGATTGTGACTGCAATTGCAATCCTACATTCCCGACACCAGTCGTTCCACCCTGCCCTCCAAATAATGGCTGTGGATGCGGCAATGAAATGATACAACCACGTGGTTTTGCTGGATTTGGAGACAACAATACTTGTGGATGTGAAGAAAAAGAGAACTAAACTATTATGGAAGCGTGCACGAAAATTGCACGCTTCCATAGTGTGTAGTAATCTCATTTCTATCAGGTGTGGGAGAATCCCGCCTCTATAGGCGGTGAGTAACTTATTTATATCAGTAATGGGATTCAACCCCTATCTGATATACTTCCGACGGATTGCAGAAGAATATTATCTTCACAACAAAAGCACTGATGGCACTTTTGAATTGAGTTGTCAAAATAATATGGAGTATAAAAATGGAAAGCAACAATCAAGAGATTGGAAATAAAGTTAATTTAAGAGAAATTTATAGGTATTTGGGATATGGAACAAATACTCCAGACAATAAGGTACAAAATTTAATTACGGAAGTACTTGATGCGTTACTTTGTGTAATAAAACCTAAAAATATCTATAAGGTATTTCAGAGTAATATTTCCAAAAATCAAGTGTTGTTAAAAGAAATTGATAGAACACTTGTTTTTGAAAGCCGAAATCTTGCGGAGAACCTTGCGCAGTGTAGTACTGTGGTTCTGCTTGCGGCAACGTTGGGAATAGAAGCGGACAAACTGTTACAGCGATATGAGATAATGCATATGACAAAGGCAGCAATTGTACAGGCGTGCGGTGCGGCATGCATTGAGGCTTATTGCAATATTTTGCAAGAACAGATATTACAAGAGTTGTCTAAAAAGGGAACAAGACTATATTTGCGACCGCGATTTAGCCCTGGATATGGGGATTTGTCATTGGAGTATCAACGTATAATTTTTCAGGAGTTGGAGTGCACAAAACGAATTGGACTTACACTTACAGACAGCCTGTTAATGTATCCTACAAAGAGTGTATCGGCATTGATTGGATTGACTGCCAATCCACAAAGTTGTCATATTGGGAAATGTAGTCAGTGCAACAATACAACATGTGCGTTTCGCGCAATATAACAATTTTTAACATTTGAAAAACTTTATGAAGTTATAGAGGTTAATAAGAGGAGAATCCTGTGAAAAATATATTTTTTATAGGGTAAATTTGATAAGAATGGAGAATTTTATGAAACTTAAGGAACAATTAGGAAAACAGCTACTTTTTTTTGATGGTGGAATGGGTACGCTATTGCAAGAACGCGGGCTTATGGCTGGAGAAATACCGGAGACATGGAACATTTTACACCCAGAAATTATCAGACAGATTCATAAAGAGTATCTTCTGGCAGGAAGCAATATCATTTCTGCCAATACTTTTGGCGTAAATGCTTTTAAATGCAAAGATTTGGAATATTCAGTAAAGGAACTTGTGACTGCTGGTATTAGACTTGTTAAAGAGGCAATGGAGGAAGTGCACAGCAATCAGCCAATGTATACAGCACTTGATATTGGTTCGATTGGAAAGTTATTGAAACCACTAGGAGAAATTTCCTTTGATGAGGCGTACAAAACATTTCAGGAGATCGTTATAGCTGGCGATCAAGCAGGAGCAAATCTGATTTTGATAGAGACAGTGAGTGATTCTTATGAGATAAAAGCGGCGGTTCTTGCGGCGAAAGAAAATAGTGATTTGCCAGTGATTGTCACTATGATTTTTGATGAAAATGGAAAATTGCTGACAGGTGGTGATGTGGCAAGTGTGACAGCAATGCTTGAAGGATTGGGTGTTGACGCAATTGGGTTTAATTGTGGATTGGGTCCAGAACAGATGAAAAAACTATTGCCACAGTTGACAACATGTTGTTCTTTGCCAATTGTGATGAATCCAAATGCTGGACTTCCAGTTGTTGTAAATGGACAGACAACCTTTCAAGTGACACCAGAGGAGTTTGCACAGAGTGTAAAGACTTTGATAGAGATGGGAGCAAGCGTTGTTGGAGGGTGTTGTGGCACAACACCAGCGCATATAAAGTGTGTGGTAGAACTTTGTAAAAGTATGAAAATTGCGTCTATTACAGACAAAAACCTGACAGTTGTGTCATCTTATAATCATGCGGTTTATTTTACTAGAAAACCATTAATTATTGGCGAGCGTATTAATCCAACGGGAAAATCCAAATTTAAACAGGCGCTTCGAGACCATGATATGGAATATCTTTATAAAGAGGGACTTACACAGGAGGAGAAGGGTGCACATATTTTGGATGTCAATGTAGGATTACCTGAGATTGATGAGCCACAGATGATGGAGGATGCAGTCACTGGAATACAGGCCATTATTGATTTGCCATTGCAGATTGATACGTCTAACACAGAAGCAATGGAGCGAGGATTACGCTATTATAATGGAAAACCCATGCTAAATTCCGTAAATGGCAAAAAAGAGTCGATGGAGAGTGTTTTTCCAATTGCAAAAAAATATGGTGCTGTAGTAGTGTGCCTTTGTCTTGATGAAAGTGGAATTCCTGAGACAGTTGAGGGACGGTTACAAGTGGCACAAAAAATTGTCAACACTGCTGCGAAATATGGTATTCCTAAGAAAAATTTGGTGATGGATGCGCTTGTACTTACGATTAGTACAGGGAAGGACAACGCAAATGTCACACTGGAAGTTATGCGTAAAATTCGTTATGAGATGAAGCTTCACACAGTACTTGGTGTGTCCAATATTTCGTTTGGATTGCCGGAGAGGAGTCGCATTAACACTACGTTTTTTACAATGGCAATGAATAATGGGCTGAGTGCAGGCATTGTAAATCCTTCCAGTGAACCAATGATGTCTGCTTACTACAGTTTTAATGCGCTGATTGGTGAGGATGAACAGTGCAGTGCTTATATTGCAAATGCGTCACAGGTAATAGACAATCCCAGTGAGTCTTTTCCAGTGAAAAGTAGTGCACTTACGTTAGACGAGGCAATTATTAAAGGATTGGTGGAAAGTGCCAGTGAGGAGACAACCAAATTACTAAAACAGAATATAGATGCATTGTCCATTATTAATGAGAAATTGATTCCTGCGTTGGATGTGGTAGGAAAAGGCTTTGAGGAAAAGAAAATGTTTCTTCCACAATTGCTGATGAGTGCAGAAGCAGCAAAGGCATCTTTTGAGGCGATAAAGACAACTTTGTCAAAACAGGGAAAGAGCAGTGAAAGCAAAGGAAAAATTGTGATTGCCACAGTCAAAGGTGATATTCATGATATTGGAAAAAATATTGTGAGGACGTTATTAGAAAATTATGGATTTGAAATGATTGACCTTGGAAAAGACGTTGACCCAGAACAGATATTAAGAACAGTGCAAGAGCAGCAGGTGAAGTTGGTTGGACTTAGTGCACTTATGACAACTACTGTTGTTAATATGGAAGCGACAATTAAGCTTTTACGGGAACATCATGTGGTTTGTAAAGTTATGGTAGGTGGCGCAGTGCTTACACAAGAATATGCAGATATGATTGGTGCAGATTTCTATTCAAAGGACGCTATGGGATCTGTGCGCTATGCGATGGAACTTTATGAGAAGGGAGAATTATAAAAGATATTGAGACAAGTCTTGCAAGTAGAAGAAACTTTTCATAGTTAAAATGAAAGGATTTGACTTGATAAAACGTATATAGTATAGAGACTGAAAAAGTAGTGTGAAATTAAAATTTCACCATCCTGATTTGTACGCCTGCTGAAGCAGGCAGATGGGAGTTAGTGTGAAAAGTACTTCTAACTGCTTGCAGCAAAGGCTGTTTTGTAAAGAAGTACTTTTCACGCTTGATTTGAGATTCCGCAAAGTGGAATCATGGAACTTATTGTAAAAGAAGGAGGAAAGACAATGAAGAAAATTATAACAGCTATTGTTGGTATGGCAACAGCATTTACCATAGGTGGTGTGACAGCATATGCAACAGAGGCGACAGTGCCAATGAATTAAGATTACTTTCCCTACTCGATTAGAATGTGTATTTTATTCTGTGGATTTTGGCAGTCGATGACGAAAGAGTGCATGGCTAAGTTTCTGCCAACTAAATGGTATGAGTGGATAGAGATAACTTTGACCAGATACCATTTTATTAGTGACAATAGCAATAAAGAATAAAATAACCCCTGCAAGATAGCCCCAAAACTGGAAAATAGCAGTTAATATTAGATTAATTAATCGGAAAAATTTAACTGCATAACCAAGCTCATAGCTTGGATGGGTATAATTGGCAATGGCAACAAATGCCATATATAGCATGACTTCGGCGTTAAACCACCCACTTTTAACAGAAAATTCACCAAGGATTAGCGCTGCCATAACACTGAGTGGGGTTGACAACATATTTGGCGTATTAACTGCTGCAAGCCGCAGACCATCAATAGCAAGTTCTAAGATTAAAAACTGCCATATCAGTGGCACATTGACATCTTCTTTTACCACAATAAATTCAAATCCGGGTGGAATCCAGTCTGGATTTTGCATTAATAACAGAAAAGTTGGTGTAATAAAATAGGTTAATATTAAAATTAGGAAGCGCGAAAGTCTCAGATATGATCCAGTAACAGGTGGAAAGTAGTAGTCATCGGCTTCCTGTATCATATCTAATATACTAATTGGCAGAATCATAGCGGAGGGAGAGTTGTCCACCAAAATGATAATATTTCCTTCTAAAATATGTGCTGCTGCAGTGTCTGGTCGTTCTGTATATTTGAATTTTGGAAATGGATTGTACCATTTCGAGGTGTAGAGACACTCTGCAAGGCTTTCTTGATTCAGAGTCAGTGCATCAACCTTGATATTATTGATGCGGTCTCGTATTTTTTTCAAAAAATCTTTGTTTACACGGTTGCCCATATAACAAAGTACAATATCTGTATTGGATGCTTTTCCAGCGTTGAGCATCTCCATACACAAGTCTGTGCTTCGGATACGACGGCGTATCAATGCTGTGTTGAATACAATTGTCTCCACAAAACCGTCCTTGGAACCTCGCAAAACTTTATCTTTTTCTGGCTCCGATACACCGCGGGCAGGATAAGTGCGCGAGTCAATTAGAATACATTGATCAAAGCCATCAATAATGATAGCAAATACGCCACAAAGCACATTTTTGGCAATTTCGTTAAAGTCCTTTGTGAGATCGACCTCTACATAAGGAATAAGCTGATTAAGTTCTTCCGCATTCTTTGGGAGGTCTTCGGCCTTTAAACCCATCAAAAATTGCAAAAGTTTTTGCATTAGTACATCTTTGCAGAATCCGTCAACAAAGTAAAATATAGCGTTTTTATTACCAATTAGGATATCGCGACTTACAATGTCAAACGATGCTTCTGTGTGAAGTAGTTCTGCCATATATTTTTTATTTTCTTCAAAATTTTGATACATTTGAATAACCGTACCTTTCTAAGTTATTTAAGCCTGATATACGCTAAAAAATACAGTTGCATACATGCGCCAATATATGGATTCAGTATATGTCAAAATCTGTATTTCATACATTTTTTTTATCTTTCATACAATCGAGATTTACTTTTCATAGTGCTTCCAGTATACTAATATTAAAGAACTGTAAAAAATAATTGGTATATCTTGACTTGTATTTTTTATGGCTCCTAAAAGATAAGGAAAATAGGAATGGTATTAAAAATGTATCAGATTGCAGTGTGTGATGATGAGCCAGCGGTTTGTGATATGGTGGCAGAAGAAATCAAAAAGTGGAATCAGGATATTAAGGTATTGTGCTTTCATTCTGGAGAGGCATTAATTACGGAATATGATTATTATGACGCAAAAGACAGGGCATGATGGAATTGGGTTGGAAAATGTGAGAAATGCCGTTGAGAAATATCATGGTGAGTTGCAGACTGGACAGAAGGGACAGACATTTTTTGTAACCTTGTTATTTCCAGATAATGGTTAATTGGTGCTATTTTATTTGGATTCATGCGGTTTTCAATGTACTGAAAATCTTAAATGAATAGAGAAAACAAAGAAGAAAGGAAAAATTTTTAGGAAAATGAGAAAGAAACGAGTTATTATGATTGCAATGCTTTGCATGATGCTGCTGATACTTACTGCCTGCAGCGCACAGCCGTTGCCAGAACAGTTTGAGGAGGATACCGTGAAAGAGTCGGCAGAACAGGCGATAGGATTTTTTAATGAACAGGATTACCAGAGTATTTTGGGTATGAGCAGTGCTGAATTTCAAGAGATTTTGACAGTGGATGAGTTTGCCAATCAGTGTGACCCATATTTGGAAAAATGTGGGTCATTCAAAGAAATTTCCAAGACAATTTTTCTTGGAGATGTAGATAAGGAGACGCAGGCTGCATATGGCGGTGTTGTGATGATAGGAAGTTACGAAGAAGGAACAATACAATTTACAATTAGCTTTAATGAGGATATGGAACTGACACAGTTTATCATTAAATAAGAAAAAATTAACGGAAAGGTAGGAGAACAAATGAGAGGCGAAAAAGAAAATAGAGAACTGTTAATTTATATAGCGATTGCTTATGGAGTTACATTTTTGATGGGATTATTGATGTGGTATGGAAATAGTAAGAATCTTGACCTGAGTATGTTCCCAAATGCACAGATGTTTTATCCGGCAGCAGGAGTGATGTTGGCAATGCTGTGTGTTAGAAAAAAAGATATGTTGGTTCCCAAGATATTTTATTCGTTTTTTGTCTGTGTGACATTAATTTTGGCGATTGCAGCAATTATTTCTATTTTCTATCCGTATGCGTTAGTAGTTGTGGGAGGAATACCCATTTCTATTTGGGCATTATTACAGCAAGGATTAATTATTGGCGCAAGCGTTGTAAGCTGGATTATTTTGTTAGCAACAAAAAAAGAAAAGCGCAGAGCATATGGTTTGTGCTGGAATAAGAGTGCTTTCTCTTGGATTTGTATTTTTTTGTTTGTGGCACTCTATGTCTTTCGAACCGTGATAGCAGTAGCCTGGAGTGGTCAATTGAACATGCTGGGTATGATTGCAAAAAGTCCTAATACATGGATGTTACTGGCGGTATTGCCAATAAACTTCTTTTTGCTATTTGCTGCATTTTTTGGTGAGGAATATGGTTGGCGATATTATTTGCAACCTTTGATGCAGGAGCGATTTGGACTTCGCGGTGGTGTGTTATTATTGGGTGTTGTATGGGGAATTTGGCACATTCCAGTAGATTTATTTTATTATACGCAGGATAGCCAACTATTGATGGTGTTGACACAACAGATTACATGCATTACACTTGGCATTTTTTTTGCTTATGCTTATATGAAAACAGAGAATATTTGGGTTCCGGTGGTACTACATTTTTTAAACAATAACTTGGCTCCGATTATCTCAGGTAATTATTCAGCAAGCGTTTTTGAAAATCAGTCAATAGCGTGGAGTGAGTTGTTGGTATCTTTCGTAATAAATGGCGTAATTTTTGGCGTATTTCTGTTTGCGAAACCATTTCGCAAAGAAAGAGATGCCTAAAAATTTGTATCATTCTTGCAAATTTGACATATTATGATAGTAACTATGCAAAAACAACAAGGAGCAGTACAGATATGCAGGAATGGAAACCGCCAATGCCCTATATGGAGCAATTTCCTATAGCAATGGCATATGTACCATGGCAGAAAAATTGTATCATGTACGAAAATCTTGATGAAGCCTTTAAGACAGGTACAGTGTTCCCAGAACTCAACAAACCATTTTTAGGAAGGAGAGTAAAGGGATGAGTACAGGATGTAAACCATGTATGGAAGCTACAGAGAGGCAAAAGCTTTTGAATGAAATCAGCAAGATTGATTTTGTGTTAAAAGAGCTTAATCTTTACCTCGATACCCACCCATATGACCAGCAGGCGATGGCTAGTTTTCGCCAGTACAACGCACTAAAAAATAGTTTGGTGAAAGATTATACTGAGAAGTATGGGCCGCTTGTGTTAAGTTGTGTTGATATGGATAGCAGAGAGTGGAAATGGGCCATCCAGGATTGGCCATGGGAAGGAGGCTATAATTAATGTGGAATTATGAGAAGCGATTACAATTTCCAGTAAAGATTACCCAGACCAATCCGCAGATTGCGCAAGTTATTATAAGCCAATATGGAGGGCCAGATGGCGAGCTTGCAGCATCAATGCGTTATCTTGCGCAGAGATACACTATGCCATACAATACTGTAGCAGGATTACTTACAGATATCGGAACAGAGGAATTGGCGCACTTCGAAATGATTTGTGCAATTGTTTATCAGTTGACAAAGAATTTAACGCCAGAACAAATCAAAGAGTCAGGATTTGACAAGTACTACGTGGACCATACTTTGGCACTTTGGCCACAAGCAGCAGGAGGTATTCCATTTAATGCTTGTGAGTTTCAATCTAAAGGTGATGTGATTACAGATTTGATGGAAGATATGGCAGCAGAGCAAAAGGCACGAACTACATATGACAATATTTTAAGACTGGTTAAAGATCCTGATGTCTGTGAACCAATTAAGTTTCTTCGAGCGCGGGAGATTGTGCACTTCCAGCGTTTCGGTGAAGCACTTCGCATTGCGCAGGAAAACCTTGATTCTCGCAATTTCTATGCGTTTAACCCTGAGTTTGATAAGTAATTGAAAAAGGTATTTGTTAATATACGATTCAAAATAGCAGATTTGCAGATATAAGACTGTAAATTTGCTATTTTTTCTGCACACGAACACATCTACTAAACTTTAGTAGGAAGAAATAATTTCATAGTCTTTTGTAATAAAAATAGCGTCCACATTCTCTAAACTACGAATATATTCCAGTCCTTTTTCCAATCCAAGAATATAACAGTAGGTGCTTAGTGCGTCTCCTTCCAATGAAGAACGAGAGAGAATAGTAACGCCTAAAAGATCATTTTGGACAGGATACCCAGTAGTTGTATCAAAAATGTGATGATAGATTGTTTTGTTTTTATCTATCATAAAATAGCGTTCATAACATCCAGAAGAAACAACAGAACTATCATTTTTTTCCAAAGTAGTAATAATTTCATTGACAGCACCAAAAGGTTTTTGGATTCCTACATGAAAAGGAGTGCCATCTGGTTTAGAGCCAATTAATAAAACATTTCCGCCAAGACTGATAATTCCACTTTTCACCCCTTCTGACAATAAATAAGATTTTAGTTGATCTGCAATGTAGCCTTTGGCAATAAAGCCAAGGTCAATTGCACTTTGGTTGTCATTAAGTGTAACAAAATAATTTATATTATTAGAAAGTGTTGTGTTATATTCAATTTCGGTTCCTTTGTCATCTACAAGTTGTACATTTTCATAGTTGACATGCTCAAGAAGTTGTGAGAGTTTCTGTTGGGAAGGAATATAATAGTTATAGTCTGCTACAACAGATGCCTCTTTCATTTGCTCGGAGATATTCCACTCTTGAGAGACTGCACGAAAAGTAAGATCTAACATACCATGACTTTGTGCACAGTAATATAGTGCGGCTTGAATTAGCACAGCAGTATCATAGGAGACTGGAACTGCCTGTCCATTAGCATGATTGATATTCCATACATCAGATCCTTCTTGTGTGGTACTAAATAAGGATTCGTATTTTTCACAGAGCATAAGACAATGGTCAAGTACTTTTTCTTTTTGTGAGTCATAGATTGTAATTGTTACAATGGTATCAAACGCGAAACCTGTTCGAGATATTGGTGTAGTGTATGGCCGATTAGCACAGCCATTAATTATTATAATAATCAATAATGTAAAACCAAATAATAGGTATTTTCTATTGTTTTTTATAGATAAAATTAAAGTTTTCATAGTCTATATTTTTTCCTCTCCGTATGTAATCATAACAATGAATGTTAGACGAGTCAATTGTATAAAAATAATTAAATATTCAGAAAATAATTGAAATTGTATTTGAAATACTATATAATGAACTCTGTAAATCTATTATGTAAATAAAATAGTTTTTTAAATTTCTTTACATTGGTTTTTTTTGCAGATTTTTTGCCAGATATACATAAATTGGATTCCTATCTCTCATAAATTTGTATATCTTTGATAAAAAATTTGTAACATCAAATACAAAAAAACTTTGAGAGTCAATTAGAATAGAAATGGGGGATTATATCATATGAAATTACATGATGATTATTATGAGGAAGAACACAGTTCTGGCTCCAAAATGACATATGTGTATATGGCACTGATTATGTCTGTGGTTATCCTTGGTGTGACAGCGCTGGTATTTTGGGCAAATCAATCAAAATCAAAATCGGATGGAAGTGGTTATGCTGCTGCACTTGCCCAAAAAGAAGCCAAGGCAGCAGAGGAGAACAAAAAAATGGAGGCAAATGCCTCAGAAAATGTGAATACAAAAAGTAAACTTACATCAAATGACCTTGATATATGGACGCTTCCAGACACAGGAAGGGAGAAAAATTCTACACAGTCCAATCGAAATAATGGTACAGTTACAAATCAAACGACAGGTGAGACGGTTATTGATGGATCCTCAAGTGCTTCGGATAATAAGGAGCCATCTAAGACTGCGGACGAGCTGGCAAATGGTAAGACTTCTGTTTATGATATGACAACGAAAGAAGAAGTAACTGGTGAGAAAAACAGTGAAAAAAACGAGGAGAATGAGACAGAGACTTCACAGGAGGATGAGACAGAAAAGGATGACGAGGATGAAGATGAAGAAGAACTTGTAAAACGTATTCAAGTTAAACATGCCGACGGCTCAAGAGAGTGGGTAGATGTCAATGAGAATGTTCCAAGAAATAAATATGATTTGTCTAATTTAAAATATAAAAAGCCTATTATGAAATATTATGAAGACAAAAAGATTGTATCCAAGTGTGGCGTTGATATTTCGGCAAATCAAGGTGAGGTTGATTTTAGCAAGCTAAAAAGCGCAGGCTGTGATTTTGTGATGATTAAAGTCGGGGCAAGAGGATACAGCAGTGGTAGGATTGTTTTGGATACAGAGTATGAGGACAATTTGAAAGCTGCGAAAAAAGCAGGGCTTGATATTGGTGTATATTTTTGTTCACAGGCAATTACTAGAGCAGAGGCGAGAGAGGAAGCAGATGAGCTTTTGGATGCCATATCAGGCTATAATGTGAAATATCCTGTTGCTTTTGTTATGGAAACAGTAGAGGATGATATGGCACGCATTGAATCGCTTGATATGACAGAACGCACACAGATTGCAAAAGCATTTATGAATAGAATTGAAGATGCAGGTTATCAACCTATGATTTATGGAGATAAAGAGTGGTTGCTAACAATGGTGGATATGGAGGAATTACAAGATTATGATGTGTGGTTTGCACAAGATAGCGACGAACCAGAATATCCATATGAATTTGGTATGTGGCAGTATGATTCTGATGCCAGCATAAAAGGAATAAAAGATGATGCAATAATGATTATGAGTTTTAAAGATTATGCAGATTAGTAATAAAATACGACAATACTAAAACTGAGTAGAGAAGATAAATTTTCCCTACTCACTAGTTGTTAATGTGTCATGTAACGGTGTAGATCCTCTGCATGGCACGTGTATAAAAAAGAGCAAATTAAAGCTCTTTTTTGTTTGGCTTATAATTTAGAATTTTGTTTGACACTTTTAGACGAGAGTAGATATCAGCGTATGCTGAGGGTGAAAGTCTGTCAATATAATTTGGAGAATAATTTTTTTTAATACCATTTTTTTTTAGAATATCAATTGCCTTGTTGTAGGCAATCGCAGCGTCAATTTCACTGTGGTAGTAACCAACAACATAATATCCGGGCACATTGATGCGCGTTCGGTATCTTTTTTTACCTTTGTAGAAGACTTCTGTAACGCCTTGGTAGCGATTGATAATGGCTAAGTTTTCATGGCGAAAATCTGTGTCATCATCATTTAAAAAGAGATAGTCTTTTCCTGCCACAGCAAAATTTCGGATACCATAGCGATTTAGAATATTTACTTGCATACCATAATCGGCAACAAAAAGATGACCATCACGTTTCATTATTTTGCGTGAGGAGTAATAAAACAAGTCATCAATGTCAAATTTTAACACATCTGTAGGAGACAAATAATAATAAAAAAACTTTGCTCTTGCATAGATAGGTTTGCCGAAATAAATACCATTATCGCGAAAATTGATTAATATAACCCATTTCTCAAAAGGAAGGGGAGAGCTGTCCCTGTATTGATTAATACCAAGCCGCTCGCGATTTAAAATGTGGTCTGCCTCAAGATAGGCGGCATTTGCTTCAGATACAGTTTCAAATCCGCCAAGACTAATATGTTTTCGCTGATATGTAATAGAGGCACGATAATAGATTGTGCCGTCCTTTTTTTTTGCCACAAATGTACCTTTCATTGCAATAATCCCTTCGATTGCATTAAATAAACTGATAAAAGTATTGTAGAAGTATAGAAATTATTTGTCAAGCAGATATCTTTTATAAAAGTACACGAAATATTGCGCTATAAGTATTACGTATACTATTTTAGAAAGTTTTTAGTATTTTTTATGGGACAAGCGAATAGACTAATAAAAGGTAAAATCTGAAATGTATGGGAAAAGGCTATAACGGTCTGGAGGCTATGTTGGCAATAAGAAAGGAAAAAATAGCAGATTATGTATTCAAAAAGCAATGTCCTTTTATTCATCGCATATACTGTATGTGCAGGGTTGTTAGTATTTTCAAGGCGGTACGAGGTACAGGCAGAGAGTGTTGATGAACAAGTAACAGCGACAGTGACGGCAATGACAGAACGTGTGGAATTGGAGCGATTGGAATCCCTAGAGCGTGTTATAACGTATAATACATTGAAACCGCGTTTCTGTATTGAAGTGTCAGAGAAGGATTTAGAAACGCTTATGAAAATTGTAGAGGCAGAGGCAGGAGGCGAGGATAGAAAAGGAAAGTTATTGGTGGCAAATGTGGTGATCAACCGTGTAAAAAATAAACGATTTCCAAACAATGTGACAGATGTAGTGTATCAGCAGGCACATAATGTAACACAATTTTCTCCAGTGTCAAACGGCAAAATCGATCAGGTGACAATTTCGGAGGAGACAAAAGAAGTTGTGTTCAGTGCACTTTATGGGGAGGATGTCTCAGGCGGTGCTTTGTTTTTTATGGCGAGAAAATATGCGGCACCGGAAAATGTGACATGGTTTGATGAACATCTAACCTTTTTATTTTCGTA
Source organism: uncultured Lachnospiraceae bacterium (assembly GCA_910583965.1). Lineage (GTDB taxonomy): Bacteria > Bacillota > Clostridia > Lachnospirales > Lachnospiraceae > COE1. The sequence goes on from CAJUAE010000001.1 coordinate 91,521, forward strand.
TGGTGGACATGATTTTTATGCAAGATAAAATATTGAGTGCTGTTTGTTTTTATGCTATACTAAATCAGAAATACAATTTTTCCCTTGTGCAGTTAATATATTTTTGAGAAAATATATTAACTGTATCAGTGATAATTTTAAGATAAGCGGTGAGTGATTATGTATTTAATGCTGGAAAATACGAAAATCTTATATTTTGATTTTCAAGATTTTATTGTGGAGGTAATTCGGGAGGAACTGCTTCCGTTTTACCTGCGGTCAAATATTAAGAGAACGGCAGTGATGAAGGATATTTTATCAAATGTACAGGCGGTGAAAAGCTATCTGAGCAGCAGGATGCTATCTTTGTCAAGGGACAATGCAAAAAAGATTTATGCTGCTTTTCAGATTCCACAGATAGATACAATTGATAACAGAGTGAATATTTGTATCAAGTGCAAAGGCGTGTCAATCCAAGACAGTTATTGGGTGAAAGAGGAGGAAGGTACTGAAAAATGGGAGGACATCAATATCCGAAAAAATAAATTGAAGGATATTGTTGATCTGTCACTAGGAGGTTACAGTCCAACAATTACAACAAGTGTAATTTGCCCAGAATTAACAACAAAGGGATTATTCCGAAAGGGATGGGTGCGCATGGGAGATAGTTTGTATCTGTTAAAGTCAGATAAAACGAAGAACAGCGTAAATACCAGAATGGAGATACTGACTTCAGAAATTTTAGAGTGTTTCGACCATACACTTGAGAGTGTTAAATATGTTGGTGATGACAAGAATATGATGGAAGGCATGGGGCATGTGTCCATCTGCAAAAATTTTGTTGGAGAAGATTATTCTTTTGTGGAGGCATGTGAAGTTATGGATTATTGCAAACGCCTTAACATTGACTTTAGAGAATACTGTCTGCGACGTTGGGGAGCAAAATTTGCAAGTATTCCGGTACTTGATTACATTGTTGTAAATACAGATAGACACACGCAAAATTATGGATTTATGATGAATAATCAAAATGGCAAGATAGAGCAGTTGGCGCCACTATTTGATTTTAACTGTGCACTTGTAGCAGATTATTTTGCACATGATGCGCGAGATACATTGGCTCAAATGTTCAATACCAAGGAGACCCTTCGGGAATTGGCACATCAATATATAGGTTATACGAATATTGTTTTCCATGAAGACAAGTTTATTAAGGTAGTTAAGAAAAACGAAAATTATAAATATATTTTTGAAAAAGTGTATGAGCGAATCCAAGAGCTAGGGCTTGTACAGTAAAAATAGTTTTCGTTCTTATTGTACATAGTAAAACAGGAAGATAGTACATTGCTTGTAGACAACTGTTCTGATGCTTGCAGACAGCAGAACCCTATGCTATACTATAGGCAATTGCTAAAAATAATAAGAGGAGAAAATGAAATGGATTTATTTTACAGAAGCACAAGAAGCAACAGTGATGGCGTAAAGGCATCACAGGCAATATTAAAGGGACTTGCAGAGGATGGTGGACTGTATATGCCAGAGTCAATCCCATGCCTTGATAAAAGCCTAAAAGAGTTCGCTGAAATGACTTATCAGGAGACAGCATATGAAATTATGAAACTGTTTTTGACAGATTTCACAGAAGCGGAATTAAAGGATTGCATTAGTAAGGCATATGACAGCAAGTTTGATACAAAACAAATTGCTCCTATTGTGGAGAAAGATAATACATATTTTCTAGAGTTATTTCATGGAGCGACGATTGCGTTTAAAGATATGGCACTTTCTATTTTACCGCATCTACTAATCACATCTGCAAAGAAAAACAATGTAAAAAATGAGATTGTAATTCTTACAGCAACCAGTGGTGATACAGGTAAAGCAGCACTTGCAGGTTTTGCAGATGTAAAGGGAACGAGAATTATTGTATTTTATCCTAAAAATGGTGTCAGTCCAATTCAAGAGAAACAGATGATTACACAGAAAGGGGAAAACACTTTTGTTGTTGGTATTACAGGGAACTTTGATGATGCACAGACAGGCGTAAAACAATTGTTTGGCGATCGTGCGTTGGCGGAGACTATGGACCAGGCAGGATTTCAATTTTCTTCTGCAAATTCGATTAATATTGGCAGATTGGTTCCTCAGATTGTTTACTATGTGTATTCCTATGCGCAGCTTTTGAAGACGGGCAATATTGAGAATGGTGAAAAGATTAATATTGTTGTGCCTACAGGAAATTTTGGAAATATTCTAGCTGCATATTTTGCAAAACATATGGGAGTTCCTATTGCTAAATTAATCTGTGCTTCCAATGAAAATAAGGTACTTTATGATTTCTTTGATACGGGAATTTATGATAGAAATAGAGCGTTTGTACTCACAAGTTCACCGTCTATGGATATTTTGATTTCCAGCAATCTGGAACGATTGATTTATCTGACAGCGGGAGCGGATGCGAACAGGAATGTAGAATTTATGAAGGCATTGGCTGCGGAGGGAAAATATGAAATCTCAGCAGATATGAGAGAGAATATGAAGGACTTTTATGGTAATTATGCATCAGAGCAAGAGACTGCTGATACCATCAAAACTCTTTTTGAAAAGACAGGATATATAATTGATACACATACTGCTGTTGCTGCTGCTGTATTGAGTAAGTATAAGAAAGAGACGAATGATAAGACAAAAACAGTTCTAGCATCAACAGCGAGTCCATTTAAATTTACGAGAAGTGTAATGAATGCGATTGATACAAAGTATGACGCTATGGAAGACTTTGCATTGGTTGATGAACTTTCTAAGATTGCAAAAGTTAAGGTTCCTAAGGCAATAGAAGAAATTCGCACAGCGCCTGTACTACACAATACAATATGCGATAAAGAAGATATGAAGTCAGTAGTAATGAAATTCCTTGGGGTATGATAAGAATAAGAGGTTTATAGTGTGAAATTAAAATTTCACTATCCTGATTTGTACGCCTGCTGAAGCAGGCAGATGGGAGTTCGTGTGAAAAATCGTTCTAAGGCAGCAAAAGACATTATCTAAGAACGATTAAGTTTCACACAGTCTATTTGAGCCGCCAAAAGGCGGTATGGGGGATAATATGGATTTTGGAGTGATACTAGACTTGCTCCTTATGGTGTGTGGTATCTATATGGTGTATTGGGCAGTACAGATGAAGTTGACAAACAAGATTCCACCGATACTTGTGGGAAAGGGATTTCCAATTAATAGAGCAAAAGACTCAGATGGTTTTATTCGATATATCTTTCCATTTACATTGGTAGTAGGGGTTGTGCTCTTGGCGGCTGGAACGGTTGGAGCGTTAGAACTTTTTGCGATATATCCAATAGTAGAGATATTAATGCGATTCGTGTTGCTTTTCATTTTGATTATTTATGGAATGTTGTTGATGCGGGCGCAGAAAAAATACTTAGTAGGAATGTAAATTTCAGGAATTTATCACAAAGGAAAAAGGGGAATCGATTTATGACAGACAAAGCACTTTTTCGACATATTGACCATACATTGTTAAAACCTTTTGCCACATGGAGTGATATTGAGCTGCTCTGTGATCAGGCTGTGCGGTATCAGATGGCTTCTGTGTGCATTCCACCAGCCTATGTAAAACGAGTACATGATGGGTATGGTGATAGGGTAAATATCTGTACAGTAGTGGGGTTCCCACTTGGCTACAACACAACGTCTGCGAAAGTGGCAGAGGTAGAGCAGGCGCTTGTAGACGGCTGCAATGAGATTGATATGGTAGTCAATATCGGTGATGTAATCAATGGTGATTATGTGAAAGTGGAAGAAGAAGTCCGCACAGTGAAAAAGGTATGTGGTGATCACATTCTCAAGGTGATTATAGAGGCTTGTTATTTGTCAGAGGAAGAAAAGATTGCTATGTGTAAGGCAGTAACTAATGCCGGAGCAGATTATATTAAGACTTCCACTGGTTTTGGAACAGGTGGTGCAACGATTGAGGACGTTCGGTTGTTTCGGAGCTATATTGGACAGAATGTAAAGATAAAAGTAGCAGGTGGAATTAAAACAAGAGAAGATTTGATATTATTTTTAGAAGAAGGATGCGACAGAATCGGTACTTCGTCAGCAGTAGATATCTTAGCGTGTGTTTGAGTAAGATATTAGGCGAAGTATATATGGAGGATAGGGACATGGGAGAAATAGAAAAACAGCGGATAGAAGCGCTGCAAAAATTACTCAAAGAGGTAGGCATCGATTACTATATTGTGCCGACAGCAGATTATCATAATTCAGAATATGTTAATGCGTATTTTAAGATGCGAGAATTTTTGTCTGGGTTTACTGGTTCGGCTGGGACTTTGGTGGTGAGTGCTAAAGAAGCAGGTCTTTGGACAGACGGCAGATACTTTGTGCAAGCAGAGAATGAATTGAAAGGTTCTGGTATTGTTTTATACAAGATGTTGGAAGATGGTGTTCCTAAAATTGAAGAATATCTTGAACAGAATATTACAGAAGGACAAATAATCGGATTTGATGGTAGGACTATGGACGCATTTTTTGGAAAAGAGTTGGAGAAGACACTTGCTAAGAAAAATGCAACATTTGTTTATGATAGAGATATTGCAGCGTCACTTTGGCAGGATAGACCAGCAAGACCTGTCAGCAAGCTGTGGATTGTATCAGAAGATAACTGTGGTATGAGTGTCTCGGACAAACTTGCAAAGGTACGTGAAAAAATGGCAGAAGAAGGGGCAGCACATCTTTTGATCGCAAAGTTGGACGATATTATGTGGCTTTATAATATTCGTGCAAATGATGTGGATTGTAATCCAGTAGCACTTTCATATACCTATATCTCAAAGGATAAAGCAATATTATTTATTCAGACAGAAGCGTTGACTGAGGAGGCAAAACAGCATTTTGAGAAGAATGGTGTTACCTGCGAGGAGTATGATACTGTTATCGAGTACCTTAAAGAGTGCGATATGAGTGGAAAAGTTTGGTGTTCAAGTGCAGATATTAGTTATCTGCTCTATAAGTTGGTTCAGAATCGGGCAGAATTGATAGATAAGAAAAACCCAACAGAACAATTGAAAGCAGTTAAAAATCCTGTTGAGTTGGAACACATTAGAGATTGTTATATCAAGGATAGTGCTGTTCTGACAAAATTTCTTTTTTGGATAAAAGAAAATGCAGGGAAAATTCCAATGGATGAGTTGTGTGTGGCAGCGAAATTGGATGGTATGAGAGCAGAAATTCCAGGATTTCTTGATTTGTCTTTTCCGACAATTAGCGCTTATAAGTCCAATGCGGCGATGGCGCATTACAGTGCAACTAAGGAACACTTTAGCAATATTGAAGCAGATGGACTTTATTTGGTCGATTCGGGCGGACAATATGAAGGTGGTACGACAGATGTAACTAGAACAATCGCATTAGGGACAGTCACAGACGAGATGAAATTACATTTCACAAAAGTTGCGTGTGCAATGCTGCGTCTGGCAGATACAAAATTTTTGCATGGCTGCACAGGAAGAAACCTTGATATCATTGCGCGGGAACCGCTCTGGCAGTGCGGGCTAGACTACAAGCATGGAACAGGACATGGGATTGGCTATATCTTAAATGTTCACGAAGGACCACATAGTTTGAGATGGCAATACCGGTCGGAATTACCAGAAACAGAACTGGAAGAAGGAATGATAATCTCTGACGAACCAGGCATGTATGTGCAGGATAGCCACGGAATCCGCACAGAGAATATTGTTGAGATTGTGAAGGAAAATAAGAATGAGTATGGGCAGTTTTTAGGATTCCGTCATCTAACCTATGTGCCAATTGATTTAGATGCCATTGACACACAATATATGGAACCATCAGATATTTGTAAATTAAATGTTTATCATAAAAGTGTCTATGAGAAACTCTCACCTTATTTTGAAGGAACAGAACTTGAAATGCTCAAAACGGCAACACGCGCAATCTAATATTTATTTGCGACAGTTTAGTGATACAAAATTGAAGATATAAAGTTATTTGTTGCTTCCTCATATAGAATACAAGTGCATGGTGTGGATGTGAAAAGTAACTGATTTTTATTTTTAGAAGTTTATGTTAATTTTATTGACTTTTAGTTAAGGTTTTGAGATAATTATATTGTTAGGGAATTCCCTAATAACTATAATCACAACCGTTTCAGACAGTATAATGCGTCACAACGGTTTGAAATAAAATTTTATTATCTTAAGGAGGATCTTATATGTCAACGAAAGCGTATTATCCCATTTCCGAGATTGGTGCTGGAAAGGTAGGATTTTCTAAGACACGTTCTATCATTGAGGCTGCTTTTTACGGAAACAATGTAGTGAAGGTAAATACCCTAAAGGAAGCCTATGAGTTAGCAAAGAACTCACCAGGAACAATTGTTACCGATATGAAGATTAAAGACGGAGAAACATTTGGTCTTGAGAAGGATTCAAGAGTTTTACTATTTAATGATGGAGCGGTTACAGGACGTTATGCAGCAGCGCGCCGCATTAAGGGTGAGCCAGGTGTAGATCAGACAAAGCTTGACAAAGTAGTTATGGATGCTGTATACGAGACACGTTGGAAGACTATGTATCATGCAGAGTGCTTTGTAGGTCTTGACCCTGAGTTTATGGTAAAAGCGCATCTTTTGATTCCAGAAGGAGAGGAGAACCTTCTTTATAACTGGATGATCAATTTCCAGTATATGTCTGACGAGTATGTAAAAATGTACAAGACCTCTAAGCCCGTTGGCGATGGCAACGAGCCAGATATCTATATTTTCTCTGATCCTCAGTGGGCACCACACGAGGCACCAGACGTTGATTACAGTTGCTTAAGCGATCCTCTGACACTTTGCTACTTCGATACAAACCAGAACTGTGCAGCAATTCTTGGTATGAAGTATTTTGGTGAGCACAAAAAGGGTACATTGACAATGGCATGGGCGCTCGCAAACAGAAATGGTTATGCTTCTTGCCATGGTGGACAGAAAGAATACTCTCTGGAAGGCGGCAAGAAGTTCGTAGCTTCTGTATATGGACTTTCAGGATCAGGTAAGTCTACATTGACACATGCAAAGCATAGTGGCAAGTATGATGCATTTGGCGGCATTAAGGTTCTTCACGATGACGCATTCATCATTAACACAGATACTTGTGCATCTATCGCACTTGAACCTACTTATTTTGATAAGACAGCAGATTATCCTACAGGATGCCCTGATAATGAGTATTTATTATCTGCACAGAATTGTTCTGCTACATTGGACGAAGATGGAAAGATTCAGTTGGTTACAGAGGACATTAGAAATGGCAACGGACGTGCGATCAAGTCCAAGCTGTGGTCTCCAAACCGCGTAGACAAAATTGATGCGCCTGTAAATGCAATCTTCTGGATTATGAAAGACCCAACAATCCCACCAGTAGTGAAGTTAAAGGGCGCAGCACTCGCGTCAGTTATGGGTGCTACACTTGCAACTAAGACATCTACTGCGGAACGTGTTGCAGCAGGTACAGATCTGAACGCACTGAGAATCGTTCCTTATGCAAATCCATTCAGAACTTATCCATTGGTAAATGACTATGAGAAATTCAAGAAGTTGGTGGAGGAGAAGGATGTAGCTTGCTATATCGTTAATACAGGCGATTTTATGGGCACAAAAGTAAAACCGGCAGATACATTAGGCATTCTTGAAACAATTGTTGAAGGAAAGGCAAACTTTGAGAAGTGGGGCAACTTCGATGATATTGAGATTATGTATGATTGGTCTGGAAAGACAAGTGATGCGTTTAAGCCTGATATGAATAACGCTGAATATGTAGCAGCACTGAAGGCAGCTATGCAGAATCGTGTAGATGCAGTAGAAGGTTTTGCAACAAAGAAGGAAGGCTATGACAAGCTTCCAGATGAGGCACTTGCAGCATTGAAGAAGCTCGTTGAGCAATGCTAATAAAATAATGTCAATATAAAAAGGGACACAATAAAATGTGTCCCTTTTTATATTGACATTATTTTACATTTATTATATACTTTAACTGTACCAAGTGTATTAATACAGTTAAAAGGAGATAGGGCTATGATTTTAATCGATCACAAGGACCGACGTCCGATTTATGAACAGGTCATTGAGCGGTTTCAGCAGATGATATTGTGTGGCGCAATGCAGCCCAATGCTTCTATGCCATCTGTCAGAAGTCTTGCAATGGAACTGTCGTTAAATCCTAATACAATTCAGCGTGCCTATCAGGAGTTGGAGCGTGCAGGATATATCTATACCATAAAGGGTAAAGGCAGCTTTGTGAGTGAGACGGCAACAGCAGCGACACATAAAAGGCAGGAAATCCAGCGGGAGATGCAAGGAACTGTCGATAAAGCGTTGCTTGCTGGTATAGCGGCGGAAGAACTATCTGAAATCCTTACAGTCTGCATACAGAATAGTAATGTATTGACGAACAGAGGAGCGATAAAGGGGGAGTTGATATGATAACAGCAGTGAATGTGACAAAACATTTTGGGGAGGTTATAGCAGTAAGTGATGTCAATGTGACAATTAAGAACGGAGAAGTCTTTGGATTGATTGGCACAAATGGAGCTGGAAAAAGTACATTTTTGCGTATGGCAGCAGGTGTATTGAAACCTGATAGTGGGAAAATTTTTGCAGATGATAAAATAATTTATGAAAATGCATCTATTAAGGTAAATATTTTTTATATATCAGATGAACAATATTTTTTGCCAAATGCCACACCACAGGAAATGGCAAATTTTTATGCGGATTATTTTCCATTGTTTGATAAAATACGATTTGATGAGATGCTTAGAAAGTTTCAGTTAAAATCAAATAGAAAAATTAATACATTTTCAAAGGGGATGAAAAAGCAACTTTCAGTACTTCTTGGCGTCTGTGCAAATACAAAATATTTGTTTTGTGATGAGACTTTTGATGGATTGGACCCTGTTATGCGGCAGGCAGTTAAGAGTATTTTTGCGGGAGAATTATCAGAGCGGGACTTTACACCAGTGATTGCGTCGCACAACCTGCGAGAGTTAGAGGATATTTGTGATTGTGTTGGAATTTTGCATCAAGGTGGAGTGCTAATGCAGAAGGATTTGGAAGAAATGAAATTGAACATTCACAATATACAATGTGTGTTTCAGAGTGCAGAGGAGGAAAAGACAGCGCTTGGTCTATTGGATATTGTTAAAGCGGAGAAAAGGGGAAGTCTGAATGTTATTACAGTGCGCGGAACAGAAAAAGAGATATTAAATAAAATCAATATGTTTGCACCCGTTTTTGCAGAAATTCTGCCATTGACTCTGGAAGAAATTTTTATAAGTGAAACGGAGGTTGTCGGATATGATATCAAAAAACTTATTTTTTAAACTGATTAAACAGGATTTCAAGAAAAGAATATGGTGTCCAATTTTGATCTTTGTTGTATGTTTTCTAAGTTTGGAAGTGCGTATGCTTATGGAGATACAAACGTTTATTCGAACCATTGATGCACATTCTTATGATATTGTTACATATATTAGGCAATATTTCTTTGGTAGGGATGCACTGCCTATATCGATTATGGTGTGTTTTGTGGCATTTTTGTGCGGAATAAGCGGATATGCGTATTTGCATTCTAAGGTTCAGATTGATTTGTACCATAGTCTTCCAGTTAGTAGGTCGCAATTGTTTTGGTCAAGATATCTGTCAGGAATTTTGCAGTTTTTCATTCCTTTTGTGGTAAATGTAGTTGTTTGTATAGGAATTGCAGTAAGTAAAAAAGCATTTGCCGCAGATGTCATTCTCGCTGTATTGTCTTTTGCTGGAATAGAATTGGTTGTTTTTGTATTGACATATAGTATGACAGTAATTGCAACAGGACTCACTGGAAATATTATTATTAGTATTTTAGGAACAGGGGTATTATTTGCGTACAGCACAGGACTTGAATTACTTATCTTTTTAATGTCTTCGCGTTTTTTTGATACCTATACGGTTTATAATAACAGAGGACATTTTGCGTTGGATAATAAAATTTGGGGGTTCTCGCCGCTTTCTATGATTATTAGACTTTTTGCTAGTCCAAAGAATACAACGATGGAAGATGCCCAGAAATTCTTTAAATATGATACGTCATATGTGTGGGTACTTATTGCAGCAGCAATTTTATATAGTTTGTTAGCATATGTTATATTTATGAAAAGAATGTCTGAGGCAGCAGGAAAATCAATTGCATTTCGTGTTGCTGAACCAATAATCAAGACAATGGTTACCATACCAGTTGCATTTTTTGCTGGGTTTTTCTTTTGTTCGATTTCCAATACAGATACAAATGAATGGTTTTTGTTTGGTGTTATTTTTGGATTTTTTGTTATTTGTATTCTTATGGAAATTATTTATCGAATGGATTTGCGCGGTGCACTGATGCACAAGAAACAGCTTTTGTTCAATGCAGCATGTGTAGCATTAATTTTTGTGGTATTTCGGTATGATGTAACAGGATTTGATACTTATGTGCCAGCCGATAGTCAGTTGCAGAGTTGTGCAGTGTCAATTACGGGGCTTATGCCACTTCAACAGGATATTCAAGTGAATGATTTTGGTAATCATTATTTAAGCGCCTCAGAGTATCGCATGGCAAATATGGAATTACAAGGAAATCCTAGTGTTATGGAGCTTGCGCGAAAAGCAGCCAAGGAACAACTAACATATCATCAATTTGACTATTATGAAGAGATCGAGAAGTCAACTGAATATATAGAAACCTTAGAGAGACAAGAAAACTATCGATATATTGATTTTGGATTTAAACTTTCTAATGGAAAAACGATCTATCGGAATTATACGATTGACCTTGCAGATGCAGATACTATAAGATTACTTTCAGATATTTTTAATGATTATAATTATAAGATTGGTGCCACACCTGTCTTTAATGATGACTGGAAGATTGCCTTTGATGCCATAGTGTGCGAGAATAATTTTATGATACGAGATATTTCACTCACACCAGAAAGACAGTCGAAACTGATTGAAACTTATCAAAAAGAATATACAGAGCTTACACTAGACGTTGTTATGCATACACTTCCAATAGGAACAGTGGATTTTAGGGTAAAAGGTAAGATTGATAATCGTGATTATTTGACAAGTTATTCTAGTGATATGTGTATTTATCCACAGTTTACGGAGACGATTGCCTTGATTAAGGAATATGGTTTTGATATGCTGGAAAATCCGACAGCAGAAGATGTGGATTTTATTCAAGTGAGAAAGAAAGATGTGGTTTCCTCATCAAATGGCTCCTATAAAAATCAAACAATGATGGAAGATGAATCCAAACAGTATGAATTTACCGATAAGGAACAGATACAACAGATTTTAGATAGTATTATTTGTGATAGATTTTATTGGCCGATTAAGGATTATGCAGATTTATTTGACGAGCGATATTCTGTTGAGATTCGATTTAAGAAAAATGACCATGATACCTATAATATTTATCAATTTATCAAGGGACAAGTCCCTTCGTTTATTAACTAGTGAATTCCTTTTATTCTTGTGAGCAAAGAATCAAGTGACTATTGATTGTTGAAACAGATGCTTGATAAATGCTACTTATTTAAACAAAAGTTTAATATTAATTCTTGTATTGTAAGAGATTTTCAAGTATACTATAGATAAAAGGAAAACTTTTTTGGAATGGTGTACTTATAAAAAGGGGTATATAAATATATATTGCGGTTAACAAGCAAATATTTTATAATTAAGCATATAAATCGGGATTTGAGGAGGAGAAGACCGTGATAGAGCTAAATGCGTTTAAAAAGTTAATGGAGGAAAATGATGACCGCCTACCTCTTTTGACACTTGACGAATTTTTTGAGGGAAATACGGAGGAAGATTCCATTGCACCAAATGATTGTGACTTTGGACGCCCTTCCATTGCTGAAATATGGGAACTGATGCGGGAACTTGAGAAAAGACCAGATGTCGCATGGATTCGCATTGAACTGCACAATGACACGGAAATTACAGAATATGATGGAAAAGAGGTATTGGTTCTTGCGGGAGAATCGCCCATAATATGTACATCTCTTTCAGCATCGGAATTGGAAACGCTTGCGAGATGCGAATGGTTGTGTTCGGGAGGGGCAGAGGAATGGGAGGAATCTGCGATGGATTCCCTATTTTCCTGTAGACCACCTGTGCCTGATGGTTTTCATTGTTTTGCCATTGTATGGGATTGATAGCGCAACAAAAATTTCAGTTTGAAGAATTGTCAGGTAAGTGCGAATTTAGTAGTCACATGTTAAGCATTTTGCTTCAAATTATAAGCAGTAAAAATACAATTCCGAAAAAGAACAGAGAAAAAGCGATTGAAAAGTGAGGGGTTAGTGTGAGAAGAACTTCTAATCACTCGCAGCAAGGCTGCTTCGCGAAGAAGTTCTAAGTCTCACACCAAGAAATGCCTGAAATACGGCATTTCTCATCTGAATTTATGATTCCGTGAAGCGGAATCATGGGAGTTCGTGTGAAATTAAAATTTCATATCTCCTGATTTGTATGCCCGCAAAAGCGGGCAGATGGGAGTTCGTGTGAAAAATAAATTTTTCACACGGCAAATTTGTGCTTACGCATTGTGAACAGAGTTCACATTAAATTTGCAGATTTTGGTAAGAATGGAGATTTTTATGGAACTATTACGAGGAATGAGAGATAGACTTGATAAGTATGTAGACATAAATTCTGAAATTTGTGTTAATATGAGCACAATGGGTTCTGCAGTATATGATTTTTGTTGTTTTGGTATAGATAAGGAAGGCAAACTTTCCGATGACAGATATATGATATTTTACAATCAGTTAGTATCACCTGCTGACGAGATTCGTTTTGTATTGGGAAGTAATTCTTCGGAATTTCGTATTCAATTAGCAAAGCTGCCAATGAGCATTGATAAGCTGGTATTCACGGTAAGTATTGATGGAAATGGTACGATGGGTCAGATTACAAAACACAATTTTCAGTTATCACAAAATAATGTGACTGAGATGGAAATGGAATTGCTAGGCACTGATTTCAATATGGAAAAGGCAATTATTTCTGTTGAGCTTTATCGGAAAGATGGATGGCGTATCGCTGCTGCTGCGAAGGGTTTTAATGGTGGTTTGTCAGCACTTTTAAAATCTTTTGGTGGGGAGGAGATTTCATCAAGTGTTTCTGATACGAATTGTATAAGTGCATCACAAAAGCAGGAGAGCAAGACGGAAGATGAATTAACCCAGAAAGTTATGGGAAAGATCAGCTTATCAAAGGATAAAGTAAATCTTGAAAAGCATGTGGTCAATCTTAGTAAATGTATTGTTGATTTGGGGAAAAAGAGTGGTGTTGCTCTTGGCTCTACAAAGGCAAGAGTTGTTGTTGTTCTTGATTATAGTGGATCTATGAGCCGTCTTTACTTACAAGGGACAGTACAACACACAATCAATAGGCTTGTTCCATTAGGTTTGACTTTTGACGATAATGGATCGATTGATATCTATTTGTTTCAGAATGACTTTATAAAATTAACAGATTTGACCCTTTCTAATTATGAAAATTATGTGCGGGATATTATACTGACCTCTGGTTACCGAATGGGTGGAACAAGCTATGCACCTGTACTCAGAGCGATTATAGAAGGTAAAATTTGCCAAAGAACAGGATTTTTAGGATTTAATACTGAGATAAAGACAGAAAATGCGATCGTAAATGATAAAGAGACAACGTTTATTCTTTTTATTACAGATGGTGAAAATTGTGACAGGGAAGAAACGAATCGAATTATTAAAAAGTCATCTGATATGAATGTGTTTATTCAATTTATAGGAATTGGGAATGAAAAATTTAAATATTTAAAGAGTCTTGATGAAATGTCTGGAAGAATAAGAGATAATACTGGTTTTGCAAAGATGGAGGATTTGGATAAGGCAGATGATAAGGAATTATATACAAATGTTCTTGATCAGTTTGCAAAATGGTTGAAGGGATTACAATAAGGATTCAATAAGAGTTGTTAACACTAAAAACAAACATATGTATAGGAGATACCTATGAATTACAATGAACTAAAATTTACAGATAATTTCATTTTCTGCAAAGTATTAGAGAATAATTTGGAGTTATGTAGACAACTTTTGGAGTTAATACTTAAAGTCAAGATAAAGAAAGTGATTTTTGCTGATAAAGAAAAGGTACTAGATATCACGCCTGATGGTAAAAGTGTTCGTCTTGATATTTATGTCGAGGACAATACTGGTACTGTGTATAATATTGAAATGCAAGTTGCACCAAAACGTAATTTGCCCAAAAGATCAAGATATTATCAAGGAATGATAGATCTAAATTCCATAGAAAAAGGCGCGAAGTATAATGCTTTAAAAAAGAGTTTTATAATTTTTATATGTATGTTTGATCCGTTTAACGAGGATTTACCTATATATACTTTTACAAACAGGTGCAAAGAAAAGTTACAATTAGAGCTTGGAGATGAAACAACGAAAGTATTTATAAATCCTTATGGTAATACAGAAGAACTATCGTCAGATCTTAAGTTGTTTTTTGATTATCTTAAAGAAGAAATTGCTCAAAGTGAGTTTACCAAGATGATAGATATAGAAGTGGAAAAGGTAAGACAAAACAAGGAATGGAGGCGTGAATATATGACATGGATATCAGAACTTGAAGAATCAAAAGAGGAAGCAAGAGAAGAAGGAAGGGAAGAAGGAAGGGAAGAAGGAAGGGAAGAAGGAAGGGAAGAAGGAGAACTTCTACATTTAATTAAAACTATTTATAAGAAAATGTTAAAGAGCAAGACGAACGACGAAATTGCAGATGAAGTTGAAGAAAGTATCGAAACAATTGAACAGATTAAGCAAGTAATTATAGCATATAAGAGAGATCATAAGAACGAAGAATTTAACGCTGGTAAAGTGTTAGAATATTACAAAAAATAGATGTATTGATTTTTGTAATAAATTAAGAAGTGCTTCTAATCACTCACAGCAGAGGTTGCTTTGCGAAAGTGTTAAGTTTCACGCCGAAAAACGCCAAAGACAGGCGTTTTTCATTTTGATTTGAGGTCCGTTAAACAGGCGAATGGGAGTTTGAATGTAGTAAATAAAGAAAAATGGTTATATAGATTTATTTGATGTGTAAAATAGATAGCTTCGTCTATCTAAGGATTGAAGTCTTCTGTAAAATATCTAAAAAAATAATTAACAAAAGCGTTCTCTTGTGATAAAATATTGGTATATAATTTAATTATAATAAAATTTATATAAATGTGTAAACAGGAGGAAAACAGCATGGCAGAAAAGAAATGTGTAGCTTATGTATCAACATATACTATGGGCGATAAACATGGCATTAAAATTTATGATGTTGATATGGAACATGGGCGTTTTGAGGAGAAAGGTGAAGTACACATTACCAATTCTTCATACGTCACAATCTCACACAACCGAAAGTATCTTTATGCAATAACGGATACAGGTGTTTCTAGCTATAAGATTTTGCCAGATGGAAATTTGGAGTTTGTAAACACCGCTTCGACAAACAGCATGAGAGGATGTTATCTCTCTACAGATTATGAGGACAAGTTCTTATTTTGTGCGGGATATCATGATGGGAAAATCACAGTGTTACATCTGGATTCCAGCACAGGGGCTGTGGATGCTATCACAGACGAAGTATTTCATAGAGGACTTGGAAGTATTGCGGAAAGAAGCTATCGGCCGCATATTAGCTGTGTGAAAATGACAAGAGATAATAAGTATCTCTGTGCGGCAGACCTTGGGATTGACTATGTAAATATTTATCGTCTGGATCATGACAGAGGAGTTTTACGACAAGTAGATATTATTCGATGTGATATCGATTCTGCACCACGACATTTAAAATTCTCAGAAGATGGACGTTTTTTGTATATTGTAAGTGAGATGAAGAACTGTATTGATGTATATGAATATCATGAGGAGGACAATGTGCCATTTTTTGACCTGATTCAGACAATTCCTACATCGGATAAGTTTGAATATAAGGGAGTGGCAGCAAGTGCTTTAAATATTTCTTTTGATGGTAGATATATTATTACCTCCACAGCAGGTGACAATTGTGTTTCGTTGTTTGAGATTAATCAGAAAACAGGGGAACTAACTAAATTGTTTTATCTGCCAGTTAGTGGAGAGTATCCAAAGGATGCAGCACTCTTTCCAGATAATAAGCATCTGGTAAGTTTAAATCATGAATCAAATACAATGACCTTTTTTAGAGTAAATTATGAAGAAAATTATATGGTAATGAATGGAAAAGAGCTTGAGATTAATCAGGCGAATTGCATTATATTCCATGAACTTTCATAATGAATAATACTTCTGCAGAAAGTGGCTTTAGGCCACTTTTTTGGCACACAGACGCGGAAAGGAACGATGCAGCAAAAGCTGATCGCGTCCGAGCAGGGAAGATAGACTTTCCCTGCTCAATTGTATAGACTTGTATAGAGAAAAAGATCTTTAATATTACGAATAAAAATTTTTTATCTTGTCTACTCTGGCAGTCATATTTTGTAATAACATATCTAACACTGTGACTGCTGTCATTGACTCTACGACGACAACAGCTCTTGGAACAATAATTGGGTCGTGTCTTCCTTTGATTTGGATTGTAATTTCCTCTCCATTTTTATTAATTGTATCTTGCTTCTGAAAAATGGATGGAGTAGGTTTGAAATAGGCCCTTAGAATAAGTTCCGAACCGTCACTGATACCACCTAGGACTCCTCCTGCATGATTTGTGGTTTTGATTACAGAAGAACCATTTATCCGAAAATGATCATTGTTAGAAGAACCATTTGCAGACGCAGCTTTGATGCCATCGCCAATCTCGAATGCTTTTACGGCGCCGATTGACAGGATTGCTTTCGCAAGGTTGGCATCTAATTTTTCAAAGACGGGTTCCCCGATTCCCGCAGGTAGATTAACGACACGACAGGCAATAATTCCGCCTGCAGAGTCTAATTTTTCCATACATTCTTTTAAATAAGCTTCTGCTTTGCGTGAAGTATCTTTGTCTGGCATACCTGTTGGATTATTTCTGGCTTCGTCAATATCAATACAATTTAAGGGACGTTCTGGATTTGGTATTTCAATTGGACCGATTGCCTGCGTGTAAGCAGAAATTGTAATACCGAGTTCGAGCAGAAGTTTTGACGCGATAGCACCTGCTGCAACACGCCCAATCGTTTCGCGCCCAGAGGAGCGTCCGCCTCCGCGATAGTCTCTAAATCCGTATTTTTGATCGAAGGTATAGTCTGCGTGTCCAGGGCGGTAGTAGGATGCAATCTCACTATAGTCAGCAGATCTTTGCGCGGTATTTTGCACAACCATAGAGATAGGAGTGCCAGTTGTTTTTCCTTCAAAGATACCAGAGAGAATTTCAACGTTGTCCGATTCTTTTCTTTGCGTTGTAAAACGAGAGGAACCAGGTTTTCGTCGGTCAAGAAAAGATTGGATGTCCATTTCATTTAAGGCAAGACCAGCCGGACAGCCATCAACCACAACACCAATTCCAGAGCCATGGGATTCTCCCCAAGTAGTGATTTTAAATATATTTCCAAATGTTGAACCTGACATAATTGATTTTTCCTTTCAATTTTTAAAGATTTAAAGATGTTATTAGTATTTTGGGTATGGTGTGTGCATGAGTAGAAGATTCAGTTTTTCTACTCAATTTTATCTTGTAAGAATTTTGTCGCAACAAATATTATAAATGTAAAATGCACAAAAATCAAGAAGTAGTATTTTTCTATAATTCCTAATGCAAAATTGGAAAGAGTATGTTATGATGGAACAGATATAATGAGATGGTAGTTTTTGAGGAGTTGAAATGGATGTATAAATTGTTGAAACAAGAAGGACGTGCTAAGCGCGCAGAAGTCACAACAGTTCATGGCGTGATTCAGACGCCAGTATTTATGAATGTCGGTACTGTAGCTGCGATTAAAGGGGCAGTATCAACAGCAGATTTAGAAGATATTGGTACACAAGTAGAATTGTCTAACACCTATCATCTTCATGTTAGAACAGGAGATGAGGCAATTAAGAAGCTTGGTGGCTTGCATAAGTTTATGTCATGGAAGAAACCGATTTTGACGGATTCTGGTGGATTCCAAGTCTTTTCGCTCGCAGGACTTCGCAGGATTAAAGAGGAGGGAGTTTACTTTAACTCTCATATAGATGGAAGAAAGATTTTTATGGGACCAGAGGAGAGTATGCGTATTCAATCCAATCTCGCTTCCACAATTGCAATGGCCTTTGATGAGTGCCCACCTAGCAAGGCAGATCGAAAGTATGTTGAAAATTCTGTTGCGCGTACAACACGTTGGCTTGAGCGGTGTAAAACTGAGATGCATAGGCTGAATGAACAAGAGGATACAATTAATAGAAATCAATTATTGTTTGGCATTAATCAGGGAGCAATCTATGCAGATATTCGTATTGAACATGCGAAGCGAATTTCTGAGATGGATTTGGATGGATATGCAGTGGGCGGATTGGCTGTTGGTGAGACGCATGAAGAAATGTATTATATTTTAGAGGAAACGGTTCCATATTTGCCAAAGGACAAGCCAACTTATCTGATGGGAGTAGGTACACCCGCAAATATTTTGGAAGGAGTAGAGCGTGGTATTGATTTTTTTGATTGCGTGTATCCAACTAGAAATGGGCGTCATGGACATTTGTATACAAACAATGGAAAAATCAATCTGTTTAATGCAAAGTATGAATTGGATTCTAGACCGATTGAAGAAGGCTGTGGTTGTCCTGCTTGTCAAAGATATTCGAGGGCTTATATCCGTCATTTGCTAAAGGCAAAGGAAATGCTTGGTTTGCGGTTGTGTGTATTGCATAATTTATATTTCTACAATACGATGATGACGGAAATTAGAGATGCGCTTGATGCAGGGGAGTTTGCCTCCTATAAAAAACGTAAATTGGAAGGGATACAGGCAAATGGAAATGTGTGAAAGAGTATGATTTTAGTAGCATTATAACAATGAAATTAATTAATTGTGAGTGTTACAATAATCGTTATTATATTTTACTTGCTTATAAATATATTTGGACAGCGTTTTATAAATATTTTACTTGAAGTATTGGAAATTATTGTGTATGATATATACTATGTGTTTGACATAAGGGAATGCAACAGTAAATATTATGAGGTAGTTCCCAACGGCGATATAGGAGGAAAAGTTAGATATGAATTTATTGTTGACAGAAGGAGATGCAATGGCAGCAGGACAAGGAGCTGCAAGTATGATATCACTGGTTGTAATGGTGGTATTTTGGTTTGGAATTATGTATTTTCTAATGATTCGTCCTCAGAGAAAGGAGCAGAAGAAAAAGGCTGCTCTTGTCAATTCGGTGGAGGTTGGTGACAGTATTCTAACTACCAGCGGATTTTATGGCATGGTGATCGATGTCACAGATGAGGATGTTATTGTAGAGTTTGGCAGTAATAAAAATTGCCGTATTCCTATGAAGAAGGCAGCAATCGAGCAGGTTGAGAAGCCAGACAGCGAATAGAATTATGATTTAAAAAAGTCTCCAAGGATATCAGGGAGATTTTTTTATGTAATCTTGTTGAAATTTTCTGTCGAATGTAATATGATTGAGTATGTGTATATTTATTCCGGCGAGTAATGAGCTGAGTGGCTGCGAAGCGGACATTTGGTGAATGCTGCAAGGGTCTAATATCTTGCAGTTTGCGCAAGGGTGTTGACTGAAAGGATGGAATGCAGCGAAAAACCATTCAAGGAAAGGGAGATAAAGGCATGAATTTGAATATTGTTTGTATACCTGGTGACGGAATTGGACCAGAAATTGTTACAGAAGCGAAGAAAGTACTAGATCAAGTTGCTAAAAAATATGGTCACAGTATTTCGTATAAAGATATTTTGATGGGTGGCGCATCGATTGATGCTTGTGGGGAACCACTTACAGATGAGGCGATTGCTACAGCAAAAGCAGCAGATGCTGTTTTGATGGGATCGATTGGTGGAAATACTTCAACATCACCCTGGTATAAGTTGCCGCCACATTTAAGACCAGAGGCAGGACTTTTGAAATTAAGAAAGTCTTTAAATTTGTTTGCAAATTTAAGACCAGCTTATTTATATGAAGATTTAAAAGAAGCATGTCCGTTGCGGGACGATATTATTGGTAGCGGATTTGATATGATGATTATGCGAGAACTTACAGGTGGATTGTATTTTGGAGAGCGCAGCACAAAAGAGGTGGATGGTGTTGTCACAGCAATCGATACATTGGCATACACAGAAAATGAGATTCGACGTATTGCTATTAAAGGTTTTGAGATTGCAATGAAACGCCGAAAAAAAGTGACTAGTGTCGATAAGGCAAATGTACTTGATTCTTCTCGGCTTTGGAGAAAAGTGGTGGAGGAAGTTGCAAAGGATTATCCAGAAGTCACATTGGAGCATATGCTTGTCGATAACTGTGCAATGCAACTTGTGAAGGACCCAAAACAATTTGATGTGATTTTGACAGAAAATATGTTTGGTGATATTCTTTCAGACGAAGCAAGTATGGTCACAGGGTCTATTGGTATGTTGTCTTCAGCAAGTTTAAATGATACAAAATTTGGACTTTATGAGCCGAGTGGTGGTTCTGCACCAGACATTGCAGGAAAAGGAATTGCAAATCCAATTGCGACAATTTTAAGTGCAGCAATGATGCTTCGCTATTCGTTTGATTTGGATAAAGAAGCAGATGCTATTGAGGCAGCAGTGAAAAAAGTGCTTCAGGACGGTTATCGCACAATTGATATTATGCCACAGGAAGAACGAAAACATGCGAGCGTAAAGCAGGTTGGAACAGCGGAAATGGGAGATTTGATTGTGAGGGGGATTTAAGAATGAAAAGTGATAATGTAAAAAGGGGAATGCAGCAGGCGCCACATAGAAGTCTGTTTCACGCATTAGGATTTACGGAAGAAGAAATGCAGAAACCTATGGTTGGCATTGTCAGTTCTTATAATGAAATTGTGCCGGGACATATGAATTTGGATAAAATTGTAAACGCTGTGAAACTTGGCGTGGCAGAAGCGGGCGGTGTTCCGGTTGTTTTTCCGGCGATTGCAGTCTGTGACGGAATTGCCATGGGACACATTGGTATGAAGTATTCTCTTGTCACAAGAGACTTGATAGCGGATTCTACGGAATGTATGGCTTTGGCACATCAGTTTGATGCGCTTGTTATGGTGCCAAACTGTGACAAGAATGTTCCTGGTTTGCTAATGGCAGCAGCGCGCATCAATGTGCCGACAGTATTTGTGTCTGGTGGCCCAATGCTTGCAGGGCATGTAAAGGGACAAAAACGTAGTCTTTCTTCCATGTTTGAGGCAGTGGGTTCTTATGCGGCAGGTACGATGACGGAGGAAGATGTCTGTGAGTTTGAACAGAAGGCATGTCCTACATGTGGTTCTTGCTCAGGCATGTATACAGCCAATTCTATGAATTGTTTGACAGAGGCGCTTGGTATGGGATTACAGGGAAATGGAACCATTCCAGCGGTGTATTCAGAGAGAATTAAATTGGCAAAACATGCTGGTATGGCAGTGATGGAATTGTTTAAGAAAAATATTTGTCCGCGTGATATTATGACAAAAGAAGCGATTATCAATGCGCTTACTGTTGATATGGCGCTTGGGTGCTCCACCAATTCAATGCTTCATCTACCAGCAATTGCACATGAGATTGGTTTTGATTTTGACATTTCTTACGCGAATGAAATCAGTGCGAAAACACCAAATCTTTGTCATCTTGCGCCAGCAGGACCTACTTATATGGAAGACTTGAACGAAGCAGGTGGTGTGTATGCAGTGATGAATGCTTTATCAGAGCTGGAACTTTTAAATGAAAATTGCATGACTGTGACAGGCAAAACAATCGGTGAGAATATTAAAGGCGTTCAGAATAAAAACCCTGAGGTTATAAGACCACTTGACAATCCATATAGCAAAACAGGAGGACTTGCTGTGCTGAAGGGGAATCTTGCACCTGATGGAAGTGTTGTAAAACGTTCTGCAGTTGCACCAGAGATGCTTGTGCATGAAGGGCCAGCACGTGTTTTTGAGTGTGAGGAAGACGCGATTGAGGCAATCAAAGGTGGAAAAATTGTTGCAGGAGATGTTGTGGTGATTCGTTATGAGGGGCCTAAAGGCGGTCCTGGTATGCGTGAGATGTTGAATCCTACATCGGCGATTGCAGGAATGGGACTTGGTTCTACGGTAGCACTGATTACAGATGGTCGTTTTTCTGGTGCATCGCGGGGAGCTTCGATTGGGCATGTGTCGCCAGAGGCTGCGGTGTGTGGACCGATTGCACTAGTTGAGGAGGGAGATATTATTTCTATCAACATTACAGAGTGCACTTTAAATGTCAAGGTATCTGATGAGGAGTTGGCAAAACGTCGTGCAAATTGGCAGCCAAGAGAACCAAAGATTACAACGGGTTATCTTGCAAGATACCGCGAACTTGTCACAAGTGGCAATCGGGGAGCGATATTGGAGCTTCCTAGGAAATAACTGAGAAAATAACAATGTTTATATGACCAAAGGAGATTAAAATATGCAGTTAACAGGTTCACAAATTGTTATTGAATGTTTGAAAGAGCAGGGGGTTGATACCGTATTTGGTTATCCTGGTGGAACAATCCTGAATATTTATGATGAATTATATAAGCACAGTGATGAGATTACACATATTCTTACTTCTCATGAACAAGGCGCTTCTCATGCGGCTGACGGGTATGCGCGTGCAACGGGAAAGGTTGGAGTTTGTCTTGCGACAAGTGGTCCAGGAGCGACCAACCTTGTAACAGGGATTGCAACAGCTTACATGGATTCTGTTCCATTAGTGGCAATTACAGCCAATGTAAATTTGCCATTGCTTGGAAAGGATACTTTTCAGGAGGTTGATATTGCAGGCGTGACAATGCCAATCACAAAACATGGATATATTGTAAAAGATGTCACAAAACTTGCAGAGACCATCAGACGTGCATTTAAGATAGCAAAATCAGGAAGACCAGGACCAGTATTGGTTGATATTACTAAGGATGTAACAGCAAATAAATGTGAATTTATTCCAATAAAACCAGAACCACCAGTGATTGTTAATTCATATACTGAAAATGATATTGATGTGGCACTTGATTTGATTAAAGCTGCGAAAAAACCTTATATTTATCTTGGCGGAGGTGCGATTATCTCTGGTGCATCGCGAGAAGTCAAGGAATTTGCTGAGAAAATACAAGCACCTGTGTGTGATACATTGATGGGAAAAGGCGCTTTTGATGGGAAAAGTACTCTTTACACAGGCATGATTGGTATGCATGGTACTAAGACGTCAAATTATGGTGTCAGTCAGTGTGATTTGCTGATAGCGCTTGGAGCACGTTTTTCTGATCGTGTAGTGGGAAATCCAAAGAAGTTTGCAGAGAATGCAAAAATTTTACATATTGATATTGACGCTGCAGAAATTAATAAAAATATTAAGACAGATGCCTCTGTTATTGGAGATTTAAAAACTGTTTTAAAAGAGCTAAATAGTAAGCTTGAGCAGCAGAATCATGATGCGTGGATTGCAGAGATAAAAGAATTGAAAGAAAAATATCCATTGCGATATGAATCAGATAAACTTACGTGTCCTTATATCATTGAAGAATTGGATAGAGTTACAGATGGAAAAGCAATTGTATCTACTGATGTAGGACAACATCAAATGTGGGCGGCGCAATATTATCGATATACAGAGCCACGAACATTCCTTTCGTCTGGTGGACTTGGAACAATGGGATATGGACTGGGTGCTTGTATTGGTGCAAAGGTTGGAAGACCAGATAAAATTTGTGTCAATATTGCCGGAGATGGCTGTTTTCGTATGAATATGAATGAGTTGGCAACGGCAAGCCGCTATAATATTCCTATTATTCAGATTATTATCAATAATCATGTGCTGGGAATGGTTCGTCAGTGGCAGACATTGTTCTATGAGAAGCGATACTCGCAAACAATTTTAACAGATAAAGTAGATTTTGTGAAAGTTTCTGAAGGGCTTGGTTGCGAGGCAATTCGTGTCACAAAGTGTGAGGAGGTAGGACCTGCTCTTGAAAAGGCAATTTCTCTGCAAAAGCCAGTTGTAATTGAGTGTGTCATTGAAGAAGATGACAAGGTATTTCCTATGGTTCCAGCAGGAGCAGCAATCAGTGAGGCATTTGACGCAGAGGATTTAAAGCAGCGCCAATAGAATTTTTGTAATAAGGTACTATGAGAAAAATTTTATTAGGTTTTATTAGAGTGATAGGTGTGATGGCAGTGCTGGGAGTTGGTGCTGTCATCGCATTGGACCAATATTATCAAAATGTTTTTCCAATGTTTGTGATTATAAATGGTGTATATTGTACGGGTATGACAGTGGAGAAAGTGACGGATATTCTAGATGATTCTTATGATTTGCATGCTGACAAAATTACAGTGCGCACAGTAGATGGTGTAATGCATGAACTTCCGCTTGACGAGTATGGAGTGACAATATCTTATAAACCAGCAGTTAAGAAATATATGCAACAGTGTAAATCGCAACCATTTCAATGGTTGGAGAATTGTTTAGTGTATTGGTTTAAACTAAAACCTCCGCAAATATATGATTTTTTGCATGCAACAGTGTATCCCACTTATTATTGTAATATGACTGTAATGATAGCAAAGTTGAATGAAATAGCATGGCTTAATGACAATTTATATAATGATGAAAATACTATTTCCATTGTAAAGAGCATTAAAGAAGGATATGTTCTTGTAGATGAAACAAAGGATTTACTTTTAAAGGAAAATGCAGTAGAATTGATCTGTGCTGAGATTGTTAATCAATTAACAGACAAGGAAGAAATATCATTTTCAAATATTTTAATTGATTTGTCAGCTAGAGAAAATAAGGAAAAGTGCTACAAAAGTGTTCCTCATACAAAAGAGATGAAGGATATGTTTGCAAAATGGAAAGGCATTAGCGAATTTCAGGACTTCCATTTGACGTATCAATTTGGTGATTGTGAGGAAGTTATTGACGAGGCAGTAGTTGCAGATTGGATGATGCTGGACGAGGAAAGCGAAATTGTGTTTGATGAACAGAATCGCCCAGTACTTGATGAGACACTTATCAAGGAATATGTGGCATATTTGGCATCAACCTATAATACAGTAGGAATAGAGCGTAATTTTAAGGCGACAAGAGGCGATATTGTGAAAGTGTCTGGCGGAGAGTATGGCAATGAGATTGACGAGAAAGCAGAATATGAATTTTTGTTAAGTGCGTTTCTCAATAAAGAAAGCGGAATACGAACACCACAGTATTTGTCTGAGGCATGGGAAAAAGGCGTTGATGATATTGGGGATACATATGTCGAGGTTGACATGGGTAATCAGCATATGTATTATTATGTAGATGGCGAGATTGTTATTGATACGCCAATCGTTACAGGAAATATTACGCAGAGATGGGGAACGCCTTCCAAAGTTTGCTCTGTGTATTTTAAACAGAAAAATAGAATACTTAGAGGTGCCAATTATGCGACGCCTGTCAAGTACTGGATGGCGGTTGATGGTCATATTGGGATTCATGACGCTACTTGGCGCAAGGAATTTGGAGGCGAGATTTATCAGACAGATGGTTCTCATGGCTGCATTAATACACCGCTTGAAATAATGACAGAGTTATATGATAATGTGAAAATTGGTACACCTGTTATTATGTTTTATTGATGCTTTGAGAAGATGAATCAATAGACAATAAATCGTGTCTGTTTGGTATTATGACAAAGATCAACATTTTTATCGTTTAAAATGTTGTTGATATAGATTTAAGACAGTTATACTACTTAATAAAAGCATATGTCGAATTGTAAAGAAATTAGGAGGAGTTAGAAAATGTCTAGAGTGTACAATTTTTCAGCAGGTCCCGCAGTTTTACCTGAAGAAGTTCTTAAAGAAGCTGCAGATGAAATGTTAGATTATAAAGGAACTGGTATGTCTGTGATGGAGATGAGTCATCGTTCCAAGGCTTACGATAAAATTATCAAAGAAGCTGAAGCAGATTTGAGAGAACTTATGAATATTCCTGACAATTATAAGGTGCTGTTTTTGCAAGGAGGCGCGAGTCAGCAGTTTGCTATGATTCCTATGAATCTTATGAAAAATGGTGTCGCAGACTATATTGTGACTGGTCAGTGGGCGAAAAAGGCGTATCAAGAGGCATGTCTTTTTGGCAAGGCGAATAAGATTGCATCAAGTGAGGATCAGACATTCTCTTATATACCAGATTGTTCTGATTTACCAATTTCTGAGGATGCAGACTATGTATATATCTGTGAAAATAATACAATTTATGGTACAAAGTTCAAGACATTGCCAGACACAAAGGGAAAAACACTTGTGGCAGATGTATCTTCATGTTTCCTGTCAGAGCCAGTGGATGTTACAAAATATGGAGTTATTTATGGTGGTGTTCAGAAAAATATTGGGCCGGCTGGTGTTGTGATTGTAATTATCAGGGAAGATTTAATTACGGATGATGTTCTTCCAGGAACCCCAACCATGTTAAAGTACAAAACACATGCAGATAATGATTCGCTCTACAATACACCGCCTGCGTATGGCATCTATATCTGCGGAAAAGTATTCAAGTGGCTTAAAAAGCAGGGTGGACTTGAGAAGATGAAGGAGTACAATGAGAAAAAAGCGAAGATTCTCTATGATTTTCTTGATGAGAGTAAGCTTTTTCATGGAACAGTTAGAAAAGAGGACCGCTCTTTAATGAATGTTCCGTTTGTGACAGGCAGTGAAGAACTGGATGCGAAGTTTGTTAAAGAAGCGAAAGAGGCAGGATTTGAGAATCTAAAAGGTCACAGGACGGTTGGTGGAATGCGTGCAAGTATCTATAACGCAATGCCAATTGAAGGTGTAGAGAAGCTTGTGGAGTTTATGAAAAAATTTGAGGAGGAGAACCGATAATGTATCAATATAAATGCCTGAATCCTATTTCAGATATAGGTTTATCAAGATTTACAGAGAATTACCAGACAACAGATGACATTACACAGGCAGAGGGAGTGCTTGTCAGAAGTGCATCAATGCATGAGATGGAACTTCCAAAGACACTTCTTGCAGTTGCAAGAGCTGGCGCAGGAGTGAACAATATTCCGCTTGACAAGTGTGCAGAACAGGGAATTGTTGTGTTTAATACACCTGGGGCCAATGCAAATGGAGTGAAAGAGCTTGTGTTTGCTGGTATGCTTCTTGCGTCGAGAGATATTATTGGAGGAATTGACTGGGTAAAAGCTAATGCGAGTTCTGAGACTGTTGCAAAGGATGCAGAAAAGGAGAAAAAGAACTTTGCAGGGACAGAAATTCAAGGTAAAAAATTGGGTATCATCGGTCTTGGTGCGATTGGTATTCGTGTGGCAAATGCAGCAGTAGCGCTTGGAATGGATGTTTATGGATATGATCCATATCTTTCAGTAGATGCTGCGTTAAAGATTTCCCGTGAAGTGAAACATGTTGTTAATGTAGACGACATTTATGCAAACTGTGATTTTATTACGATTCATGTACCACTAATGGATGCGACCAAAGGAATGATTAATGCTGCTGCCATTGCAAAGATGAAATCGGGTGTAATTGTGTTAAACTTTGCAAGAGATTTGCTTGTCAATGAGAAGGATATGATTTCTGCACTGGAGTCAGGAAAGGTTAGAAAGTATATATCAGACTTTCCAAATCCGACGACAGCGGGGCAGAAGGGGTGCATTGTTATTCCACATCTTGGCGCTTCTACAGAGGAATCCGAAGATAACTGTGCTGTGATGGCAGTGGATGAATTGAAAGATTATCTTGAGAATGGCAATATTAGAAACAGCGTTAATTATCCTACATGTGATATGGGTGTGTGCAATAATATTGGAAGGGTGGCAATATTGCACAAGAATATTGCAAATATGATTACACAATTCACGGCTGCTTTTGGTGCATCAGG
The DNA here is from genome assembly GCA_910583965.1 of uncultured Lachnospiraceae bacterium. Taxonomy (GTDB): domain Bacteria; phylum Bacillota; class Clostridia; order Lachnospirales; family Lachnospiraceae; genus COE1. Next base: position 119,666 of record CAJUAE010000001.1, read on the forward strand.
AATTAATATCAGTGATATGACGAATAAGTCAAGAGGAGAGTATGCCTATACGCTAATGGATATTGAGAAACCTGCAGATGAAAAGATTCTTGAGCAGTTAAATCATATTGATGGCGTGTTCCGTGTACGTATTGTAAAGTAAAGGTGGAACGAGTTCAAAAATTGTGCGAATAGGAAAAATTTAGTTTTCCCTATTCGCACAATTTTTGCAATTAATAAATATTATATAAGTGTTCTATTAAATACAATCATACAGACAAAGAATTTGTAATATATTAGTAATATTTTTGGACGTAAAATGCATCTTTAATGCACGACAAATTGTAAAATATATAGACAAAGTATTGGGAAAAGAGTTGACAAGATGAAATAAGTATGTAATAATTTCTTTATAGAAACAACAGTACACTAAAATAAAGATATTCGGATTCTTTTAGAAAGTTTTATTTATGTGAATTTTTAGTTGTGTAAAAAGGGATGGCTTCTCGGAAGCAAATAAGGGGAAATTATTATAGAGTGTTTTAATGTGTAAATATAGCTTTTAGAGAGGAATCAAGTGTAAAAGGAACAGTACAAAAAAAGGATGTGTACATCCTTTTTTTGTACTTCCATACATATGAGAATACAAAGGATTATGTGTTTAAAGTGATGTATATTTTAGAATGCATCATGTACATCGCCATATTTAGTCATATTGCCAATTGTATTCTGGAATTTTGTCTCACGACTTACGGTGACTTGACTTGCCAAATCCATGTATTTGATGAAGATTTCCTCCACTGTCGTATTTTTTTCCTTTGCGATTTCCTCCATGATTGGTTTAAGTTTTTCTAACTGAAAAGAAACCTGTGTTTTTTGTGGGTCAAAATCTTTTAATACACGGTCAGCGTACTCATTAATGCGTTCTAATAGATTCTTATCTTCTTCCGTCATAATTTTTGTTTTCCTTTCCTAAATATTAATATCACAAAGAATTTATTTTGAATAATTCTTTCGTAATTACTATAACATAATGTATTTTTATTGTCAAAAGCTGTTGTTATTTTATTTGATAATAATACAATTGCGTAATATGAATATGGTGTACGCAATTAAAACAACTATTTTATAATTTAGAAAAAATTGCAACCAGTTCCATAAAAATCCTTCTTATAAAGAAAGGGTTTAAAGATAAAGGAGGTTATCATTTGGAAGATAATGAAATTATTGAATTATTTTGGCAACGTTCGCAGCAGGCAATTACAGAAACTGACTGTAAATATGGCGGACGGTTGCAAAATTTATCTATGAATATATTACATGATAGAGAAGACGCAGAAGAATGTGTAAATGATACATATCATGCGACATGGAATACACTTCCACCAAAGCGTCCTAATTATTTTTTTGCTTATCTGGCAAAACTTACACGTAATTTTTCTTTTGGAAAATATGATTATTATCATGCGCAAAAGCGATGTGTGACAGTAGTCGAATTGAGTGAAGAAATTGAAAATTGTATTCCAGCTCCAAATGATTTTGAGCAAAAGATGGATAGCGAGGAAATCGGGCGCATTATTAGTGATTTCTTATATCAACAGTCGAAGGAGATGCGAATGATTTTTGTACGCCGTTATTGGTATATGGATTCTGTCAAGGAAATTTCACAGTTATTCCATGTGAGTGAGAGTAAAGTAAAATCAATTTTGTTTCGTATGAGAAATAAATTGCGAGAACATTTGGAGGAAGGGGGTGTCCAGCTATGAGAGGAAAAGAGCTGTTAGAATGTATGGAATACATTGATGATACACTTATAGAGGAAGCATTAAATCCGACAATTGTTTCGCATAAGAACAAACCTGTTCTTAAATGGAGTATGGCAGTTGCCTGTGCAGCAACAATTTCAGCAATAACATTTTGGTCCTATCAGAATGCAAATATGAATTTTAATAAAGAAGATATACAAATGGAACATACTGATATTAGCACGCAGGCAAATACAATAGACAGTAATATGGACAAGAATGATGTTGGAAGATTGGCAGTGGAATCGGGAATGACAGAGATGGCAGAGGATGCGTTATCAACAGGTACAACATCTACGACAAATAATAGTCCATTGGTAGATGCAAAATCACAAAGTATGGAGGATAAGGCAGCACAAAAATCAAATTTCGCACATTGGGAAGCACAAGAAGAAACAGAATCTGCATATAAGGTTATTCGTGAATATTATGGAGAGAAGGAGGCATTAGAATATTGTTATTCAGTGCCAGAGAAAGGAGCAATTCTTTGTTATTATTATTTACAGGAAACGATAAATTATTATACAACACAGGAGAATACGACAGATATAACAGATAGCACAATTTATGCATATCAAGTAGCGATTGATATTTATGGGGATATAGAAACAGCGAACGGAACACAGTATGAAGACTTATATCATTCAAATGTTGGGAATTTATTGATCGAACAGGAATACAGGCGTTTAATTGATTTGGGATACGCAGTAAGATTGTCTGAAGATTTTCAGTTGACAGGAATTTTTACTAAGGCAGAAATTGATACTTTTTTGACATCACCAGAGTATGGCTATGTTTTTCGATTTGAAAACGAATCATAAAATATATGAAAAGAGGAGATAAAATTATGGTAAAAAAGGGAATATTTATCATTATTACAGTTATTGCGGTAGTCTGTGTCTTTAGTGCATGTGCTCGCAAAGCAGAAAAGATGTCTGTTGTGCCAGAAACAGAAGAAAAAAAGAACGACAGTTTAGAAGCTGAATCAATACCTTCAACAGAAAATATAACCCAAAGTGTTTGCATTGACTATACGATTGAATCTTATAAAAATGTTCAGAAATTTGCATACGATTTGTTTGCACAGCATATAGATAGCGAAAATCCAGTACTTTCGCCAGTATCGGCATATTTGGCACTCTCCATGGCAGGGTGTGGGGCAGAAGGAACCACCAAAGAAGAATTTTACAATGTACTTGGCAATGATTTGCTGTCATTATCCGATGACATGATGAATCGCTTTTTGGCAACAGGAAATATATTGAATTTGTCGATTGCTAATTCTGCGTGGATTGACGATGCGTTTGTTGCGAATGATACATGGCTTGGAACGGTAAAATCTTTAATGGATGCAGAGATATTTCAAGAAGATCTTTCCACAGAACAAACAATGAATAAAGTAAATAGTTGGATAAATGATAAGACAAATGGACTAATTGATATAATGTTATCAGAACCATTAACAGAACAGACTCGTCTTGCACTGTTAAATACAGTATATTTTAAAGGAAAGTGGGAAGTGCCATTTGAATCACAAAATACACAGAGTGAAGTATTTTATCTGCAAAAGGAACAAGAGAAAGAAAAGCAAGTTGACATGATGAATTTGTATTTGACAGAGCTAGAATATCTTTCTAATGACTTTATGGAGGGGGTTTTGCTGCCTTATCAGAAAAGTGATGAAAATAGCAATAATTCATTCGCATTTATCGCATTAAAACCAACAGGAGAAAGTGACATTAGAGAAGTCTATCAAAAATTGACCGATGAAGTCATATCAGATATTCTAGTCAATAGACAGACTGAAACAGTCAACCTAAAACTTCCGAAATTTGAGGTGACTTTTGATAAAAAATTAAACGAAAGTTTAATAAATATGGGGCTATCGGAATGCTTTAATGAAGGGAAAGCTAATTTTGAACAATTGGGTAAAACAATTCACAATGATACACTTTATATTAATCTGATTCGTCAGAAGGCAAAAATTATTGTAGATGAGGAAGGAACAGAGGCGGCGGCTGCAACAGAAGTTTTAATGATGGCTCGTGGCGTAATGATAACAGATTCAAAAGAGTTATATTTTAATGAACCATTTATTTATATTATTATGGATATGGAAACAGAAGTTCCGTTGTTTGTAGGAATATTAGATAATCCTATTTAATATGCTTGTATGTGTGAGAGATTTGGTGTAAAGTTTAAGATACTAAGAAATTTTAAGAGAGAGGAAGAAAAATAGATGGCGTTTTTAAAACCAGATCTACAAAAAACTTATGAGAGTGTTCAAAAGTTTGGATATGATTTGTTTCGGCAGAATATGCAAGAAAAAAATCCCATATTGTCACCCTTATCAGTATATTTGACGCTTGCTATGGCAGGATGTGGAGCAGATGGGACAACAAAAGCAGAATTTATAAAGGTGCTTGGAGATAATATGTCGTCACTTTCTGCGGATATTATAAACATATTTTCTGTAAAAGAAGAAGATATGAATTTATCGATTGCTAATTCTGCGTGGATTGATCGGAAATTTACTGTGAACGAGACGTGGACAAATACTATAAAATCATTGATGGGTGCAGACGTATTTTTGACGGAACTTCCATCTTATGAGACGATGAACAATATTAATCGTTGGGTTGCTATGCAAACAAATGGATTGATTGACCAAATGCTTACAGAACCATTAGAACCAAAAGAGCGCATTAGGCTTGCACTTTTTAATACAATTTATTTTAAGGGAAAATGGGAGAATCCTTTTAAAGCATCTGATACACACAAAGAAGACTTTTATGTGTTAGATGAAGGAAAAGAAAATTGCTTGAGAAGACGCTCTATACAGGTTGATATGATGCGGAATAAAACAGCAGAACTAGAATATGTGTCAAATGATTTTGCAGAGGGGGTTATTTTACCCTATCTTACAAATCAGAGAATGCATTTTGGATTTTCTGATTGTCAGAATACAGGAAAAGAACACTGTAAAAGATTAGGATTTTTCGCATTGAAACCAAAAACAAGATACTCAGTTCGAGATGTTTATAATAAATTGAGCAAATGTATCATACATAAGATGTTATCAAATAGAAAGTGGGAATCTATTGATTTAAAACTTCCTAAGTTTAAGAGTACATTTGATGTAAACTTGGTTGAAAGTCTTACAAAAATTGGACTAACAGAATGTTTTAATGAAAATAAGGCAAATCTTTCTCTAATGGGAAAGGATGCAATAACAGGGAGTACTTTATTTGTTAGCCTTGTCAGACAAAATGCGGTTCTTAAAGTAGACGAGGAGGGCACTGAAGCGGCGGCATCAACAGAACTTCTGGGATGTTTAAGGGCAATGTTAAGACCACAAAAAGAGTTATATTTTAATGAACCATTTTTGTATATGATTTTGGATATGGAGAGAGAACTCCCACTATTTATTGGAATATTGGACAATCCTGAGGCATAATGAACTTTAAATTTTTATTTTTATCTTCTTTTAATTGGTGCAAATATCTGTTAGAATGTTAAAGTATGTTTGAAATAGAGAATTTCGCTTAGGAGGAATAACAGATGGCAGTTATCAGACCATTTCGCGCTTACAGACCAAAAAAAGGATTGGAAGATAAAATAGCAGCACTTCCATATGATGTTTACAATCGGGAGGAGGCATGTGCAGCGGTAAAAAACAATCCGCTCTCTTTTCTAAATATTGACCGAGCAGAGACACAATTTGATAAAAGTGTAGATACCTACGCTGATGAGGTCTATCAAAAAGCACATGATATGCTTTGGGATAAAATTTATGACGGAACATTCATTCGGGAAGACAAACCAATTTACTATATTTATGAGCTTACAATGAATGGGCGTGTTCAAACAGGAATTGTCGCATGTGCAAGTATAGATGATTATCAGAATCAAGTAATTAAAAAGCATGAAAATACACGTGCAGACAAAGAACTTGATCGGATTCGTCATGTCGCGACTTGCGAGGCACAGACAGGACCTATTTTTCTAGCATACAGGGCAGATGATACAATACAGTCAGTGATAACAAAAATTAAAAATCAATCAGCTCTTTATGATTTTACATCAGAGGATGGAATTGTACATAGAGTTTGGTGTATTAGTGCTCAAGATGAGATTACTACGATACAACAAGCATTTGAAAGAATTTCACAGATTTATATTGCAGATGGGCATCATCGTTGTGCATCCGCGGTTAAAGTAGGTTTAACAAAGCGAGAAGAATATCCTGACTATACAGGAGTAGAAGAATTTAATTATTTTTTGTCAGTTTTATTTGCGGATGAAGAATTGATGATTATGGACTATAACCGAGTTGTAAAAGATTTAAATGCGCTTTCTGCAATGCAATTTTTGGATGCTGTCAGCAAAATTTATACAATTGTTGCGAAAAGTACAACTTGCCAAAAGCCTACACAAAAAGGGCAGATTTCCATGTTGTTGGAGGATATATGGTATCTGCTGGAGGTAAAGCCTGAATATCAAAGTGATGACCCTGTAGATGGACTTGATGTGGCAATCCTTCAAAATTATATATTGGCACCAATTCTTGACATTCAAGATCCAAAGACCAACCAACGGATTGATTTTGTGGGAGGTATTAGAGGAATTGAGGAACTTGAGCGACGCGTGAAAACAGATTGTAAAGTAGCATTTGCAATGTATCCAACTTCAATTCATGAGCTTTTTCGTGTTGCTGATGCAAATATGCTCATGCCACCAAAGTCTACTTGGTTTGAGCCAAAACTTCGGAGTGGATTGTTTATTCATGCGATTAACGATTAATTGTCGAATGTTAGATATAAGAGAACAAGTTGGTATGTCCTTTGGGATTGTATCATATGATATACGAATGGATGGGAAAGAATATGCTGTTGAATGAAATGGAATTAGATATTGACCAAATAACAGAAAATCTAAATGCTTTTGAAAAGTTTCTTGATACATTACCAGAGAAAGTACTTGGTCTTGGTGTTAGAGTACTGTTTGCCGCAATTTTGTTTTTTGTGGGCTCCAAGTTGATTAAATTGACACGGAGAATAACAAAACGGTCACTTCAGCGAGCGAATGTGGAAACGGGTGTTATTCAATTTCTTGACGGATTGATTAAGGCGTCGTTATATGGAATTTTAGTGCTGATAATTGCAGGTAATTTTGGGTTTGATGCGACAAGTGTGATTGCGCTTGTCGGATCTGCTGGTGTGACAATCGGTCTTGCGTTGCAAGGGTGTTTAAGTAATCTTGCGGGTGGTGTATTAATTCTTTTACTCAAACCTTTTCGCGTGGGTGACTTTATCACAGAATCTGGTTTAGGAACAGAGGGGACTGTGAAAGAGATTGGAATTATTTATACAAAGCTTATGACTACAGATGGTAAAGTGGTGGTTTTGCCAAATGGTAGTTTGGCAAACAGTTCGATTACCAATGCAACAGATACACCAGTTCGGCGTGTAGATCTTATAATTGGTATTTCATATGATGCTGATATTAAATCTGCAAAAGAAACGCTTCAAAAAGTAATGGACAATGATGTGGATATTCTTCATAATGAACCCAAAATTGTGTATGTAAATGCGCTTGCAGACAGCGCAGTAGAGTTAGGAATGCGTTGTTTTTGTGAGAATCCAAAGTATTGGGAGGTGCGTTGGCGCTTGCTTGAAAGTGTAAAAAATGCATTAGACGATGCCGATATTGAGATTCCATATCAACAGTTATCGATTCATATGGAACAAGTAGCTGACACAAAAGGTTAATAGCAATATAACAAGTTACAATTCACACTTAATGTCATTTTTGGAAAAGATTAAAAAAGTACTTTACAAAAAAAGATTTATCGACTATAATATTTTTCGTGGTTGTAATTTTAAGACCAAGCTTCCATAGCGCAGTTGGTAGCGCAACTGATTCGTAATCAGTAGGTCGAGGGTTCGAGTCCCTTTGGAAGCTTTTGTAAAGACGTAGTTTTATTGCGTCTTTTTATTTTTATGCACACAGACGCAGAGAGGAAATAAGCAGTAAATGCTGCCCGCGTCCGGAGCGCGAGTAACTCGATTGCGCAGACCCGTGTAGAGGAAATAAGCCGTTAAGGCGGCATATGGGTCGCGCGGAAAGTAGGGGAAGATAAATCTCCTCTATTCGATTGTGTATGCAGATGTGTAGGAAATATACTATAACAGCAAAATATAGGGTTATGACAAGGAATAAAAGTATGAAATTTTTGTATGGAACAAGTAATCCAGCGAAATTATCTGCGATGAAAAAACGTTTGGAAAGTTTTAATAATAAATATGGCATAGAGCTTATTGGATTAAAAGATTTAACTATGGAAATTCCAACACTGTTGGAAAACGGTTATACTCCATTGGAAAATGCGCATCAAAAAGCAATGACATATTATAAAACTTTTCATATATCAGTATTTTCTTGTGATTCAGGGTTGTATTTTGATAATGTACCTGAACAAGATCAGCCAGGAGTTTGCGTGCGGAGAGTGAATGGAAAGAATCTTACAGATGAGGAAATGATTGTACATTATTCGGGACTTGCACAAAAGTATAAAAATTTAACAGCCCGATATAAGAATGCTATTTGTTTTGTCTATGATGATACACATTTATATGAAGCGATGGAACCATCTATGGAAAGTGAAAGGTTTATAATAGCTACAAAGCCCCATTCAACAATACGAGAAAAAGGATTTCCAATTGATAGTCTCTCTATTGATATTAAGACTGGGAAGTATTTTTATGACCTGCCAGAAAAGAAATTGAGCCAAATGGCAGTAGAGGATGGTTTTTTGCAGTTTTTTGAACATATTATGATGGAAAATCAAGTAAGAAAATTATTTTGAATATTCATATAATCGGGTAGAGAAGGTTTATCTTCCTCTACTCGCCGCGCGACCCATACGCCGCTTGAGCAGTCCTCTGTAAGGGTCTGTGCAAGCGAGTTACTCGCGCGCCGGGCACCCGTCAGCGAACCGATAAAACGGTTTGATGACGGGTGCCTATGTGCATAAAAAGGCTTGTAACTGTATATTTTCGTTACAAGCCTTTTCCTAATTTATGATAATCTTTAAAGACTAATCTGTTAGATGCCGAATTGCATCTAGTACTCCATTAAATATATCAGTGACTTCTTTTGCTGAATAGTCATTGTTTTCTAGTGTGTTTTCCATAACTTTCAATAATTGCTCCTGAAGGTGTGCCTTGTGGGAAATGGCATCTTTGTTTATAGGAGTTTTGAGGTCGTCATACATCTTATCATAAAATTTCAGTAATTGTTGATTTGTTGTTTCTCTATGCTTTACAACATCGCTTAATGTAATTGACTTTTGCTCACTGGAAGAATCACTGTCTAGCTGCCGCAATTCTGAAATAATCTCATTTAGATATTCTGTCTGGTGCGCAATATGTTCAATTTGTGTAAGACAATATTCCATAGAATATTTATCTTCTGCCATGGAGTCTTCTGCTGTATTCGTTTTTGCTTCAACTGCGATATTATCAATTGTCTGTTCTGACATCGTATAATCCTCCAAATTTTGATTCGGCGGACACGCAAGACATAGCATATTTTGCGTCAGAAAGCGTGCCCTGCCTTGTTTTACAAGTCCCTTAGCTCTTTTGAGATAAGTGGTTCCATATTTTTTGCCTTGAGAATCGACTACAATAATGTTTTTTGTCATGGGTGTCTTCCCCCTTGGTTCGATTGTATGAAAAGTGTACTGTTTTTTGTTATGGGTGCCGTCCCCAGCTTTTCTAATATTTAGTATAATAGTATTTGTTCCTTTTTACAAGGAATTTTTTAAGAACAGTAAAAGAATTTCAACTTCTAAAAATAGGAAATAGGAAAATAGTAGAGTATTTTCTGTTTTGGTGTTATAATTATGAAAATCGGGAAAAGGAACTAAATTCTGTTTCGGTATTATAATTATGAAAATCGAGAAAAGGAACTAAAAAATAATTTGATTGGAGAAATGTCTGGTGATTTTTAGGGCAAAAAATGGGGCGAAGATTATTGAAAAAATACAAATTGACGAATCTGAAGCAATGAAGAAATATACTTCTATCAATCATGTTCTTGCTATTATAAAAATAGAAGATGATTATCTAATGGGATGGCATAGATGGAGAAATGATTGGGAAACATTTGGTGGTCTTATTGAAGATGGAGAATGTTTAAGAGAATGTATTTGTAGAGAGTGTGAAGAAGAACTTGGAATGAAAAATGTAAACTTTGATTACCTTGGTATTGTACATTATTATATGCCTCCTGGATATTGGATTAAAGAGTGGCATGAGGAATATGGTGGACTTTATGGCGTTACACTTCCAAGAAAAGTATTGACTATGATAGAACAAAAACGAACTGATAGAGATGAAATTGGAGAGATTGCATTTTACTCTGATATTAAACAACGTGGTGAAAAAATAGATGAAATAAATGAAAAATTATTGGTATTTTATTAAAAGCAAACTTATGATAATGATATTTTCTAAATAGTGTCTCAACAATAATTATGGTTTTAGCCGTGAGATGAATTGCCATACATATATTAAGTTTAGAAAGGATATAATATGCTCACAATACAAAATAAAAATTTTTCTGTTTCACAGATTTGTATGTCAGGTCAGTGTTTTCGGATGAAAGAATGCGGTGAAGACAGGTATTGTCTTGTTGCTAAAGGAAAGTATCTTGAGCTTTTTCAGCAAGGGGATAATATTTCATTTGATTGTACACAAGAAGAATATGATAATATTTGGAAAAAATATTTTGATATGGAGACAGATTATGCTCAGATTATATCCAGTATTGACATAAATGATACATATCTAATGACAGCAGCAGAATATGGAAAAGGAATAAGGATATTATATCAAGATTTGTGGGAGATAATAATTTCATTTATTATTTCACAACAAAATAATATTAAAAGGATTCGTAAATGTATTAATTCGTTATGCGAAAAATATGGGGAAAAAAGAAAATCGGCCAACGGTGTGATATATTTTGACTTTCCAACGCCAAAATCTTTAGCAGAAACGCAAGTTGAAGCATTGTTTTCTTGCGGGTTAGGATATCGGAGTCGATATATTTATGAGACAGCTAACAGCGTATATCGTGGTGATATTAATTTGGAAAAACTTTGGCAAATGGATTATGATGCAGCAAAAAAAGAACTATTGAAATTATATGGTGTAGGCGTAAAAGTTGCTGATTGCATTTGTTTGTTTGGGTTACACCAAACAGATGCCTTTCCACGGGATACGCATATTAATAAAGTGCTTGCAGCTCAATATCCACAAGGATTTCCTTTTGATAAATATGGAAAAAATAGTGGTATATTGCAGCAGTATTTATTTTATTATGATTTAAAAAGAGGCTAGAATTAGCGTGAAATTTAGTACTTCTAACCGCTCGCAGCAAAGGCTGCTTTGCGGAGAAGTACTAAATTTCACGCCGAGAAATGCCTGAAATACGGCATTTCTCATCTGGATTTATGATTCCGCAAAGCGGAATCATGGGAGTTCGTGTGAAATTAAAATTTCACACAGGAAAAACGCAAAGGACAGCGTTTTTCATTTCTATTTGAGCCGCCAAAGGCGGCATGAGAGATTTTTATGTCAAAAAAATAAAAAAGATTGAAAAAGTACTTGACAGAAAATGACAAAGTATGATAACCTATAAAAGCTGCCGCGAGGGATATATGTACAGCGATTTGAATTAAGAAAAGAACCTTGACAAATAAACAGTAATGCAACCCTGAAAATTCTAAAAAAG
>CAJUAE010000002.1 GCA_910583965.1 uncultured Lachnospiraceae bacterium
TCAAGGTACAAACCGTTTTTTAAGAGGAGGTTTTGACCCTCATATCATTATATAAAATCCCTTTCTTTGAGGACAATCATGTCCTCATTGTCATACCTTCTTGCGAATAGCACATCCACAAAGTTTTTGAGCTTGGACTTTCTGGATTTCCAAATTGCCTCATCTATAATGTCCCTTACCTCATCCTTTGTCACTACATGATTTCCGCTCTGCATGTTTGCTATTCTTGTGTAAAGGGCGAGTGTTCCTAACTCATCGATGGAATATTCCAAAGCCAAGGCATAATTTTTAGCGTAAGCAACCAATGCATTGTTATCCATCTCCATCAGATCAATTCTGATATTAAAATAATCCGCAATCATTGCCTGCTTCTGCAAAAGTTTTGAAATCTCTTTTTTGGTGTCTTCCATAATAACTACAATTCCGAGATTTTCCTGATTGAGGTTCAACGTCATTTCATACAGCTTCTCCTCGCTCATACCATTTGCCTTCTCTATTATAATACCACCATTATTCAATTTCTCAAAGACATCTTTAATATTTCTTTGATTGATTTTCTCCCCGGTGATTTTCGCAAGCCTTCCCGAAAAATTTTCGTCAGTTACTTGGTATTTTTTAATCAGGTTTTTTGCCATCCTAACGGTGTCTAATCCTGCATCGCCTGTAATAATGACATTTCCAGTGTAGGCAGCAAGGGTCATATTTTCCAAGGCAAAAATAATCTGTTTCTTGATTTTTTTGGTAACAGCAAAATTCTCAAATAGAGTCTGTTCTTCTGCCGTAAACTCACGCAACTCCTCGCGCTTTGCTCCTCGTGCTTCCTTTTTTGTTGTGGCGACAATCTTTTCTGAAAGTGAGCTGAGATCTGCTGTGTTCATTTTAATTTCCTGTGTCTTTAATGCATCCTCCTTTGCCATCTCCGCAATACTCTCCGCATCCTCTGGGTCAAGTTGACTCTCATCATACTGATAATTTGGGCGATATCCATTTCTGTCCGAAACAGGATATGTTTCTTCTTGATACAATTCCTGTGTATATCCACTGGCTTCTTCCGCATATCCATAATCTGCATATTCTATCTCAAGTTCTGTATTTGGTTCTTGTATATATTCATTGTCGTCATCATAAGAATAAGCTTCCTGTAAACTATTATAATCTTCTGTTCTATTCTCAATTGGGTTATCTTCTAACGCATATGTGCCATTGTATCCATCACTATCTGATTCCATATCGAAATTATCTGTACCTTCGGATTGGTCAGTATTGTCTTCTGCTTGCAAATATTCATTATTATCTTCGTAATAGGCACCTTTTTCTGTGTTTGTCTCTTGTATATTAGTGTTATCATTTTCTTCTAGATAGTTGTCTTCTAATTCATAATTCTCCTCTGGCATATAGCCTTCTACGTTTATCTCCTGTGTGTACTCCACACCGACTTTTGTATTCTGCTCTGAGATTGATACTGTACTACTTTCTGTATTTTGTTCTGGCAAATATGTTGTATTCAATTCTTCTGGCATGTATTCTTTATCGTTACTCAAATCACTTTCCATCTCATATTCATCATCAGACTCCCAAGTCTCTTGATTTGTCTGTAATGGGTAATCAACACTGTTTTCCGTCTTGATTTCTTCTGGCGGCACAACAAGTTCTAACGGTTGTTCAAGTGTATTCTCAAGTTCTGGCTGATATTCCTCTTGTACAGCAGCCGCTTCTTTTCTATGTTGTACTTGTTCTGTTTTATATTCCACATCAAATGTATCATCTGACACCTGTTTGGTACGATTTTGCGGAATGTCTCCTGTTACATCTGCCTCTAAAAATCTGTCTTTACGAGGACTTCTTTTTTGCGCTGCTTCCTCCTCTCGCTGAATCTCACCCAGTATGCCACTCTTGAGCGAATTGTCAAAGTCTGCAAAGATTTTACCAGTCTGTGTTAGAACACGCTTTTTAATTTCTTCTTGATGTTTCTTTGCATTTTCTGTCTTTTTTCGCTCCCACTCTGCCAGCACATCTTTAAGATTCATTGTACCTGTTGCCTGTGCACTCAATTCCCCACTTACTTCCAAAAAATTCTGATTATGATACACATTTTCTTCGTTGTTTTCCATGCGATTGTGTTCTTCATTGACAGTCTGCTCTGTGATATCTCGCAACTCCTCTATATCAGAATCCGATTTAATTAGGCGCGCATCTTTTCCCGGCACATAAACCTTTCGGATTGCTCCTGTATTAGGAGCGGGTGCAGCCTCTGAAACACTAGTCACCAACTGCGCAATACTGCTCGTGTATGCCATACCTTCTGATACTTCGTTATCTCTGCCCTGCACATTGATGTATTGCTGTGTATGCCGCGCAATATTATTTACATCCTCGCTGGAATTATATTTTTCTCTATCCTCAGCAAAAACATCTTCGTCATCTGCAAACAGCTCTTTCATGCTCTCCGCAACCACTTTTTGAAGATTGATTGTATTGTATTGACTCATATCCCCCGAATTTGCAGCGGGTGCCGGATTGCTCTGATACAGATAAAGTCCGTTGCGATATGTTTCGTCTGGATTTACGCCATTTCCAACATCATTTCTATTTTCTATTAGATTCCCATTCTCATCATAAGTCTGCTCCACATAAAACGCACCAGTATTACTATTTTTATCTGTATAATTTATATTTCCATACCCGTCATCCACATAGTCGTTCTGCCCATAATCGGAATAATTTTCCTGCGGAAAGGTTGTTGTATTATACGGTTCACCAACATAAGTTTCTTGGTTATATTGTGTGTTTTCGTTTTGATACGCTTTGTTGGAATAACCTTGCGTGTCATATCCTGTCATTTCATATGTCTCACTAGAATAACCTTGTGTATCGTATCTTGTCGTTTCATATGTCTCATTGGGATAATTCTGTGTATTATATCCGCTATTTTGATATGGTTCATTTGCATATCTCTGCGTGTCATATTCTGTCATTTCATATGTCTCATTGGGATAGTTTTGTGTGTCATATCCTGTCGTTTCATATGTCTCATTTGTATAACCTTGGGTGTCATATCCCGTCGTTTCATATGTCTCATTGGGATAATTCTGCGTATTATATCCATTATTTTGATATGGTTCATTTGTATATCCCTGTGTGTCATATCCTGTCGTTTCATATGGTTCATTGGAATAAGTTTGTTCATTGTATCCACTATTTTCATATCCTGTATCTGGATAATTCTGTGTATCATACCCAGTACTATCATAGGATTCCTGATCATATCCTGTCGTTTCGTATGATTCCTCTGTATATGGATCCTGATAATATGCTATATTTTCAGAATCATATTCATCCTCATAGTACATTTCTTGTGCTTCTGCGTCATCACTATAATTGTCCGACGCATGATTCAGCATAGTTTCATACTTCTCTTGCTGTGATTTGGAAAGCGGCACATGCACTGCTTTTAACTCCATTGCCTTCATCACATATGGTCCATCTCCAAACCAGAGTATAATATCATCACATTCTTCAACGCACTTCGTAGACAACCCTACTCTGTGATACAAATAGGCAAGCTCATATGCCCATTCTTCCTGATAATCTTTCTTTTTTAATTCTTCAAGAATCTCAATTCGCTCTTCAAGACTAGCCTCCTGCGCCTCCAATATACGATAGCGAAGCGTAAATACACCGTTGTCTTTTGGCGCCAACTTTACAAACTGCTTATAATACTCAATCGCTGACACAACATCATCTAACTCAATTGATAATTCACAAAGGGAATACACAACAGAACGATTTGCAGGATAACGCTCATATGCTAACATTAACACTTCCCGCGCTTCTTCATTTCGTCTGTTGATTCTATATAATACCGATATTCTTAACAGCATTGATGCGCTCTTAACCCTTCTCCAGTCAATCGTATCTGCTATTTTTACGGCTTCTGTATATTTTTCCTGTTCGATCATTTTTGAAATTTCTTCTGAACGAACTTTATATTCGTATTTATCCAAGTCTCATCACCTCTGACGCTGCTGCTTTCTCGTCAAATTTGCTAATTCAAAAGCATATTATCGAGTGGGAATACTTTATGAGACAATTTTCCATCCAATACGTATGACAGTTTAACCCACTCTAAAAGTCAGTTTAGCATACTGTTTTCCCCCTGTCAACGACAACACACAGCTCGTTTTCTTATAAGCCATACTTTTCCCAGTCTTTTATATCTGTGATAACTGGCAGCCAACAATCAATCTCAAATGTTGCAGTTGTAATAGGGTCTGCATACCCATCATTCACTGCTGTTCCACTACATGTAATATGTACTCTATCCTCTTTAAATTCCAAAATAGAAAGTTGATAATTTACTAACGGTTCCTGTTCAAAAATATAAAATAAATCGTCTCTATTGTATGCTTCATCCATATTTTTTACTGTAAATGTCATTCCTGCTGTGTCTTCAATCCTTTGCACTGATGTAACAATAATCCCCAACTGCAATTTTGGGGTCACCCGCTCCTGTTGAAATTCATTTGCTTGAAAACAACAGTCAACGCTATATTCCAGTCCGTCCTCTGAATCATTAAAAACAAAAAAAGCAGTTTCTCTTGTGTTTGTATTTAGCGCAAAAAAAGTGTCATTTAATTTCAGTTCTGTCATTTTCCTCTCCTCCTACTATCCCCCATGTCGCCTTTTGCGGCTCAAATAGATATGAAAAACGCTGTCTTTCGCGTTTTTCTCGTGTGAAATTTTAATTTCACACTAACTCCCATCTGCCTGCTTCAGCAGGCGTACAAATCAGGATAGTGAAATTTTAATTTCACACTAACTCCCATCTGCCTGCTTCAGCAGGCGTACAAATCAGGATAGTGAAATTTTAATTTCACACTATCTTCTCAAACGAATCTAAGGAACTGTAGAAAAATAACTGACACATCTTGACTTGTCTATTTCTTCGACTGCACACATCAAAAAATATAGTCCACTACACTTATATTTTTGACATGTACCCTCTAAAATATCCTGCATAATTTGTATCAGTTATTTTTCTACAATTCCTAAATTCAGGCGACTGTTCTGCAACACGCAATTCTCATCCAACGCTTTGCTAGAATTTGTAATGTTTCCTCTCAATAATTTTGATTCTACAGATACAATCTGATTTATTTTTATTCTAATATAGTTTTTTGTCTTTATTTTATCTCATGGAAATTATGATGTCAATTGTTAGGATGAAACTTAGTACTTCTAACTGCCTATGGCAGTTTCCGCTCGCAGCAAAGGGGTTCAATTCAAGTTACTTTTCACACCCGCGCCAAAGTAGTGGGAATCATGCGCCAAAATGCTTGCCTTTTAGCATTTTGTGTGCAAAATCTGTTATAATTCACACCTCAATAACTTATAACATGATAAAAACTGGCGTGGGTGTGAATTGTAACCAATTCAAGGTAAAAGTACTGAAAAATAATAAAACATTGTAGTGCAATTTCTAATTTAGTGTTATAATATCAATAATTTCTTTATGCCATCTAAATAAATTGATTTTACTGCACAAGTCTATGCAAAAATAACTTTTTGAAATCTTTCTCAATATTTAAGTAAAGTCTAAATTGAAACGTTTACATCAAAAATGGAGTATACAAATGATAATTAGAGAAAATTATGTAATCACAGGCCCTCTTTACCAAGAAGCGTTACAATACGCCGAGCGTTCCAAGGCATTTACCTCAAATCGTCACGATTTTCATGCTGGGGGATTGGAAAATAAAAAGAAAAAAATGTTTGAGGGCAAACTTGGCGAGAAAGCTGTTAAATTATTTCTTCTTGAAAACAAAATACAATTTGTGGAAGACCACACAAGCTATGATACACGTGATGAATACGACTTTCTTCTGGTCAATAAAACAGAACGCTTAAAAGTTGATGTTAAGACAAGAACAGAAGCATATCACAAACGGACTTTAGAGATGGTCGAGCAGGCAAAAACACATCCAAAAGATATTTTTATATCCGTTCGCCTGTTTCGAGAAACAAACACAGTAAAGCTCGTTGGCTGGTATACTTTTCATGATATGATACAAAAAAATCAAATTGAAAATCAGGGATACTTAGACAACTATGTGATGTACGATAAAGATTTAAGATCCATGTTTGATTTAGAATCTTTGATTTTAAACCGATTTAGAAAGGAGTAATAAATGAACTTAAACGATAAAAACAACACAACTTTTTCCTCTGAGGAATTAGCGACAGCACTTGACACCTTTTTTGAAGTACAGGATAAAATCACCAAAGAAAATTCTATAAAGGATTGCCTTGCTTATTTGGACTTGCTTGCGCAACAAAAGCAAACACTGTCTGCCTACGACATTTTTTCTTATGATGAGAATCTTTATCCAAAATATCTAGAAGAACTCTATTGTCTTTCTGGATGCTGTTCCTACTATTTTAAAGATGCCTTGTTGCAAAAGTATGCTGCTGAAAAATCAAAACATTATTGCCAGACACGAGCGATTTTGGAAGAACACTACCAAAATGAAATGTCAAAATGGCTTGAGACCGATTTGAATAATCGTATAAGATATAATCCTTCTATAGAGGAAATTCAATATCTGCGCGATCGGGCACAGAATCTTTTGCGCGCCGACGGAAATCTAGACAAAGCATTGTTCTATCAATATCGAGCAATTCTCCTCTTACGAAAGCGCTGTCGTATCTATGATTCGCCAGAATTTTCACAAGAAAATGCAAGCTTACTAAACTGTATCAATGAGATGGTCTCCACATTTCAATGGTCCTCTGATCCTATCCATGCATTAGAAATGTTAACATACGCACAGACTATCTCTAACCAAATCCTTACAAGATGGGCCGCTCAGAACCAAGATATCTCCCCGCAGAATCCAGAGACTTGGACAGACAGTTTTATAGAAAGTATCCCCACTGTATATTTCGAAGCGTTGCGTATTCTTTTGCGAAAAACAGGTCATATAAAATCTGAACTATGCCGCCCAGAAAATAATATTTCACACGAAGATGTACTTGCAAGCTATCAGAAAGCACTGTCACTCTCAGAGGCAGTCTATGGCAATGATAGTCCGCAGGCAAATGAGATTCGTGGAGATATTGCTCTGCTTGATGCATCCTCCGATGATGAAGAAAAAATTCATATTTTACTGGAACAGTTAGAGGACGCAAAAAAAGACGAAGATTTGGACACAATAGAAAGTATACATGGGCTAATTTCGGAGGCCTATGAAGATCTTGGAAATTTTGAACAAGCGATTGTGCATTGGCAGAAAAAAGTTGATATTATAATAGAGCTCTATGGAGATGACAGTGATGTCGCGGCTGATGATTATAATATGTTTGGAGAACTGTACGAGCGGGCTAATAAATATCCTGAGGCAATGGATTGTTACATGCACGCGCTGGAAAATTATCGCGGATATCTTTTGCGGACACAAGAGGAAGATGCAGACGACGCGGAAAACATTTTGTCAAACTATGAAGAATGTCTCTATCACACAGGGCGAATGCATCTAAATGCAGGAGCGTATGAACAGGCATTTTCCAATTTTCAAGAGGCGTTGGAAATCTATGACTCCCGCAATGATTATTCTGGCATTGAACGTGCTCACTATATGCGGGCACTGGCACAAACTTATGAAAAAGTCTTTTTTATGGAAAGAGCTGTTCATTTCTATCTTTTTGCGTGGGATACTTATCATACCGTCGCAGAGTTTAACAAAGTGCGAGAACGCAACGCCTCATTGTTTGCGTCAGAGACAGCAGAGTGCGAAGAATGTGAACAGCAAGTGAAACATCATCTGTTAGAACTTGGTTATAAGCAACTCTTTTTGCCTTTTGAAGATATTGACTACCCTTCGCTAACCCGTGAAGAACAAAATTATTTTTTAAATCGTTTTGCACAGATGATTCGCAGACGGCTAGACAAAACAGAATTGCAATACAAATGGATTATTTTATGGAATATTTACTTCCGATTCTGTACAGACTGGGAAAAATGGACCGGCGTGCAAATCCCCAAAATTATCTTAGATGCACTTTATTTATTACAAGGCTATTTCAAGAAAAAAGTTAGTGAAGAACAGTTGGCAAATTTTATTGAGTATTATTGGGCATATGTCTCCGAAAATCTTTCAGATAACGAGGATGAACTTGATATCGATGTGGAAGATGAACTTGACGAATTTGATATTGAAGATGACGAGGAATTTGATATCGAAGACGAAGATGTAGAGGATGAACTTGACGAATTTGATATTGAAGATGACGAATTTGGCATTTGCAATTCAGAAGACGATATGGATGCGGATGAAGAAGACGAAACGCTTAGATGGAGTCCTCTCTATATCCCATTTTACAGTGCAATTGCAGATTTTTTCCAAGTATTTTCCGAGGTTGACGTGGATTTTAACTCCTTGCAAACACTTATGTGTAGTCGTCTTCCTTCCTATGCAGAAGTGTTTACAACAGTCTACCAAAAAGACGAGCAGTACACACCATACGAACACACGCTTCGATACAAACAGGTGATATCCTCCCCTGCTTTTGCAAGTTGGATTGCAGCGATTCAGGAAATTATAAAAGAAACTCTCTAACCCCCATCTGCCCGCTTTGGCGGGCGTACAAATCAGGAGGGTGAAATTTTAATTTCACACTAACCCCTATTCGTTATTCCGATAAATAAAACATCAACTTTTCTTTTGCACTTTTAGCCGTCTCCTCATAAGAAGTCTCTCCTTTCAAGTAATGATTTATCTCAGTCCAAAAGTCTTGTCTCCATTCCGGCCAATAAACAATTTTATCTACCTTGTCCGCATATGCAAGATAAGCGTCAAAATCCTCTCTTTTGAGCGGTGGAAGTTCAAATGGAAATCCATTTATCGCAACTTTAAAAGGACTCTCTATCAAATAGGATTCATATTCCTTTTCCATCACACTTTTTCGCACACTAATATCCTCACGCAATGCAGCGGGTCCAAATAAGTCTCCAAACATATATTCTCCTGTTCCGCGCTCATAAATATCTTTAAACCATGCAAAATAGGCTCTGGTTTCCTCAATATCCCAGACTACTTCACCCTTGTCCACAATAGGATATCCTGCCCCAAAAATACAATTTCTCGCACTTATATCCATTCGGAACAGACGCCTATCATAACTTGTACTGTTTAGATAATGACTAGACTCTTGCATAAAACTGTTAAAATCTGTACAATTTTCAATATGAAACCCTGTCTCATCCAATATTTCACGTGTAGAAATCATCATTGGAAGCCTGTACTCCATTGGCAAAAAATATCGTTTCCCATCAAAAACATCTGCGTTCATAATGTCTTCTCGAAAATCCGCATCCTGAAAAACCACACTATTGTCATAAATTTCACTTAGGTCCGCAAATACCCCCGCCTGTATTAACTTATCTATATCCCAGTAGTCTTGTATAAAAAATACATCTGCCCCCGATCCACTCATTAACTGCGCTGAGAGCTGTTGATTATACCCATAAAATTCCTCTGCATCTTCTATAATTTTGCGTCCCGCATACTCCACAACAATATCTGGATAACGTCTTTGAAACTCTTTCACTGCATAATCCATAATGACATCACTCCCGCTTGCATAGATATGGAGGCTATCATTTTTTTGCTTTATTGTCTTCCCGCACCCTGTCAGCACAACACCTGCAAATAGAATGCTTAGTGTACTTAATATCCACTTTTTTCTACAATGCATATAAGTTCTCCTATTCTTGATATGATTTTATTTTTATAAATATATACAAATCAGATACTCTTTTGGTTACATTTTTTCGTTTTAAAAAACTTCTTGCATCCATTGAATAGAACCCCTATAACATAAACGAACCTCATGATTTCCGCTTTTTGGAATCTCAAATTAAGTGTCAAACTTAGCCATAAAATAGCCTTTGCTGTGTTCTTCTTAATGTTAAAATTTGCCGTGTATATGGCGACCATCACCACCATAAAGCGAGATATTCTTTCTGGGATTGTGTACATCATTTTATTTACAGGAGATATTTCATCTATGAGCACTCTACTTTTAATTGTTATCTACATCACTTTTATTGGTTTGGGAATACCTGACTCCCTTTTTGGAACTGCGTGGCCTGCAATTTATTCGGCATTTGGTGTCGCTATCTCTCACGCAAACTTTGTGACAAGTATTATTTCTGGTGGAACGATTCTCTCTAGCCTGCTGTCCACAAGACTTATAAAGTGTTTTGGAACCGCGAAAGTCACTGCTGTAAGCACTGCTATGACTGCCGGCGCGCTGCTTGGCTTCTCCATTGCACCTAACATAATATTTTTATGTCTTTTTGCTGTTCCACTGGGAATCGGTGCCGGTGCAATTGACACTGCATTAAACAATTATGTTGCACTACACTATCGGGCAGTTCATATGAACTTTCTGCACTGTTTTTATGGAATTGGTGTGTCACTCAGCCCTTATCTTATGTCACTTATGCTCTCTGCAACTGGAAATTGGCGACAGGGTTATCAGACAGTCTTCTGGGTACAGTTGGGAATTGCTATTATGACAATTATTTCTATTCCATTGTGGAAAAAAGTCAACAGTACAGATTCCTACGAAGAAGAAAACGCACTTGTTATTGGAATTATTGACTTGTTAAAAGACCTAAAAGTTCGCAGGGTCTGCCTTGTTTTTCTTGGTTCTTGCGCAATTGAGTATACTTGTGGTGTGTGGGGAAGTACATTTCTTGTAACTGAAAAACAAATGGCAGTGGATGCCGCTGCAAAAGTCATTATGTTTTATTATATTGGCATGGCGTTAGGTCGTTTTTCTTCCGGTATTCTCGCTCTAAAATGCACCAGTCAGCAAATGATAAAAATAGGGCAGTGCATCACGCTGATTGCCATTGCGTTGCTGCTTCTGCCCCTTTCACCTATTGCTACCAGTGGTGCACTATTTTTAATTGGTTTGGGAAATGGTCCCATCTTTCCTAATATGATTCATCTCACGCCAGAAAACTTTGGAAAAGAACGGTCACAGGCAGTTGTGAGCATACAAATGTCCGCATCTTACATCAGTATTTTGCTCGCACCTGTCCTGTTCGGTTTACTTGCGCAATTTATTAGTCTTGCACTCTTTCCGTATTATCTATGTGCGATGCTTTTTATAATGCTATTGGGTACATTTTTAACTCGCAAATCTATCAAATAGAAAAGAAGTCATTAATCTATCCCAGCGCAACATCAAGCACCATCATCACAACAAAACCAAACGCCACGCCGATTGTTCCAATATTCGTATGTTCTCCCGCCTGCGACTCGGGAATCAACTCCTCGACGACAACATAAATCATTGCCCCTGCCGCAAATGCCAAAAAGTAAGGAAGCATTGGCACAATTAATCCAGCGAGTAAAATCGTTAACATTGCGCCAATGGGTTCCACCAGCCCAGAAAGCAGGCCGTATACAAATGCCTTTCGCTTGGAAGTGCCCTGGCTTTTTAATGGCATTGAAATAATCGCACCCTCTGGAAAATTCTGTATTGCAATACCCAGTGCCAGCGTGAAAGCACCAGCCATTGTAATCTGTGTATCGCCAAGCAATGCACCGGCAAATGTGACACCGACTGCCATTCCTTCTGGTATGTTGTGCAGCGTTACCGCAAACACCATCATTGTTGTCTTTTTTGCTTTCGTTCTAATCCCTTCTGGTTTTTCTGTATCCAAATGCAAATGTGGGATCACACTGTCCAAAAACAGCAAAAACGCCATTCCTAAAATAAATCCTACTGCTGCTGGTATCCATGCAATTTTATTTTGCTCTGCTGCCATATCAATTGCTGGTATTAGCAATGACCACACAGACGCTGCTACCATCACACCCGCTGCAAATCCCATCAACAGCTTTTCAATTTTCTTATTTATCTGGTTTTTCATAAAAAACACCATAGCTGAGCCTAGCGTTGTCCCAATAAATGGTATCATGATACCCGCCACTACGCTGATATCTAAATTGATATCCATGTGAACTTCCTCCTTTTTCTTCCCTAATAATATATGTTTCGACGAAAAAATTGTGCAGACATTAAATTATATTCTACCAAACCAAAGTTAGTTATTGCTAATTATGTATTACTATAACATACTCCTTTATTTTTTGCAATCTTATTTTATATAACAAATTTTTACATCTATTTATAATTCTTATGGAAACAGTTCCTAAAAGACTTGATGTATTTTATGGAAAAAGTTATAATAATGTCAATGTATGCCAGAACATAATAACATAGGACTCTTTAGAAATATTTTTAAACAGTTCCTGACAACACCTAGGAAGGAAGGTATTAGAACATGAAAAAAATATTTACACAGCGGTTGTTCTTCTACATGCTTGTTGCACTACTCATCACAATCACAGCTATCTTCGCGTTGCAGACATTTGTCAGTCAGTCAAACAACACAACTGCAAGCCTAACAAAACTTGAAGATGTCCGTTCAAAACTTGCCGCAAATGAAACAAACATTGCACAACTTACCGATAATCTTAGCCAAGATAATCTAGCAAAAACAAGAGCCTTCGCTGATATGCTTGCCGCAGATAAATCGATTGCCGGAAACTTAAATAAACTAAATGAAGTAAAAGACCGACTAATGGTCAATGAACTTCATATTATTGATGAAAATGGAATTATCACTAGTAGCACAATTGATACATATATCGGTTTTGATATGAAAAGCGGAGAACAATCCAATGCCTTTATGGTCATTATCGATGATCCTTCTATTGAGATCGTACAGGAACCTCAAAAAAATGTAGCAGAGGGAATTATAATACAATACATTGGTGTTGCAAGAACTGATGCCAAAGGATTCGTCCAAGTTGGTGTTCGCCCAGAAGTACTGGAAAATATGCTTGCCGGAACAGAAATTTCTGTTGTACTCAAAAATATGGACTTTGGTGAGCAAGGCTATGTCTATGCGATTGATAACACCAGCGGAATAATCTTGGCACATCAAAATCCTGACTTGATTGGCACACGTGCCACAGATGCAGGATTTCCATCAAAACTTATCGGCAAAGGAAAAGCTATTATTGATGGTGTAAAAGGCTATTATGTAGCCGAGGAATGCAACGATCAAGTTATTGGAACCTTTATGCCATCCAATGAATATTTTTCTAGTCGTTTAAATCAAACCTTTGTTGTTTCCTTGAGTATCCTTGTTATATTTAGTGCATTACTATTTATGATAAATCGTATGGTAGATGATAAGATTGTGCAAGGTATCAATCGCATTTCCAGCTCTATGCATGCAATTGCAGGCGGAAATTTTGACCTTGCTGTGCACGAAACTGGTAATCCTGAATTTGAAATGCTCTCTGACAGTATCAATAAAATGGTCCAGAGTATCCGTCAAAGCATCTTGGAAAATGAACAGCTAATTGTACAGCAAAAACAGGATATGGAACACAATCAACTATTAATTAAAAACGTCAAAAATGCCTGTGGGGAACTAAACCGCGTATCGGGAGAGACATTAGAACATGCTGATAGTATCTATAATGGCACAGGCGAACAAGAAACCGCAGTAGAAGACTTAAAACAGATTATGCAACAACTTACTAAGGAACTAAGCAGCAGTGTGAAAGTTTCTGTCAACGTCACTGCAGAAACAGGAATTACCTCAGAAAAAATTATCCAGACACAATCCCGTATGCAGCTTCTCACTGATTCCATGCAAAAAATCAGTGACATGTCTATGGCGATTGAAAAGATTATTGGCGAGATTAATTCCATTGCACAACAAACCAATATGCTGTCCCTAAATGCTTCTATTGAAGCAGCGAGAGCTGGAGAAAAGGGAAAAGGCTTCGCGGTTGTTGCTACGCAGGTTGGAGAATTAGCAGCCAGAAGTGCACAGGCAGCGAAACAAACCAGCGATCTAATAATGAATTCCATCAATGCAGTAGAGAGTGGACGCCAAGTAACCGATCAGACAGTGGAAGCATTTGATATCGTTGTAGAAAACATTGAGAAAACGAATCAAAGTATAGAGACTGTCACTGGAATGGTTCGTCAAAATGTGGAGATTGTCTCAAATGCGGTGCGTCAGATTGAACGTATCTCTGGTGTTGTGGAGGAAAATGTTCGCATCTCACAAAATACAAAACAAGTTTCTTCAAACATGGCAGAAATTACCGAAAAGTTACTAGGTCTCGTAACACAGTAAGCGTAATGAAAAAGTAACTTCTATACCAATTATATATAGAAATATATATTACATGTAGCCTGCTTTTAGCAGGTTACATTTTGTTATACGCACAGGTATCCAAGTGAAATTTATCAGAAGTACACAAAAAACACAAAATAATACAAATACACATCAAAAATATTGGACAAATTTTATAAACCGTTATATAATTCACTATATATGATTTATTCTGCGCACATAAAGTTTTTGCTCAATCTGTAAACGCAGACAAAAAACAAATATATTGCACGAAAACAAAAGTAAGGAGAACGAAAATCATGTTAAAAAAACTCAATAATTTACAAATCAGAGACCGACTCACCAGGGCCTTCATTACTGTTGCGGTCATTCTAACTACTGTCTCTGCAATCGTCCTAATCACCATGATTGTAATGTCACGAATCTATGCCTCTACTCTAACTAACTATGGATTTGCTCAGGGTGATGTTGGTAGAGCAATGACACAGTTTGCAGACTCTCGCTCCGCAATGCGCGGTGTTATTGGTTATGACGAGCCAGATGCAATCCAGAGGATACTGTCAGACCATGACTCTTATAAATCTGAGTTCATCAAAGAATTTGACAAACTTGAATCTAGTATGATTACTGAGGAAAATAAAAAACTATACAAAGAAATAGACGACCAACTTGATGACTATTGGGCTTTTGAGCAGGAAATCCTTGACCAAGGAGCCACTACTGACAGAGAGCAGTATAAGTTGGCGCAGGATAAGGCACTGAATGAGCTGGCACCTATGTACAATGAAATCTATGATGATTTGACACAGATTATGGAAATCAAAGTTGATAAGGGACAGAGCATGTCTAATATCCTTGCCATTATCATTATTATTTTGACAGTCACTATTGTTATTGTTATTGCTGGATCCATTATCTTCGCCCTAAGCCTTGGTCGAAACATTGCAAATGGTATTGCAATACCTCTCGATCAGCTTAAAGCACGTTTGGATATTTTTGCAAAAGGTGATCTTTCGTCACCGTTTCCAACTGTTGAGACAAAAGATGAGTTGGCAGATATGGTTCAAGTTACCACCAATATGGCTGCTGCCCTTCAATTTATTATTCATGATGTAGCAGATATCCTAGATAAAATGGCTGCTGCTGATTTTACAGCCTCAAGTACAGACAAATCAAAATATCTCGGTGAATTTGAGGCAATTTTAACTGCAATGGGACTGCTCAAAAAACAGATGGCGGAGACATTACAGGCAGTCAACGATGCTTCTAATCAAGTGGCTGCAGGTGCAAGTAATCTGGCAGATGCTTCACAAAACCTTGCGGAGGGTGCTACTGATCAGGCTGGCGCAGTGGAGGAAATGCAGGCAACAATCACTACTATCTCCGATGATATCCGGGCAACTGCAAACAATGCAGGTGAATCCTATAATCAAGCACGTACTTATGCTGACGAAGCAGAGCGCAGCCACAGAGAAATGAAAGCAATGATGGATGCAATGTCTCGTATCAATGATGCATCGCAACAGGTTGGAAATATTATTTCCGAAATAGAAGATATTGCATCACAGACAAACTTACTCTCCTTAAATGCTTCCATTGAAGCAGCAAGAGCTGGGGAAGCTGGAAAGGGATTCGCTGTTGTAGCGGATCAGATTCGCCAGCTTGCAGAACAAAGTGCAAACTCTGCTGCGGAAACTAGAACCTTGATTGAAACTTCGCTGAGTGCAATTGCAGATGGTAGCAAGACTGCCGATGTTGTAAATGCCTCCATCGATCGTGTTGTGGAAGGTATCGAGCGAATTGCCAGCTCCGCTAAGACAATCAGTGAAACAGCGAACGAACAGGCGGAAGCAATGAAACAAACGGAACTTGGTGTCAACCAAATTTCAGAAGTAGTCCAGTCAAATTCTGCGACTGCACAGGAAGCTTCTGCTACAAGTGAAGAACTATCAGCACAGGCAATGACACTGGATTCCTTAATCAGCAAATTTAAATTGCCAAATATCTAAATAATACATAATATACAAACATAAAAAAATCGATGCAAACTGCATCGATTTTTTTATGTTTGTATATTAGTTCCGATTCATAAGTTATCTGTTTGTACATTCTAACAGTTTATTTCGATTATTTTTAACAACTTATTTTATACTATTCATGTATCATACAAAATTCAATATACAAAGTACCTTATAGGAGCAAACTTTCAGCAGCATTTTGCATATTCAATTTTATATAGCTAAATTAATAGTTACTTTTC
Organism: uncultured Lachnospiraceae bacterium; assembly: GCA_910583965.1. Taxonomy (GTDB): domain Bacteria; phylum Bacillota; class Clostridia; order Lachnospirales; family Lachnospiraceae; genus COE1. Next base: position 16,500 of record CAJUAE010000002.1, read on the forward strand.
ACACCCGCGCCAAAGTAGTGGGAATCATGCGCCAAAATGCTTGCCTTTTAGCATTTTGTGTGCAAAATCTGTTATAATTCACACCTCAATAACTTATAACATGATAAAAACTGGCGTGGGTGTGAATTGTAACAATTAATACTTCCAATTTGTAATATCTTCTGAAAATATTGGACAAAAGAAATAAGTAGTTGTATAATTTTAATATATATTATTTCTTCTAAGCACAAAAATCCCTTGTCAATCTCAAAATGTGCAGAAGAAATAGACAGTATGTCTACTATACTATAAAGTAAGGAGAAAGAGAATTATGCTAAAAAAACTGAACAACCTACAAATCAGGGATCGGCTCATTAGAGCCTTTATCACGATCGCCTGTATGTTAGCTGCTGTCTCGGCTGTCATACTAATCACAATGATCGTGATGTCTCGTCTCTATGCATCTGCAATTGTTAATTATGGATTTGCACAGGGAGATGTCGGAAGAGCAATGGCACAATTTGCTGACGCTCATTCTGCAATGCGCGGTATTATTGGCTATGATGACCAAAATGCTATCAACACTTTATTGAACAATCGAAAAAACTACAAAGAAAATTTTCAAAAGGAATTTGAGAGTCTTGAATCCTACATGGTTACAACAGAAACCCAGAAATTATATAATGATATAAAGACGCACCTTGTCGATTATTGGAAACTCGAAGAACAAATTGTTCTTCAAGGTGCCAGTTTGGATATTGCACAATCCAAATTAGCACAGAAAAGAGCAGTGGATGAATTGATTCCCATGTACAATGAAATCTATGATGATCTAACAAAGATCATGGATATTAAAGTTGATAGCGGTCAAAGTGTATCTAATAATCTTACAGTCCTTGTCATTATACTTACAGTTACTATTATCATTATCATTGCCCTTTCTATTCTCTTTGCAGTTTCTCTTGGTAGGGGCATTGCAAACAGCATTGCATCCCCAATTGACCAAATCAAGACACGTCTTGATATCTTTGCAAAGGGAGATCTCTCGTCGCCGTTCCCGACTGTTGAGACAAAAGACGAACTTGCTGATATGGTTAATGTTACTATTAATATGGCTGCATCTTTACAGTTTATTATTCATGATGTAGCACAGGTGCTTGACCAAATGGCAAACGCAAACTTTGCTGTTATCAGCAAAGACAGAAGTAGATATGTCGGTGAATTTGAAGGAATTTTGACTGCGATGAGACTGCTGAAAAGACAGATGGCTGAAACCATACATGCAGTAACTGAAGCTTCTAATCAAGTGGCAGCAGGTGCAAGCAACTTAGCAGACGCTTCTCAGAGCTTAGCGGAAGGCGCTACTGACCAAGCAGGCGCTGTTGAACAAATGCAAGCAACTATTACAACCATCTCTGACGATATTCGTGCAACCGCAGCAAATGCAGGCGATTCTTATACGCAGGCACGTACATATGCAGACGAGGCGGAGCGCAGCCACAGAGAAATGAAGGCAATGATGGAAGCAATGTCCCGCATCAATGATGCCTCCAAACAAGTTGGAAATATTATTTCCGAAATTGAAGACATTGCTTCACAGACAAATCTACTTTCCTTAAATGCTTCTATTGAAGCTGCAAGAGCTGGTGAAGCGGGGAGAGGTTTTGCAGTTGTAGCTGACCAGATTCGCCAATTGGCAGAACAAAGTGCGAAATCTGCCGCAGAGACAAGAACACTAATCGAAACCTCATTGAGTGCAATCGCAGATGGAAGCAAGACTGCTGATGTTGTAAATGCTTCTATTGACCGTGTTGTAGAAGGGATTGAGTTAATTGCCAGCTCATCTAAAACTATTAGCGAGACAGCGACCGAGCAAGCAGAGGCAATGAAACAGACAGAACTTGGTGTGAACCAAATTTCCGAAGTTGTGCAGTCAAACTCTGCAACAGCACAGGAAGCTTCAGCAACAAGTGAAGAACTTTCCGCACAAGCAATGACGCTAGATTCCTTAATTAGTAAGTTTACACTGCCAACTGATTAATATAACTTCAGTACTTAATATGCAATCGAAAAGGGAATATCTCTTTCCCCACTCTCCGCACGACTCGTGTGCCGCCTTAACAGTTTATTTCCTTTTGCACGAGTCTATGCACAAACAGATAGGCTGTGGCTAAATTATAAAAGCCACAGCCTATCTGTTTTTTTGTCATTGTTATATTTGCAGCAACTACAGATTACAAACGAACCTCCATAATTCCATTTCGCGAAATCTCATCAGGATGGGTGAAATCTTTGATTTCACATGAATACCTATCACAAATTAGTATACACCACTTTCCCATCTACAATCGTATATTTTACCATGCCTTTGAGTGTCTGCCCAACAAAAGGAGAATTGGATGACTTTGACAAAAACGTTTCTACAGTCCACGAAGCGCCCATATTAAAAATTACAAGGTCGGCTGGTGCTCCTTCTGACAAAGTTCCTGCCGAAAGTTTATACAGACGTGCTGGAGCTGTTGACATTCTTTCTATTAATATTTCTATTGATAAATGACCTGTATCCACAAGATTTGTAATGCCAAGTGCCAATGCAGTTTCCAGGCCAACAATGCCACTTGGTGCCTCTGTTATAGACCTTGCCTTTTCTTCCTCACTATGTGGTGCATGGTCTGTGGCAATCATATCAATTGTACCATCCTTTAATCCTTCTATCACTGCTTGTCTATCAGCTTCTTCTCGCAATGGCGGATTCATTTTTGCAAGTGTTCCATACGCAAGCACTGCATCTTGTGTCAGACTAAAATGGTGTGGTGTTGCTTCTGCATGAATATTATTAAATCCCAGTTCTGCCGCTTTTCTCTTTGCCTCTCTGACCAGTGCAACACCCTCCTTAGTACTAATATGCTGAATGTTTAATATCGCTCCTGTTTCCAATGCTATCTGAAGGTCGCGCTCTATCATAGAAATCTCAGCTTCTCGCGGGGAACCAGCAATCTTAAAATATTCTGCTGCTGTGCCTGCATTGACACCATTATTTTGAATATATGCAGGATTTTCCTCATGCAAACTGACAGGAACCTTTAACGCAGCCGCTTTTTTTAGGGCCTGTTCCAATATCATAGTGTCCAAAATCGGTTTCCCGTCATCTGTAAATCCAACTGCCCCTTTTGCAAAAAGCAATTCCATATCTGTCAACTCTTTCCCAGACATTCCCTTTGTCACTGTAGCGCAAGTGTAGACTTTTAAGTCTGTCTTTTTCCCCTTTTCCAGAACATAAGTAAGCGTCTCTGCGTTGTCTACGACAGGATTGGTATTCGCCATTAACACAACACTTGTAAAACCGCCTCGCAGCGCTGCTTTTGCTCCTGTTTCAATATCTTCCTTGTGCGTAAACCCCGGATCGCGAAAATGCACATGCACATCCACAAGGCCAGGCGCCACAATACAACCTAGAGCATTTATTCTATCACAAGAATTGATTTGTAACGCGTCAAGCTCCTGTTGATTTTCTATAATTTTTGCAATTTTTCCCTCTTTTATTAATATAGAAGCTTGTTTTTTAATACCATTTGCAGGGTCTATCACCATACCATTTTCTATTAACATCATTGCTTTTATTCCTCTCTTTGTATCTGTAATAGACTTTCGCAATTTTTCTTAATCAAATAAGAAGATTATTTCTCCTACTAGCGCGCTGGCGTTCGTTAGATTGGTGGTATATTTCATTTGAACGCCTGCGCATAAAAACTCCAAAAGTCTATTATGTATTGTATTTTTGTATTTTGTCCTATAATATTATATTACTTAAATTCAATTGCCTTATCTGCAATATTTTCTGTCTTTATTACAACATAAGGCTGTGTTGGCGTGTTGGTTACATTTTCTGCCTTTCCCGGTCCGATAAGTGTTGTGTCAATCACCAGGGACTCCTCTGTCTCATAGAACGCATTTACACTAATGCTGTATCCTCCGCTTGGCTGCTCTCCATATCCTACAGCAATATAAAGTTCTTCTCCAAGCGTATAACTAATCTGAAATGGCTGCGCAGATTTTTCTGCAATAATCTCCTTGAGCGAATCTGGCTGTTGGTCCTCCCCAATTACAGTAAATTCAATATCTTTTAGTTTATCATCCTCCGTTGACTCGCCGGCACAACCTACAAAAATCAGCATTATCATAATACATGCTGCCATAAATATGGTAAGTTTTATCTTCTTTTTTCCCAATTTGTCCATTCTACCTCCTAAAGATTATACTATATCTATATTTATGCTGTTTCAGGATAAGATATACTTTAAAAACTTGATTTTAGCCGCGATACTGTATAGAATAGAATGGAGTATAAATTTAGGAAAGGTATGGTACTTTTATGATTCGATTAATACTTGTTGCAGGATTTGTTATTCTCTTTCTAATATTTAGTATGCCCATTATGTTTGTAGAATGGCTGATTGGGAGACGCAACCCAGAACTCAAGAGTTGCTCCAGTCTGGCAATTGTAAATTGGGCCTTTCGATGTGTCCGCTTTCTTTCTGGCGCAAAGGTAGACTATATCGGTGAGGAAAATATTCCGGCAGACACGCCTGTGCTCTATATTGGAAATCACAGAAGCTTTTTTGATGTGGTGTTGACCTATATTCGTGTTCCACGTCCCACTGGCTATATCGCCAAAAAAAGCATGAAAAAGGTGCCACTGTTAAATATCTGGATGTGCAACCTTCACTGTCTGTTCCTTGATCGTGAAAATATCAAAGCAGGAATGCAGACAATCCTTGCCGCCATCGATTTAATGAAAAACGGCAAATCCATTTGCATTTTTCCTGAAGGTACACGCAATAAGGAAGAAGGCACTTTGCTGCCCTTCCATGAAGGAAGTTTTAAGATAGCAGCAAAAGCAGACTGCCCTATTGTTCCTATGACCATCAACAACAGCGCCGCAGTCTTTGAAAACCAATTCCCATGGATTAAGAAGGCACATGTTATTATTGAGTATGGCAAACCAATCTATATTAAAGAACTGCCAAAAGAGCAACAGAAAAAACTAGCACCTTATGTGCAGAACATTATTCTAGAAACCTATCAAAAAAATAGCGAAAATGTCTAAATTTCTGTCATGAGAGTTGTTTGATAATCTCCTCAAAATGCATTCCATGAGATGCCTTTACAAGCACAAGATCGCCGTTTTGGAGAATTTTCCCTATCTCAAAGAACAGTGCTTCCTTATCCACAAAATAATAACAAGTGGTGTATACACATGATACACTCTGTGCGCCATCAAACATATTTTTGCAAAGCTTTCCCACACAAATTACTACGTCAAGACCTTTCTGCACCGCGTAAACACCCACTTCGCGGTGCAGTGCCTCCTCCTCTGCACCAAGTTCAAACATATCTCCTAAAATCGCTACTTTTCGTGTGTTTTTATCCGAATTATTTGTCATGCTAAGCAAATCAAGCGCAGCTTTTACAGAGACTGGATTGGCATTGTAACAATCATCAATCAATGTGTAATGGCTGGTATGCATCACATGACTTCTGCCATCTACAGCTTCCACCGCTTGAATCCCCTCTTGAATCTGTGTTGGTGTTAGTCCGAAAAAAGCGCCAACCGCGGCTGCAGCAAGTGCATCATAGAGCATATGTTCCCCGGGAAGTGGTATTTCTACTGGAAACACTACATCATCAATATGAATTTGTGCCCTGCTGCCATTTAATCCTCTGTTCTCATAATGGTCTGCATAGATGGCATTTTGATTTCCACTGCCAAAAAATACTGGAGTGCTGCCCTTTACTTCCTGCACTGTAGTAAGCTTATCATCATCTCCATTTAGAAAAATACCTGCACCTTCCTGCATAAAATCAAAGATCTCCGACTTTGCTTGAAGAATCCCATCTCTTGTGCCAAGGTTTTCCAGATGGCATTGTCCAATGTTGGTAATCAGGCATACATCTGGCTTTGCAATCTGGCTAAGTCGATGCATCTCGCCAAAATTGCTAATCCCCATCTCAAGTACTGCAATCTCACAATCTGCTTGTATCCGAAGGACAGTGAGCGGAAGTCCAATCTCGTTATTATAATTTCCCTCTGTCTTTAGGACACGAAATTTTTGTGACAGGACACTCGCCACAAACTCCTTTGTGCTAGTCTTACCAACACTTCCTGTAATCCCAATAACTTTGACTTGAAGCTGTGTTCTGTAATATTCCGCCAACATTCTAAGCGCACGAAAACTATCCGCGACAACAATATATGACCCTTTTGAACGTTTCGGTGCCTGTTCGCAGATGACTCCCAATGCCCCTGCATCAAACACACTGTCTATAAAACTGTGTCCATCCACATGTTCCCCGCGCGTTGCAATAAAGATATCACCTTTTCCAACTTTCCTTGAATCAAGAAACACCCCTTTTGCTTCCACAGTATCAATTGTAAACTGATCGGACAACATCTCTGTATAAAGCACTCCATTTACCGCTTCTGCAATCTTTTTTAATGTCATATTTTTCATGACAGCCTCTCCCTTTTCCAAGATATTCTACCAAAATCTCCAAAACTGTTGCGAATTTGCTACTATTCATGGCATGGGAGCCGCTCATAATAACAATTCGAGGCGATATACAAAGCTTTGCTTCGCAAAAATCGCCTCATATCTAAATCATGCTCTCATAAAATGCGCAATACCTGCGCAGTTCTGCCCCATAAAAATAATGCGAATTTCACAGATACTTGCACATAGAACTGTCAATAATCCGCTGACACAAATCCGCAAAGTCCATGCCGATTGCCGCAGCCTCCTGTGGAAGTAAGGAAGTTGGTGTCATTCCCGGAAGCGTATTCGCCTCCAGACAATAAAACTGATATTCATTGTCCATGCGAAAATCCATACGCGCATATGTTTTCAATCGAAGTGCCCGATATACAGACTCTGCACAAGACTGCATTGCTTTTGTCACATTGGAGTCAAGCTCTGCCGGACAAGTCTCTACTGTTGTACCTGCCTGATATTTATTTTTGTAATCATAAAAACCAACTTTCGGCGCAATCTCAATTACAGGAAGCGCCTCTCCATCAATGACACCAATAGAAAACTCCCGCCCATCTATGTACTGTTCTATTAAAACTCTGTCCTCAAACGCAAACGCATCTGTCAGCGCCTTGTCAAGCTGCTGTCTGTCATCTGCCCTATAAACTCCCACACTGGAGCCGCCACAATTTACCTTGACAATACAGGGAAAGATGTTCCACGCCTCCACGATTTGCATCTCACTGCGGCAGACAGTAATTCCCTTTGGCGTTGGTATTTTGTACTTGTGAAATAGTTCTTTAGAAATGGCTTTATCCATTGCAAGCGCACTGGAAATATAATCGGTACCTGTATATTTGATATCAAGCAAATCAAACATCGCCTGTATCTTGCCATCTTCACCGTTCTGCCCATGAAGCGCTAGAAAAACAATATCTGCCTGACGACAGATTTCAATAACATGCGAACCAATCGCGCACTCTGGATGCTCCTTTCGCAGTGCTTTTACTGCACTAATGTTTGGACAATTCTCTGAAATGCTACCAAAATTTTCACTCCAATCTTTTTCTAGTGCAAAAATATTTTCAAACTCCTGTTTGTATCCCAGATATAAATCCAAAAGAACTGTCTGGTGTCCTTTGTTTCTGAGTGCATGATAAATCATAGAACCTGTGACAAGCGACACATCACGTTCTGTGCTCGTTCCCCCTGCTAAAACAACAATTTTCATAATTCTGACCATCCCTCTCCTAATTGCTAATTTATAGAAAATGACAAAAATATTTGCTATTTCCTATAATTGATATACACGACCGTATAAGAAATTTAGCCACTTTGCAGCATACGATTAGAGTAAACACAAATAAAATTTGTGTCAAATAAAATTTGTGTCAAATAAAATTTGTGTCAAATAAAATTTGTGTCAAATATATTTGATATTTACTCTATCTATAGCGTATCGTATATCTTTCTAATATATGTACAAAGGTCTCTGTCTGTGCCGCCTTCCAAGAAAATATGTGCCAGAACTTCGCAAAGGAGACAAACAGTGACCCAAACAATTCCGCAGTATTTTTCTACTGTGCATTTTCACAGGGCAGCAAACCCTTATTGTTTTTATTCTACACGTATTTTCTTCACAAGTAAAGCTACTAAAATAAAATCTATTGTGGCAGTGTAATTCTATTACAATTTACATCCGAAACTGATGAATCATGGTACACTATTTTTCCGTCAATCAATGTCATTATTGTCTTTGTAAATACTTCCATCGGATTTCCGTTAAAAATTGCAATATCGGCATCTTTTCCAGCTTCTAAACTTCCCACTCGATGAGAAACTCCACAGATTTTTGCTGCATTGATTGTCATTGCCCGATAGCCTTCTTCCACAGAAAGCCCCTGTTTTACACAAAGTCCCACACAGAGCGGAAGTGATTGAATCAAAGAGACTGGATGGTCTGTTGTGACAGATACCATAACACCCGCCTTAGCTAAAACGCCTGCTGTTTTAAACGCTACATTCTGTACTTCTATCTTGTTACGCGTAGCCAAATCTGGTCCTACAATAGCAGGAAAACTAGACGCTGCAATCTCCTGTGCGATAAGATGTCCTTCGCTGCAATGGTCCAGTGTCATATTAAGACCAAATTCGTTTGCGATACGAATCGCTGTAAAAATATCATCGACGCGATGTACATGTGCTTTTAGTGGTATCTTTTTCTCAAATACAGGTCTCCATGCCTCATAATGCAAATTAAAATCCTTGTCTTCCCAGTCACTTTTCTCCAGATATTGCCTCGCATTAATAAGCTCATTGCGCAGCATTCCAGCGATTGCCATACGCGTCACAGGAGATGTGTTCATTCCTGCATAATTTACTTTAGGATTTTCTCCAAACGCAACTTTCATTGCAGACGGAAATTTTAAAATCAAATCATCAATTCTTCTGCCATAAGTTTTTACAATTGCAAACTGGCCTCCGACAACATTTGCGCTGCCGGGACCAATATTTGCAGAGGTAATGCCAGCCCTTACTGCATCAGCAAAAGCTGCATCCATTGTATTGATGGCATCAATCGCGCGAAGCATAGGAGTGATAGGATGCACCATCTCATTACAATCATCACCCTCCTGCCCCTTTTTCTCCTCGGTGATACCCATATGACAGTGCGCCTCAATAATTCCTGGCATTACCAGATGATGGTTCACATCTATCTTCATGCAATCCGCAGACTCTGGGAGTTCTATCTTCGGAGACACCTCAAGGATTTTTCCGTCCTTTATAAGTATGCTGCCCTCAAGGATATCCGTTTTATATTGTTCGCATATAGCGTCACTCATACTGCGGATTGCCGCGTTTTCTAATAAAAGCATATTGTCAATAACCATGCCCTTCCATGATATTTCTATCCCCTATGCAAAGGGTCTATTGGAACACCATCCTTTGTAAGCTTATAATAAATGTTTGTTCCTTCTTCTGTATAATAGATGGTTGGCTTTGCTACTTTTCCTACAACATCTCCTGCTGATACTTTGTCCCCATTTTTGAGACTAATATCACTGAGCTGTCCATACGTAAGTTCATATCCATTCCCTAAGTCAAAGCAGATGGTATTACCTGTCTTAGAATCATAGTACACATTTGTCACAACGCCATCAGCCGCTGCAGTGATTGCCTGTCCTTCACTCGCTGCAATGACCAGCGCTGGATTATAATAATATTGTTGCATTGTAGTGTGATAAATTGCTTTGTCCATGCTGTAGTCCAACAGAACATCACCGATCACTGGAAGCGCAAGGGAATCCTCGTCGGAAAATGTCAGTGATGTATCCATCACAATATCTTGTTCCTGTGCCTGTTCCTGTCCATCCATGAATACTGCGGCTTTGTCTGTCCCCTCAAGGGAATTCTTTAATTTTGTGTTCTCCACTTGCCCTGAATTTGCCTCTGTAAAAGCTGGATCGACATCCATATCATTGTTGTCACTTAGATCGTATATATCCTCATCCACAAATCTGTTGTCAATCTGTTTCTTCTCTGTAGAAGTCTCTGATTGTGCTTTGCCAGATACAAATCTAGTGTCTACAAGACCTGTATCTTCTTTTTCAATTGTAGTGTTTTCCTGCTCTAGCTTTGCAAAATCTATGCGGTTTTCTTCTTTTTTCTCTTCGCCCTGCTTTGACATATATACGCCCGCAAGAGTAAGTGCTGACAATACAAATACTGATGCTGCGATAATACTAATCTTTTCCTTCTGCAAGGCAGGACGCCTGTTGTTTCGTCTGTTCATCCTTTCCCTCCATTTCCGGCAAACAGTTCTGCCTCTGACAAAACTGCAACAAACCCTTTGCCTGTCTATAGCATTGACGCCTCAGGAGGATTTTATTCATAAATATTGACCCTGATATCACCGTAAAAATATTTTAATATCTCATAAAAATCCATGCCTTGCGCTGCAAGTACATAGGCATAGTTAAGTGAAAATCCCACTTGATCGCCCGCTTCAGACACAAGCATTCCCGCAGGTGAGGTGGTAAAAAAAGGAGCTGTGATTACGTTCCCATCCTTCGTAATCACAGCTCCTTTTACAGCTTCTACCGCACGCTCTATTTCATTTATTTTTACAAGTGCCTCTGAATCCGACGCAGCTTGTGTATGTATCCGATAAAAATAATTGGCTGCAAAATGCATTTTTTCATACTCAAGCACCTCTGGACATTGTTCTGCCTCCCACACTGCCACAAGATTACTACGACATACAATTGCAAGTGCTTTTAAATATTCCTGTTCAGGGTCCCAAACAGTATCCGCACCGGCAATGTAATTCTCAGAGGAACTAAATACCATATCCTCTGGAATCGCCTTATACATCAAAAATTCTGTCAACTGCTCTGGTTGAAAAACAAAACTGCCAATATCCTCCTCAACGCGAATGACAAAGCGTTCATCTATGCCTCCCTCCTCACTTTCCTCTGTTTTCCATGCCCCTTTATCTGGCTTGACAAAAACAGTTCCAATCAAGGGAAGGCACACAACGAAGGCAACCAGTCTTGGAATCTTTTTCACAGCGCAATCACCTGCCAGCAGTATTCTATTATTTCTATTTTATGCATTTTGAAAAATACTATGCCCATTGGAAATTTTTACTTATTGGTTTATCATAATGTCCATTGCCTGCATATCATTTGTAAGTGTGACCAGCTTATGCTTTCCTCCAAACTCACCGTCGAGTGTCCATGCAACTTCCTCCTGTGATTCTATTATCAGTTTTCCAGATTTAAAGCTGTACATATATGCTGTATCAATATTTTGGATGGTAAGCGCTGCCAGAATCGAATTTAATTCCATGGGATTTTTTGGCATCTTAATAAGCGTCACTTCAAAAAGTCCATCGTTAAGTGCAATCCGCCCCTTGAATACATTACCTGCAATACTTTTAAAACCGCCGACCGAATAAGAGTTTGTAACCATACCAAATATAAAGTCATCCTCAATTATCTTCGTTTCCCCATTTTCTAATACGCTTGTCACTTTTAACCGATACGACTTAATATTTTGAAGATGTTTCACTCCTTCCAAAATATAAGCCATGTGTCCTAGCATATTTTTCATCTCCTGTGGTGTTCCATAAGAAACCTCAGTAAAAAGGCCAAACGCGGCGATATACACAAAAACGTCATCATTAAATCTGCCCACATCACAGGAAAATATTGTACCATGAACCACGGTTTCTGCAGCTTGTTTCATGGTCGAAGAAATTTTTAAACTGTTTGCAAAATCATTTGTGCTCCCTGCTGGAATATAGCCAATTGTCGTCTTAAAACCAGACTGTATCATTCCAGTCACAATCTCATCTAGTGTACCATCTCCACCACTGCACACTACAAGACTGTAAGATATATCGCGCTCACGCATTACACGACAAGCATCCCCTCGCTCTTGTGTGGGATAGACTGTCACTTCATATCCAGCTTTCACCAAAATATCCACAATCCCCAGCAAACTATTTTTTATCAGCCCCTTGCCCGAATGCGGATTGATTATAAATAATGCCTTCTGTTCTAAAACTGTACTCATCAATCACCTCTGAGCTTCTCTGCCAGCTCACTTAATTTCCTCAGTCTATGATTTACACCCGATTTCCCCACAGGCGGAGACAGATATTCCCCCAACTCCTTCAATGCTGCATCTGGATATTCCAATCGCAGCTCTGCCACCTGTCTGAGATTATCTTTCAAATTATCAAAGCCATAATGTTCTTTGATATATTGGATATCCGCAATCTGTTTTGTGGCTGCATTAACCGTCTTTGTAATATTGGCGGTCTCACAATTAACCCTTCTGTTAATAGAATTTCGCATATCCTTAAAAATCCGTAAATTTTCAAGCTTCATCAAAGAGATATGGGCGCCAATCACATTGAGCAGCTCCACGATCTCCTCGCTCTCCTTAATGTATACAACCTGATACTTCTTTCGCACCACTGTCTTTGCATGAATACCATACACCAATAAGATATCTATAAGCTGTGCTGCCTGCTGTGTATCTACACACACATATTCCAGATGATATGCCTTTTCTGGATTACTCATAGAACCAACGGATAAAAAAGCCCCTCTTAAAAAGGCACGCTTACAACAAAAACTCTTTATCAACAGCGGATTGACTAGCAGATCATCACTGCCATGCTTTATCATTTGAAGCACCTTGCGGACATGATTTGCATCTTGTATAAACTGTTCTTCTGTAAAAAATTGTTGTCCAAACAGTCTGTCAAGGAGCATATGGCATCTTTGCATCACCAAATCATCCATTGCCACTTCAATGTGCGTCGCTCCCAGATCATCTGTTTTAATTAGCCCTGCATACATTAATATTGCCGCAAGCTCCGCTATCTGGCAATGCCTTGCATCATTCTCAAACCTTACAAGTTCGTCCTTTACATCCCCTGAAAAAGACATTGAACCACCTACCTACTTCACTTTGTATCCCTGTGACGCAACGTAAGCCCATAATCGCCTTTATCCTTCATGCGGTTATAAAATTCGCCGGCAAGCGTCACACTTCTATGCTGACCGCCTGTGCATCCAATTGCAATGACAAGTTGATATTTTCCCTCATTAATATAATGTGGAATTAGAAAGTGAATCATATCGGTAAGTTTCTCCACAAACTCATGTGCTTCTGGAAAACTCATAACGTAATCTTGTACTTCGCGGTCCAATCCAGTCTTTTGTTTCAATTCATCAATATAAAAAGGATTGGGCAAAAAACGAACATCAAAAACCAAATCTGCATCCTGTGGAATCCCATATTTAAAACCAAAAGACATCACATTTACCATCAGACTATTGTAAGACTGATTGCTGACAAATATCCGATCCAACTCCGCTTTCAATTCCCGTGTCAACAGATTTGTAGTGTCAATCACATAGTCAGCCGCCTGCTTAATACTCGCAAGCAGTGCCCGCTCTCTTGTAATGCCACTCATCAAATCCCCATCCACTGATAATGGGTGAACACGCCGCGATTCCTTATATCGTTTTAACAACACATTGTCCGCCGCTTCAAGAAATAGAATTTCAAAAGCATAATTTTCTCGCAGACGTGCAATGAGCTGATTAACATCTTCAAAAGATTGGTCTGCTCTGACATCCAACCCTAACGCTACCTTCAGTATGCCATTGTCTGGCATTGCCAAAAGTTCCATAAATTTTTCGATCAACGGTACTGGCATATTGTCAGCGCAATAGTATCCTGCATCCTCAAGCATTTTCATTGCTGTTGACTTTCCGCCGCCGCTCATGCCAGTAACGATCACAAATCTCATCCTATCAGTCCCTTCTAATCAAATCCCAATAAAATCACTTCTGGCTCTATTGTAACCTTTGCAGACGCATACACGCGCCTCTGCACTTCCATAATCAATGTTTGAATATCTGTGGCGGAAGCGTTATTTCTGTTAATCACAAAACCACAGTGTTTCTCAGAAACCTGCGCGCCTCCCACAGAAAAACCACGTAATCCTGCCTCCTCAATCAGCTTTCCCGCAAAATAGCCCTCCGGCCGTTTAAAGGTAGAGCCTGCACTCGGATATTCTAGGGGCTGTTTTTCCCGCCGTCTACTCGCCAAGTCTTGCATTTTTTCCTGTATTTGTTCCTGATTTCCATGCGCAAGCGCAAGTGTCACATCCAATACGATCAGTGGTTGTTCTTTCACAAGACTATGCCTGTACGCAAAGTTCATCTCTGTTCCACTTTTCTCAATCTGTGTACCATCAGGCATCATCAGGCGCACACGCTCTACCACCTGTCGCATCTCTCCGCCGTACGCCCCTGCATTCATTACAATAGCGCCGCCAATACTTCCAGGAATCCCAGCCGCAAACTCAAATCCTGTGAGTCCATACGCATATGCCTTGTTTGCAACCTGCGCAAGTGTTGCCCCAGCCTCGCAAATCAGTCTTGTGTTATCCACAACGATATTGGAAAATGCTTTTGACAGATGTAATACGACACCTCGTATACCCTTGTCACTCACCAACACATTACTTCCATTTCCCAACAAATAAAAATCCTTATTCAGACGAGAAAATCCTTCTGCCTTCAATGCTGCAAGCACACTGCTAAGCTGCGCGGAAGTATCAATCTCCACAAATATGTCAGCTTTACCGCCTGCGCGAAAGGTGGTATGAGCTGACATCTCCTCATTGAACAGTATTTGCTCCGAATCTAAGATTTCGGACAGTCTTTGGTAGAGTCTTTGTTTTGCTTCCTGATCAAACTCCATTTTCAATTGTTGAAACCTCTTTTAATTAATATCGTTCTATTTTTTATTTTACGTTTTTATTGTAATACTTTTTTTGTCATTTATTCCAATACCATAGTGTGAGAAGTACTTCTAACTGCTTATGGCCGTTTCCACTCACAGCAAAGGCTGTTTTGTGAAAGATTGATAACAACGCGGTAAATAAACCCTCACACAAGCCAATGTATCCGTTAATTATTATTTATTGTACTAGCTTCGCAGCGCCATAAATTCCGGCATCATTTCCAAGTATCGCCAGACGGAACTGTGCTTCTTTGCATCCATGAAAAACATATTTTTTGTAATATTTTGAAACATACTCGCACAAAATGTCTCCTGCCTTTGAGACACCACCACCAAGCACAATCACTTCTGGATTTACAACGCAGGCAATCATTGCAAGTCCCTTTCCAAGATAATCTCCAAATTGTTCTGCCACTTCACATGCGAGATGATCTCCCTCTTTCACTGCATCAAATACTGTCTTTGCACTCAGTTTGCCATCTGCCTTAACCGCCCGCAGCACACTATCCTGTTCAGAATTTGCAAGTGCTCTGTCAGCCAGACGCACAATACCCGTCGCAGAAGCGTACTGTTCCAGACAACCATGAGCACCACAGCCACATGCATCTGGTTCGCCTTCCGCAATATGAATGTGTCCAATCTCACCACCAGAACCTGTAGCACCTGTCACCATCTTTCCATTGACAATAATGCCACCGCCAACACCTGTTCCCAGCGTTGCAAGTACCATATCACTACAACCTTTTCCACCGCCGCACCACATCTCTCCAAGTGCTGCTACATTCGCATCATTTCCTGCCCTGACAGGTATTTGTAATAAATCACCAAGAACTTTGTTAATATTGATAATACTCCAACCAAGATTGACTGCCATATGTACAATTCCGTGTTCATCTACGGGTCCTGGTACACCAATTCCAACGCCGATTACATCTTCCTTTGCAATCTGCCTCTCTGCAATTTTATCTAATATCGCCTTTGCAATATCTGGCAAAATATGACTTCCATTGTCCTCTTTCCGTGTCGGAATCTCCCACTTTTCTATCACAGTTCCCTGTGGGTCAAAAAGACCAATTTTCACTGTAGTTCCACCCAAATCTACTCCAAAACAATATTTACTCATAGTACTCTCCTTGTATTTTTATAAATTTTATTCTTCCTCGTCATCACGCGGCTTTGCCAGAGAATTTTGTACACGCTGATACAACTCCTGCGCAGCATTATACCCCATCTTTTTCTGACGATAATTCACTGCTGCGGATTCACAGATAATTGCAAGATTTCTACCAGGTCGAATAGGTATATTATGACAGACAACTTTATTGCCTAAATATTCTGTAAAATTCTCCTCAAGTCCTAGACGGTCATATTTCTTTTCTTTATCCCAATCTTCTAGGCGAATAACCAAATTGATATTTGTCGTATCCATAACACTCTGTACACCATAAAGTGTCTTTACATCAATAATACCAATACCGCGCAGCTCTATAAAGTGACGTGTAATATCCGGCGCAGAACCTATCAATGTATCATCACTTACTTTTCTAATCTCCACAACGTCATCTGAAACCAGACGATGGCCGCGCTTAATCAATTCCAACGCTGCCTCACTCTTTCCAATTCCGCTCTCCCCTGTAATCAGTACACCTTCTCCATATACATCCACCAGTACACCATGCACAGAAATACAAGGTGCAAGTTTAACATTCAACCATCGTATAATCTCCGCCATAAATGCGGAAGTCGGTTTCCCTGTCACCAAGATCGGAACATTATGTTCTATTGCTGCTTCCATAAAAATCTCATCTGGCTGCAAATTGCGACAGAAAATAATACAAGGCGTTTTCTCTGAAATAACTCTTGGATAAACTTCCTTTTTCTTCTCATCAGAAAGATTCTTCATATAAGAATACTCCACAAAACCGATAATCTGTGGTCGAGTCTCCTCAAAATGCTCAAAATATCCTGCCAACTGCAGCGCCGGCCTGTTGATATCCGGCTGATGAATCTTTACATTCGCCACATCAATCTGTGGTGTCAGATTGATAAGTTTGAGCTTTTCAATTACCTGTTCAATACTTACACTTGCCATTTTTCGTTTTCCCTCGTTTCTTTACTTATAGACCAATGCATATGCTGTCGTTGGTTTTCTGGTGCGGAAAGTCATCCTATCATCATATGAGTCAAGATCATCATAAATATAAACCTCCCCCTCACCAATTGCCAGTAACCGAAAGCTTCTTCCCGCACGGCGATAAGCTTTCGGAATCATAAGGATATAATCCAATTCACTAGCTGTTTCTTCTACAGGCTGCTCCTCCTTCTCCACAATGACGTTGAAGGTTGTCGCAAATGTATAATCCTCTATAAATGCAGCATATACCTCATAACATGCTGTGCCCGGATACACTCTTTGTGCTGATACCTTCAGCGTTGGATCTGGTGTCAAAGGCGACAATTTACAGATTGGTGTAGCCTTGCGCCCATTGGCGTTCTTTGAAAGCTTGTTCCACGGTGCTTTCTTATTTTTTGCTGAGTACACATTACCAATTGTCGGATTCGTGCTTTCTTGAAACGCAGTTGCCTTCTTATTGTCATCCAAGATATAGCAAGTGCCCATTGTATTGGATTGTGCAAACGCCTGAATGCTATCCAAACTAGTGTATGGTATTGTTCCATACATCCGCGTCTGCACCTTCTCGTCAACGATTCTAAAAATTGGCGAGCTACTAATTCCCTCAAATGCATTTTTATCGTTGATAAAAGTACTTGTTGCAATGGTGACGTGTTTTATGTTTGGACACTTATAAAAAGCATATGCACCGATAGATGTAATGGAACTGTCAATAATTAAGTATTGTGCTGACGAGCTATGCCATGGTCGCTCATACAGTTTCCAGTAATCCACATCTGGAAAATCTCCTGTACCGCAAAGTCGGATAATGTCATCGTCCATATATGCCCTGATATCTGTTCCGTCAAGATAATGCCATCCATCGCCAGGGTGTGTCCAAGTGCCAGGTATTGCCTGTTGTGCAGTAGTATCTTCCGTTGCCTGTTCTTCTGTCTCTGTTGTACTATCTTCCGATTCCAATTCTATTGATTCTTCTATTTCTAGGATGTCTTCCATCTCCAATTCATCCGAGACTTCCTCTGTGGTGTCTTCTGACTCCGACGTTTCTTCTAGTTCTTCCAATGTAGTTTCTGTCTCTGATTCTTCCGCTGCTTTTGTTTGAATTTCCAACATAGTAGGAAATGACAATGTTAGTGCTAGCAAAGCTGCCAGTCCTTTATAATATCTCATTCCTCCTCGTTCTCCTTTCTTATATCTTTTGAGTAATTATCGTTGCTGTAATCATGTGCACAACCGCATAAGAACATTGTTGTTTGGTATATATGATTGCCGTAGGAAAGCACAATAGTATTTGCATTCCCTATATCTGTCGTCATTATAACATATTACAACGAGACTTTCCACAGAACTTTTTAAAATTTAAAGCGCCGCCTGAATCCATTCCACAGATTCAGGCGGCTACTTATCTAAGTACTGGACGATTTTTAAAATTAACTGCTGATGAACCATAATATGGCTTTCTGTTAAAAGCAGCCCTTGCCTCTGGAGCGATTCCCCCTGCATTGAGTTCTTTCTCTGTAACTCTTCGATACTCCGGCATCTCATGTTCAACATAGGTGCTTACCATCCGAATCGCACCTTTTGCGCTGACAAAATCCATAGCAATTCCCCCTACAAATACTCTTGAAGAAAGAAAGTAAGAATCTCTTTCTTTATAGCTATATTTATACCACAATATCCCATGATATACAATAGAAATTTGTGTAAATTTTACAAAAAATAGGAATATTTAAGACAGTTTCTACTATTTTATTTCTATTAAGAGAAATTAAATCAGACACTCCGCGCACTGTCCGAAAAAGCGAATATCACCTTCATAAAGAACAAAGCCTACAGCGGTCTTCCTTCCAGTATGATATTTATGTAATTTATACACACAGCACTGCTACTCTGCGTGCACTTCTTGCTTTGTTACTTTTAAACGTTTCCAAAAATTAGTAAATTATGTCTATCCACGGTTAAGTTTCTGTGCTATAATACCGATATAAACATAAAACCAGTATGTACGCTGAAATTGAGTAAGAAAAATTTTTCTTATTTATGCGCCGCCAATATGTCATCCAATAGTATATTTCTTCTGCATCAGCGTGTGCATAAAAGCTGGTGGAAGCCATGGAAGGCGTCATTTTTTTGCAACTATCCGCAAGATATGTGACCTTCGCGGCATTCGTCAAATATCTGTTATACAGTCATTTTGTACATTGATTGCAAAATTTATTTATAGGAAGGAAGGGATACCATATGAGTTTATCAGGAATTGGACATAACAATACAACAGATTTGTATGCTGTTGAGGCAGAAAAAAAAGACAATACTTCTTCAAAGGTTGACACTACAAAGAACGAGGCAGTTGCAGGTACAGAAGAAAAAGAAAAACCGGCTGCCGTTTATGACAAGAGAAAACTATCAGACGAGGACAGAAAGTCTATCGTAGCTCAGCTGAAAGCAGATCAAGAAAAACGCCAGAACCAGTTAACTGACTTAGTACATAGTATGCTTAACACACAGACCAATACATTTGGTGAGGCAAACAATATTTGGCAGTTCCTTGCAAAAGGAAATTATACTGTTGACGCAGCAACACAGAAAAAAGCACAGGAAGCCATCTCCGAGGACGGCTACTGGGGTGTAAAGCAGACTTCCGACCGCATTGTATCTTTCGCCACAGCACTTGCAGGCAACGATTCCAAACAGCTTGAAAAGATGCGTGATGCATTCTTAAAGGGATACGAGAAGGCGGAGAAAACATGGGGCGGCAAGCTTCCTGAAATTTCAAAGAAAACCTATGATGCTGTTCTTGAGAAATTTGATAAATTGATGGAGCCAAAGACTGAAGATAAAGAACCCGCAAAAGACACTGTTACCACAACAGAAGACGGAACAGTAGTAGCAAGAGCACAATAATAAAATCGAGTAGGGAAGGTTTACTTTCCCTACTCTCATTTTTATTTTACAATTAAAAGTTTATCCCCTGCCTTAATCTCATCTTCTGTCAAATTGTTCATCTCCTTAATTCTACCTACACTGACATAATACTTTTTGCCAATTTGCCACAAGGAATCACCTGGCTTGACATAATAAATTGCAAATCCCGGCAGTTTTTCAAGCACATCTGCATCAAGTGGTGTAATACTTAAATCGGTCAAAATATCCTCGCTCTTTGCACTGTAAAGACGCAATTCAATACTCATAGTCCCCCGCCATTCAAACTGTGAACTATCCTTGATACTCACCGTCTGCTGTGGTATCTGAACAGATAGAGAATACTGATCAATCTGTCGTTCATCTACGCCTGAAAGTTCTTTTGCAATTTCAAATGGCACAGTACTCCGCACCGGATAAAGACCTGTGCCACTCTCATTCGATGCATACAGCACTTGCAATTCAATCTCTCCAGAAAGCCGTAACATTCCTTCTTGAAAAACTGTTTCTTCTAGTTTTACGCGCGCGTCACTGTGACACACCTGCAAAATTTTTGGATCTGCATCCTCAATTTTAATACTGCGCGTCAGCTTTTCCTCTGTGTTTAGTTCTGTACAAAGACTGCGAAACTGCTTACTGTCAATCCCTGCCTGCACCTCACAACTCACCCCGTACACATCTGCCACAATAGAGGCGTTTTCCTTCTCATACAGTTTAATTTCTAGCTCAATTGTCATCTCAATTCCAATCAGGCGAAACTCCCCGTCAGAATCTTCTTTCACTGTAATTTCTTCATGCCCTGTCTCATACGTAACATCAGCAATCATACCTTCTCTGCTATTCTGACATTCCACCGAACCATTAAATGGAATCATTGTCTCATACCAATTAATTCTGCCAGAAGCATCCTCTCGATATACAATAAACAGACTGATCTCTCCTGTAATTCCAAGTTTCTCATCCATTGGACGAAAACTAATACTGCTAATCTGCGCATTTTTCCACAAGGCAGCACCGACATCTGGCATTCCAGCCGGCAGGCGAGTCTCCTCGTGAACGCGCAGCAAATCTCGCTTTTTTACAATTGTCTCCAGAAAATCCATGCTCTTTTTACGATATTCTAGTTTCTCAAGCTCGGAGTCTCCTGAATTATCAAGCTCGACACACAATTCTTCTGCAATGCTTTCCTCCACTCTAGGCTCAAGTGATATTACAGCCTGAATGCTAAGTTTTCTTGAGTTGATAATATGTACTCGCATATCATCCAAACTCGTCTTGCAAATCACCCTGTCTTGCCCTTCCAGTTTGTCGAGATAGATTTCCTCCATAAAAGGAATATCTCCTTCCATTCCAGCAAGTGATTTGTCCTCGCTCTCTGTCTGATACAAAAGTTGATAACACAGACGCCCTTTTACCCAGATTTTATTCATTCCGGTCTTAATCTCATCAACCTTAATCTTTCCACAGTCATAAATCACTTTCGCGACATCTGGTTTTGCATCAGACACATTAATATCCGTCTCCAATGGTACTTGCAATAACGCTTTTGATTTTATCCGTTCTGTATGGATATTTTTCTTCATTAATTCCATATAAAAACCTC
The DNA here is from genome assembly GCA_910583965.1 of uncultured Lachnospiraceae bacterium. Classification (GTDB taxonomy): domain Bacteria; phylum Bacillota; class Clostridia; order Lachnospirales; family Lachnospiraceae; genus COE1. Next base: position 37,999 of record CAJUAE010000002.1, read on the forward strand.
CCAACAGCGTACACGCTCTAGTAAAATGTATGCTGTGGGAGGACTTGTTATGACTTTTTTTATTTTACAGTTCCGATTATCTGTGTCAAATCTTTAATATCATATTGACGCATATACTCCTCAATACCTTTTATCACCTCGATTGTCGTGTAGGGATTAACAAAATTCATGGCACCGATAGCAACACCCGTCGCACCTGCCAGCAAAAATTCAATTGCATCCTCTGCACATGCAATCCCCCCCATTCCTATAATAGGGATCTTTACAGCATTTGCCACCTGATAAACCATACGTACTGCAACAGGCTTAATTGCAGGTCCAGACAGCCCGCCAGTCTTATTTGCGAGTGCAAAGGTTCTTTTATGAATATCAATCTTCATTCCAGTAATGGTGTTAATCAGAGAGAGCGCATCACTTCCAGCCGCCTCTGCCGCTTTCGCCATCTCTGTAATATCTGTTACATTGGGCGACAGTTTCATAATAATTGGCTGTTTTGCTTTTGCTTTTATTTCTTTTGTGATATCAAAAAGACATTTTGGGTCTTGCCCAAAGGCAATCCCACCATGTTTTACATTGGGACAAGAAACGTTAATCTCAAGCATATCAACCGGCTGATCTGCCAGCTTTTCCACAACTTCCACATAATCTGACACAGACCGTCCACAAACATTCACAATCATCCTTGTATCATACTGTTTTAAAAATGGGATATCTCGCTCAATAAACACATCAATTCCTGGATTTTGCAGTCCAATTGCATTGAGCATTCCACCATAAGTCTCCTGCACACGCGGCGTCGGATTTCCCTCCCACGGCACATTTGCAACGCCCTTTGTCACAACTGCACCCAGACAATTTAAATCAACAAATTCTGCGTATTCCATACCTGAACCAAATGTTCCTGATGCTGTCATCACTGGATTTTTAAATGGAACACCTGCTATTGTAATTTTTGTATTCAATTCTACTCCTCCAATATTATAAAACTCTATTTATTCGTGTCATAAAACGCTTGTCCTTGGCGTTTTTTGGTGTAAGACTTAGTAAACTTAAATCTCAACATCCTCCGCATTATAAACAGGACCATCTGTACAAATCCGCGCATTGTTCACATGAGAATGGTGATCAACTTCTTTTGTTTTCACAACGCAGCCAAGACATGCGCCGACACCACATGCCATTCGTTCCTCCAAAGAAAGGTATGCCTCAATACCTTTTTTGGCTGCATACTGTTTTATTGCCCGCAGCATTGGCATAGGACCACAAGCAAAAATGATATCTGCCACAAGCTTTTCTTCCTCAATCACATTCATAACGTTTCCCTTTGTTCCAACGCTACCATCTTCTGTCGCCACATGAACTGCCGCATATTTTTGCAAATCCTCTGCCAAAAACAGTTCTTTGTCCCGATAACCGACAATCACATCAACAGATGTCGTATTTTTAACTGCCTTTGCGACCGCGAGCATGGGTGGAATTCCGATTCCGCCGCCCATCAGAAAAAGGCGTTTTCCCTCTGCTTTTTCCAGCGGAAAACCATTTCCGAGCGTTCCGAGAATATCCACTCGGTGGCCTGTTTTGTACCTTGAAAATTCCGCTGTTCCCTTTCCTGCCACACGATATACAATGCGCAGACGACTGTTTGTGATATCGGTCTCGCAGATGCTGATTGGCCGCGGCAAAAGTGCTGACTTGTCCTGCGTATATACACTGATAAACTGCCCTGGTTTTGCCTGACTCGCTAACGTGGTATTGATCCACATATCGTAGATTCCCGGCGCAATCTGTTGCTGTTTGTAAACTCTGGCGGATTCTTTTTTTTTCTGTTCCATGTCACCATTCCTTTCCTTGTTATCAACATTATAATATTCTTATCATATCACAAATTAAAAAAAGGAATCAATATATTCTTATTTTATCTACAAAAAGTCAAAAAGGGCACTATCCAAAAATAGCGCCCAAAATTATTTTATATATTTTATGCCAAGAATGTTTTCACTTGCTCATATACGCCTTTTGCATCAAGTTTGTATTTCTCAACAAGCGCTGCGGCAGAGCCCGACTCGCCAAATACGTCTTGCATACCAATCTTGCAGACAGGCACAGGATACGATTTGCAAAGCGCATCACAGACTGCACTGCCCAATCCACCAATCACAGAATGTTCTTCCGCAGTAACCACTTTTCCGGTCTTCTTTGCAGAATTGACAATAATCTCCTCGTCGAGTGGCTTAATCGTACAAATATTGATTACTTCTGCATGAATACCATCTTTCTCAAGCATTTCAGCCGCGCCAAGTGCAGAATCCACACAGATTCCAGTCGCTACTATTGTCACATCTGTGCCCTCTTTCACAACTGTACCTTTGCCAATCTCAAACTTATAATCTGGTCTATCATTGATAACGGGAACAGCCGCACGACCAAAGCGAATATAAACAGGTCCCTCGTATGCTACTGCTGCGCGCACTGCCGCCTTTGCCTCAATATCATCTGCCGGACACATCACAACCATTCCAGGAATCGTGCGCATTAAAGCAATATCTTCGTTACACTGATGAGACGCACCGTCCTCTCCAACTGTAATACCAGCATGTGTCGCCCCAATCTTTACATTTAAGTGCGGATATCCAATCGAATTTCTCACTTGCTCAAAGGCGCGCCCTGCAGCAAACATTGCAAAGGAACTCATAAATGGAATCTTGCCTGCAAGTGATAATCCAGCAGCCACACCTGCCATATTGCACTCTGCGATTCCACAATCAATATGTCTTTCTGGAAACGCTTTCTTAAATACTCCCGTCTTGGTTGCCTCCGCAAGGTCAGCATCCAGAACAACTAAATTTGGATTCTCTTTTCCAATCTCAACAAGAGCATTTCCATAGCTCTCTCTTGTTGCTATTTTTGAAACGACTTTGTTCGTTTTTACATCTGCCATTTTTTTCTCCCTTCCGCGCCTATGCCAACTGTTGTGCGATCTTCTCTAAATCTGCCATAGCGGCTGCATACTCCTCATCATTTGGCGCTTTGCCATGCCAACCCACATTTCCTTCCATAAATGATACACCTTTGCCCTTTAATGAATGTGCAATAATTGCTGTTGGCATACCCTTTGTCTCTCTTGCCTCTTTGAATGCAGCGCGAATTTTATCAAAATCATGTGCATCATCCAAATTGATTACATGAAAATTAAATGCCTCAAACTTTTTGTCGATTGGATAAGGAGAACAAACATCCTCAATTTTGCCATCAATCTGCAAACCATTGTTGTCCACAATCACGCAAAGATTATCAAGTTTTCTATGTCCTGCAAACATAGAAGCCTCCCAAACTTGTCCTTCTTCAATCTCACCATCACCGAGAAGTGTATATACACGGTAATCTGCATTGGACATCTTTGCGCCCAGTGCCATACCACACGCTACCGAAATTCCTTGTCCAAGCGATCCTGATGACATGTCAACACCTGGTATATGCTGCATACAAGGATGTCCTTGCAGATAAGAACCAAGCTTTCTCAATGTCACCAAATCTTCCACTGGAAAATATCCACGATTTGCAAGGGCGGAATAAAGTCCTGGCGCCGTGTGTCCTTTTGAGAGAACAAAACGGTCTCTGTCTGCTTTTTTCGGGTCCTTTGGGTCAATGTTCATCTCCTCAAAATAAAGAAACGTATAGATATCTGCCGCGGAAAGCGAACCACCCGGATGCCCTGCTTTTGCAGCATGAACCCCTGTCACAATCCCCTTACGAACTTCATTTGCCATTTTTTGAAGCTCCAAATTTGTCATTGTTTTTTCCTCCAATCAATATACTTTTGTACCTTTTTTTAATTACCATAAAATTCACATGCTTGCAATCCTGTCAGATGCTATCTACTCAACCTTATTTCCATAATACGCATTTGCACCATGTTTTCTATAATAATGTTTGTCCTGAATCCGTTGTGGCGCAGGTTCTACCTCTTTATTCAACTGTTCTGTAAACAAAGCCATCTTTGCCACTTCCTCCAAAACAACTGCGTTGTGTACTGCCTCTTTTGCATCTTTACCCCAAGCAAACGGACCATGGTTTTTGCAGAGTACTGCCGGAACTGCCATGACTTCTCTATCTTTAAATGTTTCTATAATAAGCGTTCCTGTATTCTTCTCATAACCTTCATCAATTTCTTCTTGTGTCAACACGCGCGCGCATGGGATTTCTCCATACATATAGTCTGCGTGTGTCGTTCCATAACAGGGAATGCTTCTGCCAGACTGCGCCCAACTTGTGGCATATGTACTGTGCGTGTGAACAATACCACCGATTTCAGGAAATGCCTTGTAAAGCTCCAGATGTGTCGGTGTGTCAGAAGAAGGATTGTACTTTCCCTCTATTTTATTGCCCTCCAAATCCATAACAACCATATCCTCAGGCGTCAGCAAATCATAGTCGACACCGCTTGGCTTGATAACAAACAACCCGCTCTCTCTATCAATCGCACTTACATTACCCCATGTAAAGGTAACAAGACCATACTTGGGCAAATCCATATTTGCCGCGTACACTTTTTTCTTTAATTCCTCTAACATCTCAGTCCTCCAGATTTCACCATAATATTTTTACAGATTATCCACTGCTGCACGTTCGATTGAAAGCCCCTTCTTATAGCGCTCAATAAATATTTCAAAACCTGCCACATCAGCAGCATCTGGCTCCATGCGCACAGACTCCTCACCCGCAAATACTTTATTGTTCAAATAGTCGCCAAGAGACTCGTCGGCACCTTTCTTCATCATGTAGTTTGCAAGCACAGCAATGCCCCACGCACCCCCTTCACCTGCTGTCTTCATGACGGACACTGGAACATTGACTGCTGCCGCCACAACTTTCTGTCCGACACCTTCTGTCTTAAACAGTCCGCCATGTCCTAGAAGCTCATCGAGCGTTACATTTTCCTGTTTAAATAAAATATCCATACCAATCTTAATTGCGCCAAGTGCTGTAAACAGATTGACGCGCATAAAATTTGCCAATGTGAACTTCGCATTTGGTGTCCGCACAAAAAGTGGTCTACCTTCCTCAAAACCTGTCACATGTTCTCCTGAAAAATAACCATACGCAAGAAGTCCACCACAGTCAGCATCCCCTTCCAGCGCCTTTCTGTAAAGAGTTCCATAAAGCTCATTCATGTCTACTTTCTGCCCCATTGACTCCTGAAATTCTTTAAAAATATTCACCCAAGCGTTCAGGTCTGAAGTGCAATTGTTACAATGAACCATCGCCACCAGACTTCCATCTGGCGTTGTCACTAGATCAAGCTCATCATAAGACTTTGACAAATCCTTTTCAAGAACAGCCATTGCAAACACAGAAGTACCCGCTGAAATATTGCCTGTACGCTGCGCAACGCTATTTGTCGCCACCATGCCAGTGCCAGCATCCCCCTCTGGAGGACATATTGGAATCCCTGCCTGTAATGTACCCGTCACATCAAGAAGCTTTGCGCCCGCCTCTGTCAAAGTACCTGCCTTATCCCCAGAAACCAATACCTTTGGCATAATATCTGCAAGTTTCCATGGGAAATTTTTCTCTGCAACGAGTGTATCAAACTGTCCAATCATACGCTTATTAAAATTTTTTGTGTCAATATCAATCGGAAACATACCAGATGCCTCACCGACACCAAGTACTTTCTCGCCGCTTAATTGCCAGTGAATATAGCCCGCAAGTGTTGTGAAGAAATCAACTTTCCCAACATGCTCCTCGCCGTTAAGAATTGCTTGATACAGATGTGCAATGCTCCATCTCTGTGGAATATGATAGTCAAAAAGTGTTGTGAGCTTGTCACTTGCCTCCTGCGTAATTGTGTTTCTCCATGTTCGAAACGGCACCAAAAGCTCTCCCTCTTTATCAAATGCCATATATCCATGCATCATGGCACTAAAACCCAGAGAACCAAGAGTCTTTATCTGTGTTCCATATTTTTCCTGCACAGACTTTGCCAAATCCTGATAACAATTTTGAAGCCCTTTCCAGATAGAATCCAAACTGTAAGTCCAGATATTATTCACCAATTGATTTTCCCAATCATGATTTCCAATGGCCAGCACTTCATGATTCTCATCAATTAAAACTGCCTTGATTCTGGTCGAACCAAACTCAATACCAAGTGCAGTTTTGCCATTCTCGATTGCACTTTTTGCATCTAATCCCATAAATATCCTCCGTTCTATTCCATTACAGCAACGTCAAATAACACTTTACTTCTCAGACCCCAAAACATTTATACAATATATACAAAATATTTTTTTGTTCCATACATGTTGCACAATTAAATCTAGGTATCTAAATCACTACTATTGTAATTATAACAATAAGCCTGCAATATTGCAAGCTTATTATTTACTCAAAATTAAAATATTTTAGAAACCAGTTACAGTTCATTCGTCATAAATGTAATGAGAATCGTGCACCAAAATGCGCACCCTTTCGCACTTTGTGTACAAAATTTATTATTTTTTATAGTTTTGATATACAAAATTGCACTAAGATTATACAGGACATAAACAGTAATAGAAACAATTAAGAAGCAACAGATATAAGCGCCGTTGTCTGTCTTGCTATCGCAAGTTCCTCGTTCGTTGGAACACATAGAAGGGCAACTTTGCTCGCTTCTGTGGAGATCACTCTATCTTCCCCTCTAACATTGTTTTTCTCAGCATCTATCTCTGTTCCAAGATATCCCAGATACTTTGCAATCTCGGCGCGTCCTGAAATGTTGTTCTCTCCTACCCCCGCTGTAAATGCAATTGCATCCACGCCATTCATTGCTGCTGTATATGCACCAATATACTTTGCCACACTGTAATAAAATGCCTCCAAGGCTGCTTTTGCAAGTTTATTATTGTTCGCTGCTGCCGCCTCGATATCTCGAAAATCTGAAGAAACATTTGAGATGCCAAGCACACCTGATTTCTTATTTAAAATTGTGTTCATCTCTGCTGGTGTTATATTTTCTTTCTGACAGATAAAATCGCAGATAGCCGGATCAATACTGCCAGAACGTGTCCCCATAATAATACCCTCAAGCGGTGTAAGTCCCATAGAAGTATCAACACACTTTCCATGGTCAACCGCAGACACAGAACCACCATTTCCTAAATGACAAACAATAATCTTTAGTTCCTCTCTAGTCTTTCCAAGAATCTCGGCTGTCCTTGCAGATACATAGTCATGGCTGGTTCCGTGAAAACCATAACGACGCACCTTATACTTTTCATAATAAGCATACGGAAGTCCATACAAATAAGCCTTTTCGGGCATAGTCTGATGAAATGCGGTGTCAAACACTGCCACCATTGGCACATTGGGCATAATTTCTTTGCATGAATTAATTCCAATCAAATTTGCTGGATTGTGAAGTGGTGCAAGGTCATTACATTCCTTGATTGCTGCTAAAACTTCATCATCGATAATAACAGAAGACGCAAATTTTTCACCGCCGTGAACTACGCGATGCCCAACTGCGTTAATCTCGTCAAGCGACTGCACTACACCATGGTTTGTGTCGGTGAGTGCGTCAATCACAAGTTTGACTGCCACAGTATGATTCGGCATTGACGTCTCAATCTTTACCTTATCTTTCCCCGCAGGCGCGTGTGTAAGGACACTTCCATCAATCCCAATACGCTCGCAAAGTCCTTTCGCAAGAACAGCCTCAGTATCGCTGTCAATCAGTTGGTATTTCAGCGAAGAACTACCACAGTTAATTACTAAAATGTTCATTGTATTTCCCTCCATATTCTTTCCGCCTTTTCGGAACTGTTATAAATTACTTGTAGCAATAGTATTATAGAAATATCGTACATTGTTCTTATAACAGTTCCTAATTATGATACATTAACATCATACCTTATTTTTCCAGAAAATGAAAGCGCTTTCTAACAGTTCAGTCTTTGGCTTCCTATTATAGGAATCAAGAGGAATCAAGCTATAATTTGCAACAAATACAAAGTTCTGGGCGGAACTTTTATTTTGGCTTTTTGTTACAAATCTATTAATATGCTCTACCCCAGTAGACCATCTTGTTTGCAGGCTTTTTGCAACACACACAAGTTGCACTTAACTGTTCCTGCTCAAATGGCATACAACGGCTTGTCGCCGCCAGCTCATCCTTAATTTTATCCTCACAAGTGCGCTCTCCACACCACATTGCCTTGACAAATCCTGGTTTATTGTTGATGGTATCGCAAAATTCTTCCCATGTAACTGCATTGTAAATGTGTGTTTCCAGATGCTTCTTTGCTGCCTCATACATATCTTTCTGAATTGTATCAAGAAATTCTGCCGCCTTTGTCTCAACCGCATCAAGACAAATCTCAATTTTCTCCCTTGTATCGCGGCGCACAAAGACACATTTATTGTTCTCGATATCTTTTGGCCCAATCTCAATCCGAAACGGCACGCCGCGCATCTCGCACTCACTAAATTTCCAACCTGGACTCTTGTCTGAATCATCTACTTTTACGCGAAAACCTTTTTCCAAAAGACGTTCTCTAAGTTCATACGCTTTGTCAAGCACACCTTCTTTTTTCTGTTGAATTGGAATAATCATAATTTGTGTCGGCGCTACTTTTGGTGGCAGTTTCAAGCCAGAATCATCACCGTGCACCATAATAACTGCACCAATTATACGTGTTGACAATCCCCATGAAGTCTGATGACAATATTTTAATGTGTTATCCTTATCCGTAAATTGGATTCCAAATGCCTTTGCAAAACCGTCCCCAAAATTATGACTTGTACCAGATTGTAGTGCCTTTCCATCGTGCATTAACGCCTCAATTGTATAAGTTGCCTCCGCTCCAGCAAACTTTTCCTTATCTGTCTTTTGTCCTTTCACGACCGGAATCGCAAGCACATCCCGCACAAAGTCCGCATACACATTCAACATTTGAATTGTCCGCTCCTCTGCCTCCTCCGCTGTTGCATGTGCAGTGTGTCCCTCTTGCCATAGAAATTCACGGCTTCTCAAAAAAGGACGCGTCGTTTTCTCCCAACGCACCACAGAGCACCACTGATTATATACTTTTGGCAAATCCCGATAAGATTGTACCTCATTTTTATAAAAATCGCAGAACAACGTTTCCGATGTCGGCCGCACACAAAGTCTTTCCTGTAATGGCTCAAGCCCCCCATGTGTCACCCACGCAACTTCTGGCGCAAATCCCTCAACATGATCTTTTTCCTTTTCCAGAAGGCTCTCCGGTATAAACATTGGCATGTACACATTCTCTACACCTGTCCTCTTAAATGCAGCGTCCAACTGTTGTTGAATCTGTTCCCAAATCGCATAGCCTGCAGGTTTAATAATCATACAACCCTTCACACTCGAATAATCACACAGCTCCGCCTTCTTTACCACGTCTGTGTACCACTGTGCGAAATCCTCCTCCATAGAAGTAATCGCTTCCACAAGTTTCTTGTCATTTGCCATCTTTTCTCATCCTTTCTTATATTTTTATTTAGCAGTAAAATAATTTTCTTTACTGCCATACAATTAAGCAGGGAACGTTATTTGCCCTACTTAGGAACTGTAGAAAAATAACTGACGCATCTTGACTTGGCTATTTCTCCGATTATGCATGCCAAAAAGCCTCGCCGTAGCCCGCTACGCCTACGTTTTTTGACATACATCCTCAAAGAAATATCCTGCGCAATCTGCATCACTTATTTTCCTACAATTCCTTATCGCGCCAAACGCGCGAAACTTTAGCTGTATAATCGTTACTATTCACAGTATGAAAGTCACTCATAGTAACAGTTTGAGACACTATGGAAAGTTTTACTATACAGAAATCACACTCTCACGGAATGCACATACCTGACTTGTGAAAAATAGCGCGTAGTTTCTCTCCAGATGGACAAAATAGGGTGGCAACACCTATGTTTCCCCTAGGGGCCTTCATACGGCGTTACCACCCTGATTTTACTCATCTTACCGTTAACGCCGGTGTTACGCTGTATTTCCTAAATTTATTTTGTGGTATGTGCGTTAGTTCTGTTAACAGATAACCAATTCGCACACCAGCAATAAATTTTACTCACACAGGACTCCAAGGCAGGTTCCAAAGCTTTTCCTTAGCAATCTCACACCAAATGATTCCCTCTCTGAAAAGTGTCTACTTTGTACTAATCCTTTTCCATGTCATACTTTTTTCAATTCATTTATGACAGCACACTGTCCACTCTACAGCTCGTCCACAATCGCTGCTGACGATACAAATGTTCCAACAACGGAGAGTACAACTGCCAAGATAATAATTAGCATTCCGCCCATCAAAAGAATCATCGCTCCGCCGCCGTTATCCTCAGCGCCATCTGCTTGACCTTCCACTGTGTTTTCCACTGCTGTTTCCGCCGCCTGCGCCGTATGCACTCCAAACGAAAAAGCTGTGATAAATGCCCCTAAAACCATGACAAGCAACAGCTTCCAGATTTTGCAAACACGATTTTGTTTTGTCATTCATTCCACCTTCTCTACTTCCATAATTTCATATCCAATTTACAGTCTACCATACAATTCTCAAAATGTGAATTGTTTTCCGCAATTTTGCAGAAAAAGAAATAATAGAGTGTGTACAAAAAGGACACTGTAACAATAGGCTCTCCCTCATTAGCCCATTGTTACAATGTCCTTCTCTTTCATCATTTGACAGGAACATTATTCCTCTTCCTCCACAAAATCCGTGTGGAACATCAGTAGAAATTCCGCTCCATTTCTGATTGTGAGCTTCATCACAACGCCCTTGCCATCCACTGATATCTTTGCATTTACTTTCTTTACTGTGTTTAGGTTAAGCTGAACCGTCGTGAACATATCATCACTTGTCAGACACATTACCCTGCCAGCTACTTTCACTTCAGAGCAGATTACAGAAAATGACATGTTTAATCCAGTTCCGTCTGTCACGTCTTCTATTGTTGATAATGCAATTGGAATATTTTTTACATCCATCAATACTGAAATCAAACTATCAGCATCATTGACAAGCAACAAACGGTTGCGCATAACCTCCAAATAATTCGTCCAGTTCTGCATTCCATCCATACTCTGGCCTCCTTTGTATTACTGTGTTACTCCCCTTTTCTGAGTTCTTGCAAAATACAAGGCCTTTGTCTATGCTATTATTATACTTTTTTCGCAAAAATGTGTCAACAGCTAATTTACGTTCTTTTTTTCAGAATATTTCTAAATTTATTGCGATTCGTCTGTAAAAGCAGTAAAATTCATTTGCTAAATTGATGTTATTTATCAATTTATATGAAAAATAACTTGCTATTTATGCCTATTATACACATAATTATGTCAAAAACGTTGCGGCGTAAACAGTACTGTTTTAAATTTATCAATGTCCAACAAAAATTCCATTTTTTTCTGTTCTATTGGATGGATCAGGCACAACTGATATGCCAAAAGTGCTGTCTTATGAATAGCAAATGCATTTGACAATTCCTTTGCCAGCGCAGTGCCATACTTCAAATCACCTAGTAGCGGGAATCCTGCATGTGCCATCTGCACTCGGATTTGATGATGTCTTCCAGTAAACAGTTCAATCTCCAAAAGGGATATCTTATCATTGTGCGCCAAAAGTTTCCACTGAAGCGATGCCTCTTTTGCTCCTGGAGTATCTGCCATAACTACCTTTGAAAGATTGGTTCGTCCATCCTTAACCAAAAAATCTATTCGCACACCCTCTTGCGATTGTGGTACTCCCGCAGTCAAAGCCACATATTTTTTGCTGAGACTTCCATCCTGTAATTCATCGCTAAGTCTTTTGGCTGTGCGCGCATCCTTTGCAAAGACAAGAAGCCCCTCAACTGGCTGGTCAAGCCTGTGTACCACACCAATATAGGTGTTTTCACCCTTTTTCTTTCGGTAATTTTTTAATTCGGAAACAAGGTCTGCCTGACCAATCTTTGCAGTCTCTGTTGCAATCCCAGCAGGCTTATGCACGACTAGCAGAACAGGGTCCTCATACACTATCATCTTGTCCATTTTTTTCATTCCTATTCAGAGAAAAAAGTTAGAGCTTAAACCGATATCCAACACCCCAAATCGTTTCAATATATTGTGGTTTTGAAGTATCTGTCTCAATCTTTTCTCGTATTTTCTTGATATGCACTGTGACTGTCGCAATGTCACCAATCGAATCCATATCCCATATTTCTCGAAAAATTTCCTCTTTTGTAAAAACATGGTTTGGATTTTCTGCAAGAAACGTTAAAAGGTCAAACTCCTTTGTGGTAAAATTTCGCTCCTCACCATCCACAAACACACGACGGGCTGTCTTATCAATACGAATACCACGAATCTCCACAATGTCATTTTCCTTCGTATGACTCCCCACCAGACGATTATATCGCGCCATATGTGCCTTCACGCGTGCCACAAGCTCGCTGGGACTAAATGGTTTTGTCAAATAATCATCTGCGCCTAATCCAAGTCCTCGAATCTTGTCAATATCATCTTTCTTTGCAGATACCATTAAAATTGGAACATTTTTGTCCTCTCGAATACGCTTACAAATCTCAAATCCGTCAATCCCCGGAAGCATCAGATCCAATATAATTAAATCAAAATCCTCCGCCAACGCTGTGGCAAGTCCAGTATCACCGCTGTTTTCGATTTTCACTTCAAAGTCATTTAACTCCAAGTAATCTTTCTCCAGCTCTGCAATTGCCTCCTCATCCTCTACAATCAAAATTCTGCTCATATGTTCTATCCTTTCTTAATTTTATAGTACTATTTAAAAATGCCATTGGCATTCCTGCTGCGGTGCAAGTTTGTTTTCTACTGATATCCTTTAAATAACAACTTCATCCGTCGACTCCATGTACTTGCGCAACACAAAATGCATACAGGTTCCCTCCCCTTCCTTGCTAGTTGCCCAAACATAGCCTCCATGATCTTCAATAATTTTTTTCACAATGCTAAGTCCAATTCCACTGCCGCCCTGCAAAGAATTTCGTGAGGAATCTGTTCTGTAAAATCGCTCAAAAATATTGCCAATATCCTTAGATGCAATTCCTTTTCCATCATCCTCAATCTCAATTTTCACAGACTCACTCTCATCCAAAATCCGAATGTCAATCACACCATTATCATGTCCCATATACTTAACACTGTTACTGATAATATTGTTAATAACCTTTTTAAGTTGCTCTGGATCCGCCACAACACAAGTATCTGGAGACACCAGATTGGTAAAATTTAAATGAATATTTTTGGATTCTAAGTCAAGTCCCACCTCCTCAACACAGTCTGAAAAATAGTCTGAAACATTTAATATATGAAAATGATAAGGAATCTTATTGGAATCAATTCCCGAGTAAGTTGTCAACTCATTAATAAGTTTATCCATATCATTTGCCTTGTTATAGATGGTTTTAATGTACTTATCTATCTTTTCAGGTGTGTCTGCCACACCATCCATAATCCCCTCAACATAGCCTTTAATAGATGTGATTGGCGTCTTGAGGTCATGAGAAATATTACTTACAAGTTCTTTCGATTTCTTCTCATTCTGCTCTTTCTCCTCCTCACTCTCTTTCAATTGAAGACGCATCTGTTCATAATTATCGTACAATATGCCAATCTCATCCTCACGCCCACCATTCATATGATAGTCAAAATCGCCTACTGAGATATGCTGCATTGCCACGCTTAACTCTTTGAGTGGTCTGTAAATATCTCGATTCAGCCATGCTGTGATAATCGCACTTGTAATAATCAAAATCACAACCATGGCAATCACTAGATATTTCATAAGACGGCGGTTAATCATAGCACCAATCATAATCTCATTTTTATTCAGCTCATGTATCACATCAATATTTTCATAATATCCATATCCAAAAAATACCACTATTCCACAAGTAAGTGGAACCAAAATAATTGCCAGAAAAAGTATCATCATTTTTGTTTTCAATTTAATTCTTGGTCCTTTTCTCATCTCTGTCTATCTCTCTTTCAATCGCTTTATAGAAAACTGTGACAGTAAGTAGGTTGTCATTCTTCTTTTTTACTGTAGTATATCATATCCTATCTGAAAATATAGTGTTTTTAACATTTCTTTATTCTTTTTTAATCCTAGAATATATTTATATTTCTTTATTCTTTTTTCATTTCTGATTTAAAATTTTTTATTGACAAGTCTTAGAAAATCAAATATAATAACAGTAATCATTACTGATTTATTCAGAAATGATTTTAGCAGGATTGGAGATTTTACTGTGAAAAATAAATTTTTTGCAGAACAAATTTGTACTTACGTTCAAATTTGTAAACTTCGATAAGAATGGGGGATTTATATGACGATGAAATACAGCCGTCAGAGAGCAGCTATCCTCTCCTACCTGCAGTCTCGCAAGGACCACCCAACTGCAGAATCCGTTTATTCGAGTGTAAAGGAGGAGTTTCCAAATATCAGTCTTGGCACAGTATATCGCAATCTAAATCAGCTCGCAGAAGCTGGTATGATTGCAAAACATAGTTTTGGAAAGCTGGGAATTGACCGCTTTGACTACAATACCAGCCCACATTATCATTTTGTGTGCAACTGTTGTAATGTTGTCATAGATCTACCACTGGAAAACGATATTTTTTCAGAAATTGATGCACAAGCTTCCAAAGGCTTTGATGGATTGGTGCAGGAACATCGACTATACTTCTGTGGTATTTGCAAAAATTGCCTGAATAGACAGGCGAAATAGTTCATTGTACTTAGCAGTACCCGCCAAATACTCACGGGTATGCTTAAATAATATTAAGGAGGACTTTCAAATGAAATTTGTATGTAATGTATGTGGTTATGTTTATGAGGGAGACAGCGCACCAGAAAGATGCCCACACTGTAATGCACCTGCTGAGAAATTCTCAGCACAGGCTGGCGAGAAAACTTGGGCTGCAGAGCATGTTGTCGGTGTAGCGCAGGGTTGCAGTGAGGATATCATGGCTGACTTAAGAGCAAACTTTAACGGCGAGTGTACAGAGGTTGGTATGTATCTTGCAATGGCAAGAGTTGCGCACAGAGAAGGCTATCCTGAGATTGGTCTTTACTGGGAGAAAGCTGCATGGGAAGAAGCAGAACATGCTGCAAAATTTGCAGAACTGTTAGGCGAAGTTGTGACAGACTCTACCAAGAAAAATCTTGAGATGCGTGTCGAGGCAGAAAACGGCGCAACCGCTGGCAAATTTGACCTTGCAAAGCGCGCAAAGGCTGCTAATCTTGACGCAATCCATGACACTGTTCATGAGATGGCTCGTGACGAGGCTAGACATGGCAAAGCGTTTGAAGGCTTGTTAAAGAGATATTTTGGTTAATTAAAGATACCATAAAATCAAGGAAAACAGGCATTTTAAGGGGATTGGCTCTTTTGGGCTAATCCTCTTTTTTGGCTTTAATAACTGTGTAAGATTTTAAAGTGGATATTCTTTTTATATTTAAAAAAATATCCATTCTAAAAACATGCTATTACACATTTGTGTTTGTTAATGCAACCGTTTTTTACTTTTTTGTGTTTTTAAAATAATACGAGCAAGAATTGCAGATTCTAAATTTTTCAAAAGTTCAACGCTTTCATCATCAAATTCTCTTAAGAGATCCTTAAGCGAATTGAAATATTTAAAGAAATCTTCAAGTTTTTCTTCCCCCATAGCTAAAATTGCCTCACTCGTAAAATCATCAACAGCTTCTATCTTGAGCCTATCCAGAGCATTTTTCAATTTTACAGCCTCATAAGCCATCTTGTACGAAGAATGTGGATTCTGCCGCTGATACGCAACAATCATCTTGATTTCCTCGACCTGTTCTTTCGTGAAAAGTTCATAGCGCCCGATCTTTCCCTCATCTTGGTAAATTTTTCGGATTTTTCGGATTCCTGAAGCGTCCAGACCAGTCATTTTTTTTGTATCTTCTGTTGAAATTCTGACCATGTTTTACTCCTTTCTGTGTTTATCTTTTCAGCAGTTTACAAGTTTTTGTAAAAATTATATTTTATGGTTTCGCATTGAATCAATATTCAATTTTCCTGTATTTTGCAGACGATAAAGTTTATATTTATTACATTTTAAACAGCAAATTGAGTAAATTTTAAAAAGTTATAAACTGGAGTTTTGTGCCTATAAAATACAAACATTCTGTATTTGTATCTCTTAGCATCATTATAAGATATATTTTCTTTTCTGTCAATTAATTTTTGTGTGTATACACACATTATTTTATTTTTTTGTATCCATACCAATACAAAATATTTTATTATACTCAAATATGATTAAAGAACTGTGCGTTTGTCCTCTTAAAAGCTTACAATAGAACAGAAAAATAATGATTGATTCCATTTTCTTTCTCTGTTTTTTATAATTTTGATAGCAAACAAAAAACACTTTATTTCAAAAAATTGTAACCAATTCCTTTTTTGTATTGTATCATTAGTGAAAGGCTTTTCAAAGACAAGTAAAATTTGCACGAAGGAGCGCTCATGAGACAGACAGTACAAGAACTGGCAGCGTTATACCAGAGCAATCTCTTTGTTGTGGCATTTAATATCTGTAAAAATGCACAGGACGCAGAAGATATTGTTCAGGAAACATTTGTCCAGTATTATATTATCAGAAAAGAGTTTGAAAGTGAGCAGCATATACGCGCATGGTTGATACGGGTAGCCGTCAATAAGGCGAAAAATGTCACCCGCACTTTCTGGAGACGCAACAAAGTTTCGATTGAAGATTATATGGAAACACTTACTTTTGAGACACCAGAATCAGAGAATTTATTTGAAACGGTAATGCATCTTCCAGAAAAATACCGCATTGTCATTCATTTATATTATTATGAAGATTATGCGGTTCGTGAAATCGCAGATATCCTAAAGCTGAGCGAAAGTAATGTAAAAATTAGATTGTCGCGCGGGCGTGCGCTGCTCAAAAAAATATTGAAGGAGGAATGGGATGATGACAAATAAAGAACGATACAAACAGGCGTTTTCTGCACTTCCGTCCTCCCAACAATTTCATTTGGAGGAAGCAGAAATGACACAGATTCATAAAAAACACAAAAAAAATATAACAGTTGCCGCAGCAATTGCATGTGCAGTTATTATTGGCGGCTCTGGAACCGTATACGCTGCAGATATTGGCGGTATTCAAGAAAAGATTTCTGTATGGCTTTATGGAAAACAGACCGAGGTAGATGTCACCGAAAATGAGAATGGCGGATACATCTTTTTCTATGATCGCGGAAATGGAACAGAAGAAATGTCTGCTTATGGCGGTGTCAACATTGATCCAAACGGCAGTCAGACTTGGCTAACTGCTGATCAACTTGCCACGACCATCAGTGCGTCTGCCAGTATCGAAAAAGACGCGGACGGCAAAGTATGGATCTATTATTATGACCAGAAACAAGATATAACAGATCTGTTTGACAAAAATGGTATTTGCCAAATCACAATGACACATGAAGGGAAAAGCATCTTTCTGACTATCTCTGAAAATGAATACGGTGGATATTCTTTGACACAGACTGATGACACCCCAGAGACTTCTACAAGCACCACGACGACGACTACCACCACCACTACAAATATTATCACCACAGAGGACTAATTTAGAATCGAGTAGGGAAGATAAACCTTCCCTACTCGATTCTAAAATTTTCCACCCCCACCACCATGTGTCCTGCCAGAGGAAGAAGTATGTGTTTGGGAGCCTCCTTTAGAGCTGCTCTCTTTCTGTCGTACTTTACGGTCAACATGAGAATACAAAAACAAGTCTCTAGCCTCTGTAACATTCATACTTCCACTTTTTATATATGTAGATGCGGCTGACTGAAATCGCACAGATTTCATGCCTGCGCGCATTGTCATTGCAACAATAACTGCAATAATCAGTCCAATAATAAGGGATCTAATTAAATTATATCCAATAGAAAATGGTGCCTTGGGAAGTTCCCCAATATCATAAGCTTCCCCTGTTCGCGCCTGTGCAATAAATTCATCACAAAGGCGTGCAAATTGGGTAAACGCCTTCTCATAATCACCGTCGCTTAACGCTGACAAAAACTGTTCTGATAAGTATGTTATTCCAGCGTCTGTAAAGGCTATAATACCATATCCGGCAGTAGAAATCCACCAATCTCTGTCCTCCATACTTATAAGAAGTAATACCCCATCTTTTTCCACGCCAAAACCATATCCATTTTCATCATAAAAATCATCAGCGTACACTGTAGGCGATTTTCCATCCAGAGTGTTTGTTGTGACAATAACAATATCCAATTGTTGTCTCTCACTAATTTCATCTAATATTGACAGAAGTCTATTCTCCTCTGATTCCGTCAAAAGATCCGCATAATCCACAAGTCTTGAAGTTTTTGCTTCTGCGGCACAAACCACCATGCCAAAGGACAAACAAAAAATTGCAATCAGTAAAACAGCCCTAATTCTTTTTTTCATAACAGATCTCTCCCTTATTATAGCCACAATAAATAGCTGATGCCAAAAGCTACGACACTAATAACGCCCCATAATCCAAACAGCCATCTGGCAAAAGCGCCATTGTCTACGGGCAGATCACCGACTAATTTTCCAGTTTGTCCATTCATTGCAAAAATGTATTTCTTATTTTTCCATGTCGTATTTAAAATCCACACTGGATACAGCGCATATTTTGCGTGCCCATTGTGCAGACGGACACTTGTAGATTCTGGGATAACCGAAAGATAGCCCTGTACAGTTTTTGCAAAACTTTCCTGCGCGCTTTGCTTAATACGTTCATTTGCCCGCGCAACACTTTGCTTTGCATCTACATCATATTTATCTGCCAAATATCCAGCCAGATAGGCAGTTTGAAAATCCACTGCATCAGAAAAGTCAAAAGGTTCTATAGACTCCATTAAATCATCTGGCATCTTGGAAGAACCATCTACCGGAACACGCTCAAAACCAATTGTTCCTCCACGCATCACCGCATAATGGCTGGTCTGTGTATAATGATAGTTGCTGTCACTCCAACTGCGAACTCTTGTCGCCCTGTAGCGAATATTGGCCTCTGCCTGCGCATCAAACAGCCAAAATGGCACATAAATGCCCTTTACTTCATCAATATGATTTTGGTTTTTAAATACTTTTGGCAGAAAAGGTTTGTTTTTATAGTGTCTGTTTAATGCTTCTTTTGCCGCTTTTTTATCCAGCTTGAACGGAATCACATAATCAGGTTTTAATGCGCCGGAAAATTGCCCCATCATCACTACAGGATTTCCACAATAAGGGCAGGAAGTCGCCCCAGTATTCTCATCACCAACAATTTCTCCGCCGCAGGATTTGCAAATATATGTTCTTAAATTTTGCATCTCATCTTCCTGCCACTCAGAATTTGTTGAAACCTCCCAATCCATTTGATCTGCCTGTTCATTTTTCAATTCGTTGTCATATCCTGCCAGTGCTTCCATCTCAAATTCCGTATCACAGAAGGGACATTTCATTTTCTGTATTGAACTGTCAAAAGTAATTGCACCGCCACAGCAGGGACATTTATATTCCTTTAGTTGTGCCATCTTTTCTTATCTCCCATTCGTCCGCTCTAGCGGACATTCTAACTAACAAATCTAGCGTAAAACTTAGCACTTCTGTGCAAAGCAGCCTTTGCTGCGAACAGCTAGAAGTACATCTTATAGCTATCTTCTGTCACTCTCGTCAAAAACATCGCCGCATTCTGGACAGAATTTAGGAGGGTGCGCGGGATCTTCTGGCTCCCAGCCACACTTGTCACAGCGATAAAGTGGTGTTCCTTCCGGCTTTTTTGCACCACAATTCTGACAAAATTTGCCCTTGTTCACAGTGCCGCAGGAACAGGTCCACCCATTATTTTCAGGCTTTGGCGCTCCACATTCGGGACAAAATTTTCCTGTGGAAATAGCACCACAAGAACATTTCCAACTGTCAGAAGAAGCTGTCGGCGTCGCGGAAGCTGGTGCCTGCTGCTGTCCCATTGCAAACAAATTCTGCGCATTCATACCGCCTACATTCATCGCCATACCCATGCCCACAAAACCATTCATTGCGCCCGCTGCATTTCCGGCGGCTGTGCGCATTGCATCCGCCTGTGCACCTGCTAGCGTAGCGCCTGCCATATTTGGATTCTGCAAAACAGCTGTGCGCTGAAGTTGCTTAATCATCTCAGCATCCTCTGGTGGCAAAGAAACAGAACCAAGCGCAATGCTAACCACTTTCAATCCGCGCAGTTTGCCCCATTTTGTGGAGAGCGCAGAGTTCATAGCCTCCTCCAATTCCGTATTGTGAGAAACAATTTGATTTGGACGCAGTTCCAGTTCAGATAGCCTGCCAAACGCAGGTTGCAGTGCACTGATAAATTCTGTTTTCAACTGCTTTTCAATCTCATCTCTCATATACACTTGTTCCACATTGCCACAAACTTTTGTGTAGAACAAGAGTGGATCTGCTATCATGTACGAATATACACCAGAACAGCGAATAGAAACATCCACATCAAGTCCAAGCCTAGAATCTACTACGCGGAATGGAATAGGATTTGGTGTGCCAAATTTATTGTCCATAATTTCCTTGACATTAAAATAATATACGCGTTGATCTTTTCCTGTATCACCGCCATAGGTAAAGCGTTTTCCTATTGTGCGGAAAGTATCTGCAATCCCTTTTCCAAGACTGCCAGAAAAGATACTTGGCTCTGTAGAGGAATCATATGTAAATTGCCCCGGTTCCGCGCAGACCTCAACAACTTTTCCCTGCTCCACAATAATCATACACTGCCCATCTGCCACAGCAATACCTGAACCGTTGGAAATAATATTGTCATTTCCCTTTGTATTGGAAGAACGGTTGCTAATACGCTTCTGCCCCTTTACTACCAACACATCTTGATCGAGTGCATCACAGTAAAAAAACTCTTTCCATTGATCGGCAAGTGTGCCGCCTGCTGCTCCCAATGCTGCTTTGATAAGTCCCATAATAATACCCCTTTCCGCATACTTTCACATAATTTCTAAGTTTATTTTTTCCTATCCATTATATCAAGTCTTTCGCGTGACGCCTAGACACAATTACAAAAAATAAAAGATTTTGTATTTCCAATCAAGCAGGGAAAATTTATCTTTTTTACGCGCGATAAACGCGGATAGCTTTAGCAGCATAGTTCTTCTGTATAGATCTATGTAATCGAGTAGGAAAGGTTGCTTCCCCTACTCGCCGCGCAACCCGTGTGCCGCCTTAGCGGCTTGTTTCCTCTGCACAGGTCTGTGCATAAAAACAGCCACCCTTTATCATTTGGGTGGCTAAAATTATTAAGCAAACAGCGCCTCAAATTCATCCCTGCCAATCTTCTCTTTCTCAAGAAGAAGATCCGCACAGGCATGCAATACCTTTTCATTTTTCAAGATAATATCTTTTGCCTTCTTATAACAGTCATCTACAATCGCCTTCACTTCAATATCAATCTCACCAGCAACCGCCTCTGAATGACTTCTTGTGTGTGCCAAATCACGCCCAATAAATACTTCGTTGTCTTCCTCGTCATAATTGATGACACCAATATTCTCTGAGAAACCGTATTTTGTTACCATTGCTCTTGCCACTTTCGTCGCCTTTTTAATATCGCTCGACGCACCAGTTGTCACATCATCAAAAATAATCTCCTCCGCAATACGTCCGCCAAGCGATACCATAATATCCTGCAACATTCTACCCTTTGTGTTAAACATCTCATCACGCTCTGGAAGTGGCATTGTATAACCCGCAGCGCCAAGTCCTGTCGGTATAATCGAAACAGTATAGACAGGTCCCACATCAGGTAGTATATGAAACAAAATTGCATGTCCTGCCTCGTGGTAAGCTGTAATTTTCTTTTCTTTTTCTGAGATAATACGACTCTTTTTCTCTGCACCAATTCCAACTTTAATAAAAGACTTCTTAATGTCATCCTGTTTGATAAAAACACGGTTTTCCTTTGCAGCCTGAATCGCTGACTCATTCAAAAGATTTTCAAGGTCTGCACCAGTAAATCCTGCTGTTGTCTGTGCCACTTGCTTTAAGTCTACATCTTCAGAAAGCGGTTTATTTCTGGCATGTACATTTAGGATTTCTTCTCTGCCACCTACATCTGGCGGAGATACGGTAATCTTTCTATCAAAGCGTCCTGGACGCAGAATTGCCGGGTCCAGAATATCGACGCGGTTTGTTGCCGCCATCACAATAATACCCTCGTTTGTGCCAAAACCATCCATCTCGACCAACATCTGATTCAAGGTTTGCTCACGCTCATCATGGCCACCGCCCATACCAGTACCACGGCGTCTTGCCACGGCGTCAATCTCGTCGATAAACACAATGCAAGGCGCATTTTTCTTTGCCTCCGCAAAGAGATCACGCACCCTTGACGCACCAACACCGACAAACATTTCCACAAAGTCAGAACCCGATATGGAGAAAAAAGGTACATTCGCCTCGCCGGCAATCGCTTTTGCAAGCAATGTTTTACCAGTACCCGGTGCCCCTTCGAGCAACACACCCTTTGGAATCCTTGCCCCCACCTTTGTATATTTGCCTGGGTCCTTTAAAAAGTCTACAATTTCCTCAAGATCTTCTTTCTCCTCTTTTAAGCCCGCCACATCTTTTAATGTAACTTCTCCGCCAGTCATAAGACGCGCTCTGCTCTTTCCAAAATTCATCATCTTTCCACCGCTGTTCCCGACATTTTGGGCATTCATCATACTAAACATAAACACCACAACAACCAATAACATCAGCAATGGCAAAAGTTCTGTGATAAACCAATTCTCCTGTGGCACATCTTTCACAATTGGCTCTATATTGTATCCCTTCACAATCTCTTGTGCCTCAACAACATCAGATACATAGAGATTTCGTTGTTGGTTATCTTTTAATGTAATGCGCAGCATACCCGTTGGCACTTGCACATTAGGGTGAATTTCCACATCTACAACAAGACCTTCCTCCATCTCGGAAATCAATTGTCCCATTGTGTAGGATCCGCTGCTGCCACTGTTGGTACTTGCCCAAATCAACACCAGCACTAATATCAGTATAAATATAAATGTTAAATTAATTCCTTTTGCACCTTTTCCCAATTTCTGTCTCCTCCCAGTCCCGTCGCTGCCTACTCTTTGTCAAATGTAACCACTCCAATGTACGGAAGGTTTCTGTAACGCTGATCATAGTCAAGACCATAACCTACCACAAATTTATCAGGTATCTCAAAGCCAGTGTAATCCACCTTCACATCAACTACACGCCGCTCTGGCTTGTCAAGAAGTGTACAGAGCTTCATGCTTTTTGGCCCACGCTGCTCCAATAGTTCCAACAGATAGCTCAACGTTCTACCAGAATCCACAATGTCCTCCACGACAATCACATCCTTATCCTTTAACGGCTCATCAAGATCTTTTACAATCTTCACAATCCCGCTCGACTTCGTACTCCCGCCATAACTTGACACAGACATAAAATCCAGCGATACAGGAACTGTAATTCGCTTGGCAAGTTCACACATAAAAAAGCTGCCGCCCTTTAGCACGCACACTAAATGAACCTGCTTGCCTGCATAATCACGACTAATTTGTTCTCCGATTGCCTTTATCCTATCGTTTACCTCAACCTCTGTCAACATGACTTGAATCTTTTCAGCCATAATTCGGTCCTCCTTTGTTTAACATACACCCTGACAATACACAGAAAATTTTTAATATGAATCCTTCTCAAAAACAACATGCAAAATCATCTTTGTGTGCTCGCTGACTTTATAATAATTGCTGATTCGCTCACCCACAATCCAAATGATATGTCTGTCATCTGCGAGAAGACATATCTGATCCCGCTCTTTTTGCGGAATCTTGTGGTCAATAAAGTATGACTTAAGCGTCTTATGATGATTCATAGAATTTACTGTCAGATAATCCCCCGGCATACGAGTTCTTATGACAATACTATTTTTTATTTTACCATAATCAAACCATTTCGTATACTTATTTTGCGGAATATTTTCAAAATCAATACCATTTTTTCCCACAGGAATTATCTTTGCTCGCATCTTTTGATGTGCGCTAATAGAAAATACCAGTTCTTCTCCTGCCAAAAGTGCATCCTGTTGGGCAGAAGATAACACAATTTCTGGCAAAACTATCTTCTGCACCATTTTTTGTGTCACACAGTCTGCAGAAACCTTGAATAGACAAACTCCAGTATAAGTGCGTTCTGCTCGCAACTGGTAAGGAAGCATCACTGTCTTTCCACACTGACTATTCATCAGTGCCTGCACCTGTCTAACATGCACTGCTTCCAAGTCCTTTCTACTGCCAGATGCCTGTGCAAGCGCCTCCAAAATCACCTCTCCCTGTATTGTGCTGTGAAGTTGCAAAAACCTTTCCTTATCAATATAAAAAACATCTTCCTCCACTTTGACACAGGCAGCAAATCCCTGTTTTGTAAGGTCTGCAATCAGCGCATACGCATCCTTTATCCGCCCACAAGCATTATGAATGTGCTCCACTGCTGCCGCATTAATTTGTTTTACTGCAGTATCCAGAATATGGTGCCGAATTATATTTCTTGAATAATTATCTTCCAAATTGGTGCTGTCTATACAATATGGTATGTTTCTTTCTTGTAAGAACGACTCAATCTCACTCCGCGATAGACACAATAAGGGTCGAATAATTTTATCGCGCACAGGTTGTATTCCTGTCAATCCTTTCAATGAAGTTCCCCGAAACAAGTGAAACAAAAACGTCTCACAACAGTCATTTTTATTGTGTGCGACAGCAATCTTTCCCTTTTCTGTGCCCAGCTCCTGTATAAATGCATTGTAGCGCACAATACGACCGGCTTCCTCTGTAGAAATATGGCGTTGTTGCGCAAGTGTTCTTACATCCTGTTCCACTAGGATAAAAGGTATTTGCGCTGCACTACATAATTTTCGCACATACGCTGCATCCTTTGAGGCATCTGTTCGTATCAAATGATTGACATGGACTACACGCAGCGCAAATGGAATCCGCTTGCGAAATTCAAGAAGCATCACAAGTAGGCAGACAGAGTCTGCCCCTCCTGACACGCCCGCCACAATGCAGTCGCCCTCCGCAATCATATGATGTTCCTCTACATATTGTAACACTTTATCGAACATTTGTATTATACAGCCTCCCTACGCCGTTTCACACAGCAGGTAAGAACTGTCATATCATCTCGAATGCGCCCGTTATCACTGTTGATAGCACACTGCAAAAGATAGTCCGCCATCTCTTTAGGATTGATGATACGACTCCTAGAAATCAGTTCTCGCATTCTGCCTGTAGTCTCCCTATCAATTGCATCTGATATTCCATCAGACACCATGACAAGCATATCTGTATCTGCCAATCTGACACTCTGCGTAATCGGGCTTAACTCCTCCATGCTGCCGAGAGGAAGCGTGTCCGCCGACACCTCATCCACCCAATTTCCGCGCTTAATATAGCTTGCCGCCGCACCTGCCTTGACAAATTCTGCCTCTCCTGTCAACAGATTGACTGCACACAAGTCAAGCGTTGTCAGATTACAACAACGGTTCTGCGCAGCAATCGCGCCGTTAACCATGGAAAACGCCTTCTCTTTCGGAAAACCAGCCTCCAAAAAACGTTCCATAAACTCCACAACTGCCTGACTATCTCTACATGCTTGTGCACCACTTCCCATACCGTCTGCAATCATGATAATCATTTGATTTTGATTATATTCCTCCACAGAGAAATTGTCACCTGAAATTTTCTCATCTTCTCGCACTGCGCGAGAAATAGCACTTAGAACCTTGTATTTTGGCTCGTCCTCATAGATAAATGTATGATATCCTCTTTCAATCATCAGTGCGCTCTCTGCTGACAAAACAAGGCTTCTGCCAAAAAATTCAGAGAGCAACTCCCCTAAAACACATGCTGGCACTCCATGTCTACTAATTGTTCGCGCCTCAATGCTAATTTTGCTCCCACAGCGACCATCCGCTGCGCTCCCATAGTTTCCCGCGTCACCGCCTTCTAGAAAAATTAATCCATGTACGATAATACCGCGTTTTTTTAAATATTGTATTAACGTTCGTTTCTTATGTGCCATTGGTATACTAAAATGTACAACCGTATCTGCCACATCAGCAAACGCATCTGAAATCTCGTCAAGATGATTTGCAAAAACTTCCTTGGTCTCTTGTATCTGTTTCTGGTAGAGCATGTCCTTTCTGTCGATGCATGTGTAGTCAGCATCTGGTATATTGCGATAAAGTTTTGCCAACTCCTCATATGTCTCTGCCAAACAGTAGAGTTTTCGTTTGCTATATCCGTTAAATAGATATCCTTCTGTGATTCCCGATTTATTTTCTGCCTCTCGCGAAGCCTTTGGTGTCCATACTTTCAACATAACATTGTCCCCCTGTTATTCTTTTCCACCTCTTTAGTATAAAAGGGAATCCGTTCATATTTTGTCAAACCCATGCACTGATTTATAATTTTTCATTGACAAAAATCAGCACCGTTATATAGGATTTTCCCAATAACGGTGCAACGTTAATCAACCTCCTGAAATATAATCTCATTTTCATACACAAGTCCCAGTTTATCTTTTGCCACTTCCTCTGCATACTTTTTTGTCTTTGTGTACGTGGCAAACGCCTCAAGCTCCTTTGCGCGCGATTCCTCCACAGCAATAAGCCGCAAAAGCTCCTGTTCTCTGGCTGCATATGTCTTTTCTTTTTGTTTCAGGGAGATAGAATGAATGCCAACCACACTGGTCATAATCAGAATTGCAAATGCGGCAATCAGCATTCCCAGACGGTTCTCATTCCTGTCGCGAAGAAACTCCGGCGTTTTTCTTTTTGTCTTTTTTGTGTCTTTTTTTCTTTTTGCCATGTTTCCTTTTCTCCCTTCTTTGTTTTGTCTTTGTAGAATGATATACTTCAATATTATGATGAATTGTCGCATACGTCAACCGAATTTTTCTGATTGCCGCACGTTTTTGACGTTTGATTGGCTCCAACAACTTCCGAAATAAACGCAACAAATTACCAATTGTCTTGTCTATAACAAAATAGCTGACCTTGATAAAAAATCGTCCTATTGTGACAGCATACACTAGCATACCAACTGCTGCCCCAAACACTGCCGCAAAGCGTATCACACCATTATTTCCATAATATAAAAGAGCAAAACTGAAACAAAACCAGACAATCCAATACAGAAGGTCCTCCAAATCGACTGCAATCCTGCCATGTCTTATCAATCTTCGAAACAGACGAAGCAAATCATACGAAAACGCCATACAGGCTCCAGTTGCAATGGAAGCCAACCAAAAATGCCATTCTCTGATAATCTCTCCACTCATCAGCTAAACAGGCGTGTAAGCAGCCCCTCTCCTTTTTTTGCCAGAGTATTCTTGTCAGAATAGGTAAGTGCATCTACTCTGCCATCTACATCTGCTTCACCCTTCTCTAGATTCAGTCTACTCACATGAAGACCACTACCCTTGATGGCAAGCATCCCATCTACCGTCTCCATAAGGATATTATTTTCATCAAAGGAATGAACCTCCAACACTCCTGTTATTTTACAGTCTCGGCGCTGCTCCATGCCCAGCCTGTGCTTTCCTATGTTCGCACCTGTGCTTCCATTTCTGCTCTCCATAGACATTGTCCTTTCCTCATCCAAGGAAGTACTCCATACATTATATGGAAGAAAATACACAGATATGACCTTGTTCCCATCAAATATAACGGAACAATTCCTTTGCCTCATCTTTCTTCACAGTCTCTTGCACATCAAGAATCTCCACTTTTGTCTCTTTATTGCCAAACTGAATTGTTAGGATATCCCCCACTTTGACATTTGCAGATGCCTTTGCTGGCTTGTCGTTAATAAGCACACGCCCTGCATCACAAGCCTCGTTCGCAACAGTACGACGTTTTATAATACGCGAAACCTTTAAAAATTTATCCAATCTCATACACTCTCTATTCCTCCCAAACGGAAACAACCGATGAATATCATCGGTTGTTTCAAAAAACTCAATCTAAAGAATTCGTCTTAAAGAACTATTATCTGTTCACTTCGTCCTTTAATGCCTTACCTGGCTTGAACTTCGGTGCTTTAGATGCCTCAATCTGCATCGTCTCGCCTGTCTGAGGATTTCTGCCTTCTCTGGCTGCTCTCTCAGAAACCTCAAATGTACCGAATCCTACCAACTGAATCTTCTCACCCTTCTTTAATTCTCTGGCAACAACCTCTGTGAAAGCGGTAAGAGCTTTCTCTGCGTCCTTCTTTGTCATCTCCGCTTGCTCAGCCATAGCAGCAACTAATTCTGTTTTGTTCATTGTGAACTCCTCCTCTAAATTACTGTAAATAATATTACACAATAGCAGTCCTATTGCCGTTGATTTGCGCCGTTTTGACGCCTATATCTATTTATAGGCGAAAAACCTTTGTTTGTCAAGGAAAAATGCCTAAAATTTACTGTTTTTTAGACGTTTTTTATCAATCGTTATTATTCAGGACAATATGCAAAATTTTGCTGCGCAAAAATCGTTCTGCACACTTGAATCACGCTCTTATGAAATACACAGTATATGCGTATTCCTGACCCATAAAAAGTAACTATCAATCTTCCAATTTCACTAAATCGGTAAACGAATAATTGACATCTTTTTCTTCTTCATCAATCTGAAGTGTGTAACTTCTAGGCTGATAACCTGTCTTGCGCAGTGTTACAACATAGTTGCCCGGCACCTTTTTAAAACTAATTGGGGTGATGCCAATATAGTTTCCATCTAGATATGCCTCCACACCATCCGGCGCGTCAATATACACCTTATATTTGCTCTTGGAAGACACTACTGTATCCTTAGAATCCTCATCTTGCTTTTCAGAAGACTTCTCTTTTGTGTCTTCATCCTCTGTGTCTGATGTTTTTGATTGATACTTCTTACTTGTCGTACCTTCTTCGTCATCGTCATCTTCGTCATCTTTATCCTCTTGGTCTATATCTTTCTCTGACATATCTTTTTCTTCTGTGTCTTTCTTTTCGCTGGAAGCTTCCTGTGTCTCCTCCTCGATCTTCTCAAGCTCCACAGCGATATTCGCGGAGGGTTCTGCCACTCGAATATACTGTGCCACCGCATCATATCCTTCCGCTGTAATGTGCATTCGATGTAGTCCGTATTCAATTTCTACAGGCTTTGACACATCAACCTCTTTGCCGTCAATTGTAACGTTTGCTGTCATCGGCGTAAGTGTAAAGATAACGGTCCCTTTTTGTACTATTGTGATTTCAATTTCTCCCAAATCCCAGGCCATCTCCTCATTTCTAGCAAATGTAATCTCTTGTGTCGCACTGCTTCCCTTATGGCTGACAGTCACTTTATGCGTTCCCTCCGGGACCACCAACAGCATGTCCTCTGCCACTTTCCTAATTACTCTGTCTCCAATATCAATCCAGCCATTTACAAAGTAATCCTCATTTTGCAATCGCAAGTATCCATGCCCTTTCTCAACATAAATACCATAGATCATATTTTTATATCCCCAAACACTAAGCACATCCATTTGATTCACTTCCATCATATCTGTCTCTTTACCGTCTGACACGACAACAACATGTGCGCTAATATTATAGACATTTTGCCCGATTGTAAGTGTCCCCTTGCGCAAATCCATACTGTAATTTTGCACTTCTTTGTAGCTGACACAATCTGGATTTTCCTTAATATAGGCTAACGCTTTTTTCGGTTTGTAAAAGCGCACTGTAACGACGCTCCCTTCTTTTAACTGTTCCATAGAAAGCGCCTGGTCATTTTTATCATATGCAGTTGTAGTGCCATCATAGGACAACGTGTATCTGCGCGAAGACGCAATATTTTGCAATTGTATCGTTCCCGCCTCCAAATCTTTTTGGACGACAATTGCCGCGTCTTCGGAGTCATAAATACCACTTCGATTCATATCATTAATTGTTGTGTCTGGTTCTATTTCTGTTACATCTTGCTCTGGCTGGTTGGTCCACCTTGCACTCTGTGCGCAACCAGCAAAAAGGAACATCACTGTCAAAAGAGCAACTGCTATTGTCCAAATCTTCTTTCTTGTTATCATAATGTTTCTCCTTAATCTTTCTCATACAGTCCCTTATAAAACTGCTCTCGTCTATCAAGTTTTACTGGAAAAGCTGCCCGAAAAGATTCCACATCATCTGTCAATGTATAGTAAAGGTTCCCCTCTGTTCCCGACAGCATGGCTCTGATACCCCCCTCTGGATCAATGATGCAACTGTCTCCGGTATAATCGACACCACCAATATCACCCACACAGTTTATAGCCAGAATATAAACCTGATTTTCAATTGCACGCGCACGCAAAAGCGCCTTCCAGTGTGCGCTACGTTTCGCTGGCCAGTTCGCCGGTACAATAATAATATGCGCCTTATAAGAAGCTGCTTGGAAAATTTCAGGAAATCGCAAGTCATAACAGATAAAACAGCTACAAGCAATGTTATTGATAAAAAAAGATGCAAGCCCACTGCCTCCCTGAAATTTCAGATTCTCCCCCGAGTAAGAAAAAGGATGCAGTTTGGTGTAATCAGACAAAATCATTCCTTTTTTGTCCACAATTGTATAGTGATTCTCACACTTTTTTTCACAGTCCTTCACCCAACCAAAACCAAGATACACCTGATACTGCTGCGCCATCTCTTTCATATATTGTATTGTCTGTGTATTTTGTTCTTTTGTATTTTCTGTATTCATAGAAAATCCTGTAAAACTCATTTCTGGAAAAAAGACTGCTTCTGTTCCTCTACAAACCGCTTCCTCAATCTGCATTTTTGCAAGTGCGTAATTTTGCTCCTTATTTTCCCAGATAATTTTTGTCTGCGCAAGTGCAAGATTTATCTGATGGTTTCTCTTTTCGTTCATTTTAATCCCCCATGCCGCCTTTCGGCGGCTCAAATAGATATAAAAACTAATTATTGTAAACCTATTATAACGAGTTTTGTCTTTCTGTACAACCCCCTCAAGAAAAGAACTTATTTAACAGCTTCTCTCTATTTTTCTCTTGTTGGATCAATCCCTCAAGCTTTTCATAGTTGCGGTTTGGCATCCAAGACTTTCTGGAATTATAATAAAAATTAATAATTT
The DNA here is from genome assembly GCA_910583965.1 of uncultured Lachnospiraceae bacterium. GTDB lineage: Bacteria > Bacillota > Clostridia > Lachnospirales > Lachnospiraceae > COE1. The sequence continues at coordinate 69,233 of CAJUAE010000002.1, forward strand.
TCCAGAATTTTTCAGGATAAGATAACCGCAAGCAAAGGCTTCTCCACTCGATTGGCGGAAATACTCTCCTGTTCTGGTAGGCATCTAGCATACTTTGTGCCATCTCAACAGACCAATCACACTTTTCCGAAATTTTTCGAAACAATAAATAAAAATCTTTTGCGCCTGTATCATGGGCAAAATGTTCTAAATTGATAATGCCTGTATATGCCCCACCACTGTCTTTTCCAAACAAAACATTGTGATATTGATAGTCTCCATGGCAGTATAGACCATTGCTATTGACATATGCCTCATACTCTGCGCGAGATTCTTCCTTTGCGCGTATAGTTATATCAATTGCCCTATTTAGGAAATAGTCATATTCTCTCAATAATGCACGTTCAAAATCCGTCTTGTTACGAAGTCGTTTTAGATAATTTTTTACTCGCTTACACTCCATTGTATGCTTTTCCATCTCATCTGCATAGAAAAAAACAGGCATCGTATACAGTCTGTTCTCTGTCTCCAGACCTGTACAAGACACAGGTGTCATAAATTTCAGATGCAACTTTGCCATGGCCCCAAACGCCTTTATAATGTCCTCCTCGCTTTTGTAGCTGCACTCCTTTCCCTCAACTTGTTCTTCTAATATGTAAATACTATTGTCAATATCCTTTACAAACAGTGCATCTTCCTTGTTGTGCACCAAAACATCGGTTCGCAAACTGTCATTTAAACGGCATTGTAACTGATATAAAAGTTCTAGTTTCTCCGTTCTTCCTTTATATTCTTTAAGAACACACATTCCCTTGTCTGTATCACAAATTATGGTTCCACGCCCTTTAAAAGTGCGGTTGACTGTTATATCATACTGTTCTAGCACACTGATTGCCTTGTCATTCACAAAAATCCCCCTCCACACAAAAAATCATTTATTCTATCCTATGTGCAAAGGGGGTTGTTTATTCCACTGTTTTCTACAAGATTATTTCTTTTGCTTTTTCTATAAGATACTCTTGTGTATTGTTTGTTGGTTCCTGTAAGACTTCCTCAAGAAGCAAATTTAATATTGCACCAATTTTTTTCCCTCTTGGTATGCCTAGTGCAATCAAATCATTTCCTGTGATTTTCAAAGTCTTTAACGAGACACACTGTTCTTGTTCCATTATTTCCTCATAAAGTTTACGAGTCTTATCAATCCGCGCAAACTTTTCTTGCTGTTGATAACTGCTCTGCGCCATTACATCCGCCCATTGAAGCTCCAATACTTGCGCAAAATATTCTGTGCCAATCCTATGGACGGCGCGCCGCACAGAACGCGCATTTGGCTCTGGCTTATCATCATGATATCGGATATATTTTTGCACCTTGATAATGGTATCATTGTCAAATTTAAGCCGTTTTAAAATGTCCGTTGCGATTCTTTCGCTCTGCTCCACATGCGCATGAAAATGGTCAATTCCTGCCGTATCTGTCGTCTTTGCCGCTGGTTTTCCAATATCGTGCAAAAGTGCAGCAATGCGCAGTGCCTTGTCTGCTCGAGTATGCAATAAAGTTTGCATTAAATGTTCCCCGACATTGTAACGGTGATGTGGGTTATGCTGCGGTGTTAGAAATGCAGCGTCCAGTTCTGGAAGTATCACTTTAGTAATTCCCAACATATATGCATCTCGTACAAAATCTGGGTGCTCCGACAACAGTAATTTGACCAACTCTGTTTGTACACGCTCCGCACTAATGTTCTTAAGATTTGGCGCAAGCGCTCGAATCGCAGCTTTTGTATCCTCCGCAATGGAAAAACCAAGCTGCGCCGAGAAGCGAACTGCACGCATCATCCGCAATGCATCCTCTCCAAATCGCTCTGTAGCTTCTCCTACACACCGAATTTTTTTTTGTTTCAAATCCTCCATACCACCAAATACGTCTACAATACCGCTTTTGTCATTGTAAGCAAATGCATTGATTGTAAAATCTCTACGTTTTAAGTCCTCTATTAAATTTGCAGTGTAAATAACTTCCTTTGGGTGACGGCTATCCTCGTAAGTGCCATCAATTCGATACGTAGTTACCTCAAATCCTTCGTGTTCTAACATCACTGTCACTGTGCCATGTTGAATCCCTGTATCAATTGTACGATGAAACAGCTCCTTAACCTGTTGTGGTTTTGCGGAGGTTGTCACATCCCAGTCATCTGGCATTCTTCCAAGCAAGGAATCTCTAACGCATCCACCAACTGCATATGCCTCAAATCCTGCCATTTCCAATCGTGCTATAATTTTTTTCACCTTTTCAGGCAATTGTATCTGTTTCATTATTCTCCCCTCTTTTCCCGCGAGCAATAAGCGAAACGGCTGTAAAGCAGATATTTGGCGAATGCCGCGAGGGTCTATCCCGCAGCTTGCTGTATTACAAATTCTACGCACTATCAACTTGCTGCAGATCTATTAACTTTCTGTGCATTAATTTTAAATCGAATTGTCTTTGTACCACCGTAACTTCCTACACCTTGTATCGTAACTTGCGCTGTTCCCTTTTTATCATTATTAAGATAAGTTTCCGGCAAAATCTCATAAGCATCCGTGGGTAATGTTTTCTTTCCAATTTTTACCACAAAATCTTCTTTGGATAAAATAACATTGCCACCATTGTAGTAAAACTTGCTCTTTACAGTAACTTTTGCTTTGGACAGATTTTTGCCCGCCGCAAGGATTCGATAAGAAGCTGTTGTAGTAGTACCTTCGTAATTCCCCTTTCCAGTAATCTCAATTGTTACGATAGCGCCTGCCAACAATCGGTCTGCTTTCTTATTTAGCACAAAACCATCACACTTATAAACAATATTCTTGTCGTAGTCCTTTCCAGCGGCAAGCTTATTGCCATTGATATCTTTTAAGACTGGGGTACTTACATACCCACCAACTTTTGTCGATGCTACCTTGTCTGCAACAATAACTGTTGTGTCTGCCAAACTGCCTTTTCCTACAACAAATGGCCGTGTTGTCTTTGCTCGAAAATTCTTTTTTCCTGTAATTGTCACAGTGGCAAACGCACCAATTTTCTTATTGTTTCGATAACTAAGCACATAATCTGTACCTTCTTTTAATGTCTGTCCACCATAACGAATCTGAAGTTTTGGCTTTGCACCATTTTTCTCATAAGGCTGTATGTTGCCGTCTTTTACAAATGCAATTGATACAGCAGTGTCATCAATAGAACGCGGTGTAATACGAAACGATTTGGTTGTTGTGCCATAGTAGGCATTCTTGCCAGAAATATTGATTTTGGCTGTTCCAACGCGCTCTGTACTGGTAATGGAATTAATTACATAATCCTTACCTTCTATTAAAAGACGCCCCTCTTTGTCCCGAATTATTGGTTTCACTGCATTGCCCGTGTAAATTACAGGTTCCGCTTTCAAAGCAGATACCTTTGTCCCTTGCACACGAAACGTTGTCACAAGCTCCCCAATATATTTTTCTCCTGTTCCACGAATGGTAACGTATTGCATTCCAGCATCCGTATATTGAACCATATCAAATTCATAATCTTGATGTGGTATTAACACCTCTCCTTTATATTGGAGCGTAATCATATTTTCATTAATTATTGCCACGCCTTCTACAAGTTTCTGGTCTGGTATCTTTTTTGTTATTTTTACAGAGCGCATCGCAACAGATTTTGTATTATCTATCACTGTCAATGTTGTCTCCGTCGTCCCTGTAAAATTACCTTTTCCAGTCAGTATAACGCGATATTCGCCTTCCTTTGTAAATGCTTCTGGATAAGAAACGACAAAATCTTTGTTGGGAACCAGTTTTGTGTTTTTCCAAAGCACTGTTGGTATTGGTTTCTGCTTCTCATTCAAAGAAATTGTCATTTTTTCTATTTTTATGACATTTGGCTGACTAATATCCACTGGATTTATAGAAAAAGTATGAATATAGTTTCCTTCGTAATTTCCCTTTCCTGTCACAATCACCGTAGGCGCTTTTTTTGCATTTTCATCTGCGGCGTAAACATTGTTTTTATAACTTATTGTATAGTCCAGTCCCCGTCTAAGCGGTTCTAGTCCACTGTACACTGCCATCTGCTCAAACGTGACTGCATTGCCAGTATATGTTTGGGAATAATTTCCCCAATCGGCCCAGATTCCTTCCCATTTTGCATAGAGTGTGAGATTGCCAGTGCTGCCCTTTTCTATAGAAGTAATGCATTCCTGACCATTTGGCGCACGAAACCATCCTAAAAAAGTTAAATCTGGATTGTCATATTCTGGCGCTTTGAGTAAAACTGTCGGGGTCTCAATTGTATACACTTCTGGATTGAATGCCGCGTTAGTACAATAATGATATCCCAACACATAAGTAATCGTATAGGATATAGGGACATAAATCGGTCGAATGATAAGGTCTTCTTGGATATTCTGACAATTGTGATCCCAGCCCTGCAATTGATATCCTTCTGGCGCAAGAACCTCAGGCGGTTTTGCGCTCTCGCCTTCTATTATAATTTGCTTGGATAATACCCTATCATTGACATCCAAAAAAGAGACTTCATAATATCGCTCCCACCTGGCATAAAAAACACAGTCTCCTCCGCTTCCTTTCTCTATGCCAGTTACTTTCGTCTGATATGTTTCATCTGTATACCAACCTGCAAAAAGAAAATCTTCTCTTTCTGGCTCTTGAAATACAATATTCTCTGAAGTTATCTGATAGGTTGTGGGATTGTTTGCGCTGTTCACCCCACCATTTAAAATATAAGTAATCTGATAAGTGTTTGGTTCCCACTTGGCATAAAATATCTGCGCTTCTACGCTACCTTTTTTAATTATTTGAACTTTATTTTGAAAGGTTTTTTCCAAATACCAACCCATAAAATGATAGTGTTCTCGTGTTGGCTCCTTCAATACAATATCATCCATCTCCACATGGTATTCTGTTGGATTCTCCGGGTGATTGCTGCCACCTTCCAATTCATATTGAATCTGATAAATTTTTGGGGTCCATCGCGCATAAAAAGTTTGGTCTCCTGTACTTCCCTTAGAAATCGCAGTGACAACTGTCTTGTACTCAGAATCTGCATACCAACCTACAAAATCATAACCAGCTCTTGTCGGTGGTTCCAACACAAAAGTATCTGTCTCCACATTATAACTTACTATATTTTTACTGCTGTTTATCCCTCCATTTAGCACATAGTCAATCTGATAAGCAATTTTTAGATAGACAGCCAGAACTGTTTCATCTTGAACAATATTAGAATACCTTCCTCTCCAGTAAGAAAATGTGTACCCCGTGGGCGGAATTAGGTCACTGTCAGGTGGTATCGCATATCCACCCGCCGCGACTATCTGGCTGTCAAAAATAGTTCCAAACTGGTCCTGAAATGTTACTGTGTACACCTCTCCTTCTGTCTGGTTGGAATCGTCAAGGAGATAGATTGTGCTTCTTTCTGACAATGTATAACTGGCTCTTTTTACATATTGAATCTTGTTATCACTTTTTGTAAAACCATAAATTTTATCTGTGTCCTCCTTTGGCAACGCATAACGCACCTGCGCAATATATGGTAAAGCGCTGTCTAAATCAATATAAGAGATATTTCGGCTGGTATTATAATAGAGCCTGCTGCCATCTAGGGCAAGTCCAGAATACGGTGTATCAATTGTAAGCAACCGACTTGGCTCTGTGTCGATTTCCTTGTTCGTGTACTCTCTGCTCTGTAACTCTTTTCCATTAGAAATATAATAGTAATTGTGTGTATTATTCCTATCATATACTAGCGGCGAATAAACATCGCGCCAAAATGCATTGTCATATTTTGTTCCATCTGCCTGAATATCGACAATTCCGCTACCTTTTGTCACATACCAATCATAGTGCCTGCTGTGATTTACAGAACTTTTCTGAAATTCCTCGTCGGATTGAAGCAGATAGGAATGACGCACCAATCCATGTTTATCCCATGTTGGATCATTCCACGTTGCATCTAAGTGATACAAGTTACCGTCAATCGCGACAATATTCCATGCATGGTTCATAGTATCACTCGTCACAATATAACACTCTATGCCAAATTCATTCATTAGATATTTATATGCAAGTGCATATCCTTGACAAACTGCGATGCGATTTACCAACACCCCGTATGCGCTGTAGGACTCCTTTGGAATGGTATTGTTTGCAAGACGTTCTTTATCATACTCACAATTTAAAACAATATATTCGTGTACTGCAATGGCTTTTTGTAAGTCATCCATATCTTCTGTGACAACAGATTTTGCTTTTTGTACTGCCTCAAAAAATGCTGTGTCATCAATATTCTGAAAATATTGCGGCGAAATCTTGGTAATTAACTTTGAAGTTTTATTGTAAGATACTCCATAGCCTGTTCGCGCATAATATAAATCAGGGTGGTCATTCACCACTGCATAATAAATTCCTAAAAGTTGTTTTCTATCCTCTGTATTATCCCAATAAAATTCATACTCTTTAACCGGAATTGACGTTGCTCTTTCTTTTAGTGCAGTGTACATCTGTTCAGCCAAGACATCAATATCTCCTACAGAAAAAAGGCTGATTTCGGTTTCAAAACCTGCATCTTCATTTAGAACCCGATATCCACCTGCCTGAAATAGACAATCAGAATCCCCCTCCTCAAACGCTTCAACTTCGTTATCGTCTGTTTCCATCTCAGATTTTATTTCTGTTTCAAATTCTGTTTCTATTTGTGATTCTATTTCATTTTCCGTTTCTATCTGGGATTCTGTTTCTTTTTGGTCTTTTGTCTCTGTTTCTATTTGCGATTCTGTTTCATTTTCTGTATTTGTTTCAGGCTCCGTTTGTAATTCTGTTTTATTTTCTGTTTTTGTTTCGGGTTCCGTTTGGGTTTCTGTTTCTATTTGCGATTCTGTTTCATTTTCTGTTTTTATTTCGGGCTCCGTTTGAGATTCTGTTTCTATCTGCGATTCTGTTTCATTTTCCGTTTCAGATTCTATGGAGAAATTGGTTTTTGTTTCAGATTCTATGCTAACTTCTGTTTCCTCCTCTGTTATAGGCAAAATCCTTGTTATTTGCACCGCCTCTGATTCACTGCCTGATTCCTCCTGCCCTATTTCCTTTTCTTCTGTCAACTTTAATTCTGATTGATATTGATTTTTTGTTATAATTGTCTCTATCGCATAGACCTTTTCTGCATAAAGTTGAAATACCATAAGCAGTATCAACATTCCTGACAGGATTCTTCTGTACATGCTATCACCCTTTTCCCTATATTGTTTAAAATTCTTATCTTCAAATTCCTTTCTGGTTACAAATCTTACAAATATTAGTCCTCTATCAATATTACACCCTTAAATAAGAAAAAAGTCAATATCTAAAACCGTGTCTTATCAAATGTCTATTGCCGATTTATTATAATTTACACTCACACCAGAGTTTGTATTCCTTTTTCATGATTTGGTGTGAATTATAATCATTAATGCACACAAAATACCACAATACTGGCATTTTGGCGCTGATTCCCAAAAAACAACATGGTTTCGCCTTTGGCTTGCTAGTGTTCTATCCAGCCAGAAACTAGACTTATAAGCTGCATAGTTTGTGCCAGTGCTAGGCAAAATTTTGACAGCGATGCGGTGATACCGTTTAGAGATTTTAACAGAGCAATTGTTCAAAACAGGTGGCTTGCGCGTCTAATTTCTGGTCGGATGTAACACTAGTTACAGGCACCCATTCGACGCAAGTCTTTCACTACTTTGATTGGCAAATAAGCAGTAACCAATCAATCTTTCCTCCATTTATAGAAACAGTATTACGTTGTGTATTTGTTTTTGATATGTTATACTAAATCCACACAGCAGTTTACAAATTTTTGTAAAAGTTATATTTTCATGGATTCGCATTGAATAAGTATTCAATTTGTCTATAGTTTGCAGGCAATAAAGTGCATATTTATTATATTTTAAAAAGTAAATCGAGTAAATTTTAAAAAGTTGTAAACTGGTGTAAATCCACAAAAGCAAAGAGAAAATACTTTGTTGAAATTTAAAAAATACACATTACAAGGAGCATACAAATGGCAGAGATTCGATATGTAAAAGACACCGATAAGCATTTTTGGTATCATCTTGATAAACATTTACCAGAAACAGAATTTAACAATAAAGTATTGACGAAAAGAGGATACGTTCTTTTAGAATCCAATCGACCAATAGGACTTTTAAGATATAATTTATTCTGGGACAATACGCCTTTTTGTACAATGTTGGTAATTGATCAAGAATTTCGCGGGAAAAGCTATGGAACACAACTAATGGAGCATTGGGAAAAAGACATGAAAAAACAAGGTTATGGAATGCTTTTGACTTCCACACAAGTAGATGAAACTGCGCAACATTTTTATCGAAAGTTAGGTTATAAGGATTGTGGTGGTTTTGTAATTGACATTCCTCCATATGCACAGCCTATGGAGATGATTCTTATTAAGGCAATTTAATTAAGTATTTTTTTGAAGTAAAATGTTTACCTCCTTTAATCCTATATTTCTTCTTTTAGAAATTAGTGCTATTGTTATCTTTGGAATTTCTTCAAGATTCCTTTTTTGTCAATGCCTCCTGACGCTAACGAAAGAATCCCATTACTCAATTTTCTTTGACGATAAAACATTTCTATTAGTTTAACGCTAGAAACCTCAACATCACAATATATCAAATCTTTTATTATTCTCTAACATTACATGATTTTTTGGTAACACAAAATAAAGTTGTACCTCCTTTGCTAGAATGCTTAAACAAAACTCCCTTCCTCTATATGAATATCAAAATTTATTATAATTTCAAGTGCCTAAATACACAAAAAATATTACAATTCACACTAGAATTCATATTCTTTTTCCATGATTTTGTGTGAATTATAATCATTAATGCACACAAAATGCCACAATACTGGCATTTTGGCGCTGACTCCCACACCATGCAGCAAGTGCATGGTGCGGATTTGAAAAGTAACCAAAAAATTAATATTTTTCACTATTTTCACTTTAGTGTTGCATTCCGATATACTGTGTGATACGATATATATCAGTAGACAATAAAAAATACTTCTAAACCAATAAAAGACTTTACCTAAGAAGTATTAAATTTCTCGCGATTACTATTTATGCCGACGATTGGCGGCGGAATGGAGATTAATATATGAATATCGACGATTGGAAATCCCAAATAAAAAGGGGAACTTTAGAATATTGTATTTTACTGTTAATTAAAAGGCAATCCACTTATGGATACGAACTTATTAGCACACTTGAAAACTACCCAATTATGACTGCAAAAGAGAATACCATCTACCCATTACTGCGGCGACTATTAAAGGAGGATTTTATTTCCTCGTCTTGGCAGGAAAGCGTAGAAGGACTACCACCCCGAAAGTATTATACGATCACGGACAAAGGATTAACATATCTGTCTGCAATATCGGTTGAATGGGATAATTTAATCAAGACTATCAATGAAATTAAAGGAGAATAATAATTATGGAAAAAACATTAAACAACTATTTAGAACAGATTGATAAATACCTCAAACCGATAGCAGTCTGTGAGCGTATTGACATTGTAAAAGAAATACAGAGTGAAATGTTAGAACTACAACAAAAAGGGGTCACTTCGGAGCAGATTATTGAGCGACTGGGAAGTGCAAAAGCACTGGCAAAAGCCTATTTAGGAGAGGCAATTTCAAAAAGCAATGGATTTAGTTGGCGCAAATTAAGCGCGGTTATTGCATTTTATAGTCTTGCAGGTCTTGGCGGTATGATGCTTCTTCCTGTCACCAGCATTTGTGGAATTATGTTTATGTTCACTGGAGTGCTCTGTCCAATTGCAGGACTCGTTAAGTTTATAGCGTATTTAAATGGTATTGAAATGCCACAAATTGGTATCGCATTTGACTTCTATACAGCCAGCGCTATCGCCTTTTTGCCAATTTCATTTCTAATAGGCATTGTGTTTTTTGTTATTGGATGGTTCCTTTGGAAGCTTACCATCTTTGCGATTAAAATTATGAGTAGCGGGAAGAAAAAGCTAGAACAACTTTGACAACCAAAACAAATTGTTATAATAAATTAATATTACAGAAAAGTGTAAAGTTTTCTATATAGAGTAATCGAGTAGAGAAGATTTATCTTCCCCTACTCGCGCGCCGGGCACCCAAGTGCATAAATAGTGTGAAATCAAAGATTTCACACTATCGCAAAATTAACACCCCGCAGCGAGATTGCAACGCAATACACTGCGGGGTGTTAAACTTTTGTGGCATTTGCCAAATGTCTGTTTTGCAGTCGCTTGGCTCATTGCTCGTGAAATTCAACAATGCCATTGACATTCTTACTGCGGCGTGCGTATCAGCTTTATTGACATAAAACCAATCCGCACGCTTGCAATCCTGCCAGAGGCTTATCTCAATCGGAAATTATGCACTCATACTATTATAGCTATTGTATTTCCTATAAGTTTTGTCTTGTCAATTGTCGGTGTTATTACCATCTCCTGTAGTTGCTCCATTGCTAGTATTGTCGCTGTTGTTGGTATCACCACTACCATTGTTCGTATTATCACCTGTATTGTCGCCAGAGCCTTCACTCTCGCCAGCATTTCCACTATCACCCGTGTTGTCGCCATTGTTATCAGACCCATCGCCATTTCCATCAGAGTTATCTCCCTCACCTGGAGTTTCTGATTCTGGTTCTTTGGTTATAGCCAATGTCACACTAGATCCTGTTGCAGTAATACCAAGCTGATATACATCATTTTCATTGCGTTGATACGAAAATGTTACTGTATTACCTTGTGCCTCTGTGTTGTTATCTGGCGTGCTTGCTACTTCCTCTCCGTTTTTGTACAGTGTTAGTGTATCACTTGTGTTTGCTGTACTAATTGTGTACTTTCCTTCTGGAATACTACTATCAAAAGTCAACCATACTTTTCCTTCCTCACCAGAAGTATTTGTTGTTATTGATTGTGTATTGCTGCCACTCTCAACAGATGTAATCTCCCAAATTGCCCAGGAAGCCTGCACATTACAAGTTAATTCTTGATAAGAACTTTGATAAATCCGAAGTATTATTTGATCGCCCTTATTTAGAATTATATTCGCAATTTTTTCTGCATTTCCACTAGAAAAGTATTGTTGTTTCAACTGTGTAAGCTGTGAATCCTCCACCTGATACAAATTCAGATATCCATAATCGCTTGCATCTGATACAGTAAAGGTATAGATTCCGTCTTCTTCTACTGTATAGGATATCCAGTTCTCCGCACCTGCTGCACCGTTTATTGCTGTCGACGCACTCTGCGTAGAACCTCCAATATTACCACCCTCTACCGCAGTATATTGATATGCATATACATTTGTACTGCTTAAATCGGAATTTCCATTGTTGGTTATACTAAAAATATAGGGTCTGCCTGGTGTCAATTCTACGATATAATAGAAATTTCCATTATCATCTTTTTGTATTGTATCCAACGTATAAGCTGACACTTCCGATGCAAGCGAAATATTGGCAGTCAATTCAATACCTTCTGATGAATTATACATCTGGCTATAGAACATATATCGCACTTTATTACTGTTATCTTTGGAAGCCGGGGCAATAAAACGATACTTCTTTGTCTCGCCGACTGCCAAACCAGAAACATCGGTGGATGACGCTATGGTCATTTGCGCTAAACTATTATAGTCTTCTGGTACTTTTTCAATGTGGACAGTATAGGTTATTTCCTCAGAATTATGACCAAATCGATAGGTATTTAGTTTTACAATATCCCCTGCATACAATGTCCACTGAATCAAAAACTGATTATTGCTGCCGCCATCATCGTCTTCTGTAACATTTTCATTATTTACCCATAACTCTGCATAGTTATCACACTGTACATCTGCTGTTCCATAAAACAGATAATTTCCGTCTTCTGGAACCGTAAAATAGAACCATGCCTCGGAGCCATCTACAACCGTAACTTCTTTTGCATTATTCTCTAATGTCAGGTCATACTCTATATTTGCACGTATTGTACCAGACCAATAACCCGTGCCATAATTGCTTACACAAAGTTCATAAGAATCATTTGGATTAATTGCATATGAGATCTCTTGTCCCTCTGCTAACAGTATTTTTGATACATTATCAGAATCACTATCTTGAATAATCTGATACAATGCCATTTCGATATTTTGGGAATTATAAGATGACTTTAATGAAAAACCATATTTCGTGGTATCACTCAATTCGTTAAAAGTAAGTGGTATAATGGTTTCATATTCACCATCAATGTTTATCTCTTTTGAACCACCACTTTCACTAATTGTCCAATTATTATCTATTGTTTGTTGCAAATCACATGTAACATTAATACTGTAATTGCCGCTACTATGATATCTCTCATAGCAGGTCTGAAGCCATACGATATCGCCTTGCTGCAATGTACTCCATATCTTACTAGAGTAGTAAGGCTCTTTTGTTCCCAATAGTTCAAGTTCACTGCCATTTTGTCTATATAGCTTCATAAATACATAGCTGTCGCTTGCTCCAAAACCATATTTACTTGTTTCATTCACTGAAAACTGATACCAGTTTTCTCCACTAGATTGCACATTATATTCACTGGTTTCCAAACCATTACTATTTAATTCATAATATCCACAATTATTATAGGAATATACAGTTACACTAAAGGTATCACCGCTATTAGACCAATCAGCAAGCTTTACTCGAAACTTATATGTTTTACCATATTCATCTGGTGTATTGTAAATCCAATAACGCTCATTGCCAAGGTAATATGTTGTACCACCATACCAGTCATTTGTTTCTGGGTCAATGATGTAGCTGTTGATTGCGCTGTCTACTCCCGTCGTACAGAATACATAGGTCGTATCACCTTTCATATCGAAATCAAACTCCTCAAATCTCTTAGAAGAATCAAGAGTAACTTCTTCTGTACTACCTACAGATATACTTCTTGGCACAATCTGTGCAGATACTTCTACTTGTGTGCGCCCGCTGGCTTCTAAGATAAGATTCCGTCCATTTAAAGAAGAACTTTCATACCTTTTCACATACGCGTTAGAAGATGGACTACTATAGGAACCATTCATATCTGAATCACAAAAAATATATTTTATTTGTTCGCCATCCGTCACCCTGAATCCAAACTGATAATTTCCTTTTGCTCCGGCTGTCCAACGCACAAGTACAGGTTCGCCACTTTTCAGATTCAGATTAATAGTATCTACTCCTGTAAAGTTTGTTTCTTTTGCCTTTTTGCAGGTCAGTGTAAATTCATCTGACGAACTCAAATTATCTCTACTCTCAGCTACTCGAATATATTTTACTGTGCCTTTCTTTAACTCGATTGTGGAAGAACCTGCGCGTCCATACCAACTATCGCTATCAGGATTTAACAGCTCCTCTGCAATATTGTCACTAGCATATATATACACAGTATTTTTACTATTGCTGTCAAAGATATATACGCCATCTTCTGGTGCTGTAAACTTATAAAATGCTATATTGCTATCTCTGGTAAGGTTCACATCTTTTGCATCTCCAACTTGCATCTCTCCAATAGAAAATGCTTTTTTAATTAAAATCTTTGCAAAAGCACTGGTACTATAGGCTTCAACTTTAATATATGTTGGATGTTCCTGATCCAATGCAAATCTCTTAACCTCTCCACTCGAAGATAATGTTTCATAGCGGGTTCCATTTCCAGAAATCTGGACGCTGCAATCTGTGCTATCTGTCAATTCAAAGCTATAAACTGCGGATTCTGATGGTGTAAAAAACGCATACTTCGTCTCACTCTCCGCAATCTTATCAATTGTGTTAGCGCCTTCTGTCAGTGCTTGCATATCCTCTGCTGTAATCTTAATAGATGGTTTGATTCCATCTGGCAGAGAAGAACTTGCGTTAAGCTTGAAGTATACTGTCTTATTTGCCGCAAATGTATAGGTATAATTGTTGGATATAACTCTTGTATAACCGCTGGCAGCAATATTGTCATATTGCTCCATCTGTGCAGATTCTACATTGCTTAGTTCAAACGTATAGTTTGCAGTTTTTGTCGGTCTAAACTTCAACCACTTCTCCTCGCCAGCGTTCATTGTAAGTTCTTTTGCGGTCTCAGATACATTTACTGCCTCTGCGGTACTATCTGTAATGGCACTTACACGAATATCAAAGTTCTTTTCAGCCTTTGTACGATAAGGTATTGCAATATAGTATTCTTCGTCTGCATTCATGCAATATTCTGAACCAAAATATTCCGTATTAGATGTAGAATCATCAATTGCTTTATACCATTTCATAGAAGAAACTGCCACTGTATTGCTGGTCGTAAATGTATATCGGCCATCATTTGCCGCCTTAAAGTGAAGCCATATCTTCTCATCTAGTTCCACCTTTGTAATGTCTACTGTATATGGTTTTTCCGGTGTAAGTTCTACTGTTGTTACCTCTGCAATACTCAGTTTTGTTTTCTTTGCTGCTGTTGTATCGGTATGGTATATTGCATAGATTGTTTCTTTGCCAACCATTTCGTCCGTGACAATAAACTCTCCTGGTGTGGCAATCCAGTTTCCACTATTTTTTATACCATTGTTGTATTGGTATACCTGTGCTCCGCTCGCCTTAATACTGTATCTTCCTGTCTTCTCTGGCGTAAAACGATACCATACTTTGTGGTACGCTGCAAGCTCACCAGATTCTGCTGGTGTTCCTGCTTTGATTGGCGATGGGGTTACAATCCCTTTCTTAATCTGGAAGGTTTTTGTGTTATCAAAAGTTGAGGATGCTGTCAATCCAAATACTACTTCTTCCTGACTTGAACTAGGAACGAAATCAGCATACCCATTGTTCCAAATCAACCCGCCAGAAACGAACTTATACGTTAGCTCCAATCCCTCTGCTACTCCTGATGTCTCTATAAAATATCTGGAATCTCTCGCACCAACCTTTGCGCGGAAATATAAGGTCTGCCCTGCTTTAATTGTCTGTGATACAGGTTCATTTGTCAGTTCCGTTACACTCTCCTTTGTCAGTGTTACTGTCACATTCACATCTTCAGATGTTGTGATTGCAAAGAGAACTGTACTTCCTGCATTTAATTGAATTGCGTTAATTGGCGTACTTGTGTCATTTTCTTCCTCTCTGTCAATGTAATATTTTACAGGAAGTGTATATGTCTTTTTGTCTTGGTCTGCTGCTGTCAGTGTATAATGTGCTGTTTCCTTTGCGTTGAAAAGCAGATATTGTGTTACGCCTTTTTTAAGAGTCAGTGTTTTTGCTGCCTTTCCTGATGCGTCAAGCTCTAATGGCGTAGCCGCCGCTGCCATATCTGTAATCGTCACTGTTGTCTCTGCATCTGTAGCAGTATCATTAAAGACTTTAATATAAAGGTCTTTTTCTGCATTCACAATCTGAGGTTCTACGTTAAAATTATAATCATCATCTTCTGCTGTCAAATCTCTATAGATAAAAACATTATCGTAGCTTATCTCGGTTGTGGTATCACCTGTCTTGCTCGTTACAGAAATATTATATCTGCCTGCATTCGCTGCATGGAAATGATACCATCCATTTGTGCCTGCTTTAATTGTATCTGTTCCGCGTACTGCTCCAGTTCCTGCTGCCACATTAATTTCTTTTGTCAAAACTGGTGCAATCTTTAACTTAATAGTCTTCTCCTCTGCGTTATTGTTTTCAATTCTGTAATAAACTTTCTGTCCCGGCCGAAGTACTCTGCTACCTGTGTAGAATGGGTAATACTCTGTATCCCCATCACCGCCAAGACCTGTACTTTCATAGAATTCAAATCCTTCTGCGTTTGTCTTGGTATACTGATAACGCACTTTTTCTGACCATTTAGAAGTAAAGGATACCCATTTTGATGCATTTGCACCGACTTTAATCTCTTTTTCTACATTGGAGGTCAATTCTTCTGCATCTTGTTTTGTAATGACTGCCTTAAAGCTTCCATCTGCGTCGCTGTCTGTCATAATCGTCAGATAGAATGTTTCGCCCTTGCTATAATATCCATTAATCGTGGCAAGATGATCATCTTCTTCTCCTGCTCCTTCTGTTCTGGCAGCAAATACGTCTGCGCCGGTCACGTCAAGAGTAAAGTCATAAAGTCCCTCATTCTCTGCTGTCCAATAATATCTATAAGTCTTTCCTTTTGTAAGTGTGATTGTTGTATCGACAAGTTTTTCTACAGGTGACTTTGTAACTGATACATTAACTGTCTGCTCTGTCAATTCTAATGTTTTGATAGTAAATGTCTGCACATCACCTGCTTTTGCATAAAACTCTGCACCTGATGTAATTGCTCTACGATTGCTTGTCGCTTCGCTCACTTGAACCGTGTTCTTGTCAAAATGAAATGCATACCATCCATTTTCAAGTGCTGTAAATGCAATTTTTTGGCTTAGTCCATTTGTTACTTTTACAGACTTTGCAGCTTCTCCTGCCCTAACTGTAATCGGTTCTACTGGAGTACAGCTTACTGTTACAGAAGTATTTGCATCTTCTGCACGAACAGTAAGTTTTACATAGTCACCCTTATTGAGTGTTCCCTGCCAAGAAACTGTATTATTATAGTTAAAGCTGTCATTTACTGCAACCGATTCAATTATCGCCTTTGTACCATCTGCTATAAACCTATATTCGCCATCTTTATTAGCGGTATATACTACAGTTCTTGTGCCGCCTGCTTGCGCAATTGTAAAGGATTCGCCTATCTTTGGCGCCTTCTCTACCTTGAACGCTGCTGTAGTATCCTGAGCGCCTGCTGTCAGTGCAATATAGAAAGTAGATGCTTTCTTTAGATTTCTAGCGCTAAAACCTATATTTTTCGGATTTGTGTCTGTGTCCGAAGAAGGTTTTAAAACAGCATCATCCAGCCAGTATAAATTAGAATCGTACAATATACCGTTAGAAATCTTTTCTGTCGCGCCTGTTGTGTAGATTGTATATTCGTTGGATTCCTCCGCTGTAAATTGATAATATTTTGTCTCGCCCGCCTTCATATCAATCTTTGTGCCATCTTTTATTTGTTCTGCTGGTGTAACTTTTATTGTGTATTCTTCTGATACACTACCATTTACAGAAATCGATTTCTTTTCATCTTTCTTAAATAACTTATATTTATTGTTACTCAATATAGAATCAGATACATCTTTGCCGTTTTTGTCCAACGCTGTAAATGTATATACATTTTCTTCTGGAGCAGTAAATACAATGGTATCTCCTCCACGAACTTTTACACCATTTTCCCCAATGGACAATGCTGTATATTGTGTACCAGATACCCTGATTGTAACCGATGCTTTTTGAGGCGGCTTTTTGGATGAATTATTTACTGCGGTAACAAGGAAGTAAACAATCTCTCCCTTATCCATAGACTGATCTGTCCAACTGCTTCCCAAATTGCTAATTGGTCTGCTGTCGCTGTCATATGCGATAAAGCTGCCACCATTTGTACCTGCAGAATAGATACCATCGGAAGGTGCCTTGAATGCCACCCATTTTTTCTCACCATTTGTTAGTGTGAATGTCATGGAGTTGTTAAGCGTAAGCAAATCCGCTCCTAATTTGTCAACCAATTCTGCATCATTGATATCTTGGAAAATATTGTCGCCAAAATATCCGTCTGCCTCGCCTACTGCGTTGACAAAGATTGTCCATCTTGCAACAATCTTCTTGGTAATCTTTGATGTGACTGTAATCTGGGTTGTTCCTTTCTTTACTGCCTTTAATGTTGCTGTAAAAGTTCCCGGATTTGCCTTTATTGTTGCTACTTTGGTGTTGCTGCTTTTCCATGTAAGCGTGTCTGTCTTCATCTTTCGCGCATTACTGTCTGCATCTGCAAAGTCAAGGGTATACGTATTACCTGATTTTAATAGTGGGTAACTGATTAACAGGTTTCCACCAATATTACTATCCTTGTAAACAGTAATGTTTCCACCGCCATCATTCTTTTCATCTTTCCCTTGATTATCGTAGTCAATTGCATTTATTTTAGACGCCGGAATGTTTGTGGTCTTAATCTTGGTGCTGACTGTCTTTGCGTCATAGCCATCATATACCGCTGTTACAGATATCGTATAACTTGACTGACGTGTCAATCCCAAACCATCAAGATTCTTTAGGTCATAGTAGTAGGTATAGGTATTTTTCTTCGCGTTATACTCCCTAAAACCATATTTCTCTCCATGCTCACTATAATTATGATGATACAATGCATCATAAAATGCAGCATTTTTATAAGCAAATGTTTTCCAATGATCATCATAGGTATCTATTAGCTCATTCTTTAATGTTTTTCCAGTCTGATCTTTTACCTCAATACGGAATTTCAGATTAGAATCCATACCGCCTGCATAGTCAAAGCGAATGCTTCCCTCTGTGTCATACACATCATATGCTTTTAGACTTTTCACTGGGTCAAGCGCAGAGGCAGAGAGCTTTATGGTAATACTCTCATTACCACCATTTGCCTTTACCGTCTTATCTGATACTACCAAATCCAGCGGTTTTGAAGTTGGACGCTTTGCCTTTATCAAATAATTATAGATGACTGATGACCCTTCATCCACTTGGGGTATTATTTCAAATGCATTGTCTGTGTCTTCTAATTGAATCTCCAAATTGCACCCAGAATAGCTGGCAAGCTTTATCTTTCCCTGTTTGTAGGTTAGATAATCACGCAAGTTGATTGTATTTCCTACTTTCATCTTGATTGCCTTGCCTGCAAAGCTGTCAACTGCTGTTTTGATTACAAGGTTAATAGGTTTGCTAGTCTTATCTTTTTCTGCATCATAAGCAAAAACATATACAACACCGTTTCCCTTTAGACTAAGTTTCCCACTCTTGTCAATTGTAGCCTTTGATGTTGTTGGAAGGAAATAATAATCGCCTGCCTTTACAAATCCTAGCTCCTTCCAATTATCTGGTGCTGAAGAACTTAAATCGTTTGTCACATAATAAGTTAGCTTTGGATTAATATAATCTTTCTGTAGCTCCTTTGTGAGCGCAAGTGGATACCAGATATAATCTTTGTCGTCTGCATAGTGAATGTCTGTCTGATCTTTCTGCCAGTATTCTGCCTCTACATCAAGCTTAATACTCTTTGCAGAAATATCAACGATATAATATACATATTTTTCACTGCTTCCGTCATACACAACAAGTGACTTTTCATCTTCTCTTATAGAGGTCTTGCCATATACTGGCTGATTTCCCTTTACGGTCTTAAAATAAGCATTTAATGCTTCTGGCTGGGATTTTGTAGTCACAAGTTTCGCTGGTTTTGCTGCAATGGCAAACTCAGATGCATCAATCTGTTCCCCATTTGGAAAATTGCGCAGTGCACAGACATTGCGCACATATACTGTATACTGTGTATTTGGTTCTAACCCAGTAATTTTTCCCCAGAACTTCTTACCTGCTGCATTCTCTGCATTTCGCTCTGTCGCTGTGATAAACAAATGTGCAACGAATGCATTGTAATTTCCATTCTTAACTGCATTAATCTTTTCATCAAATTCTGCGGCTGGTACATTTGTACCTTCGAGCACATAAACCTCTCTGCGATATCCATCTGGTACATCTGCATAATCAATATATGCGTAGGTATCATGTGCTTCCAGTTTAATCTTCTTTACTTCCGATAGCTTATTTACAGTAATGTTTAGTTTTGCCGCCTTGGCATAATTGCCTTTTGCGTCCAAAAATGGCTTAATTGTTCCATCTTCTTGGTCTTGATAAGCTGCATACGCCATTACCGTTGCTTTTCCTGTATGAATCGCGGTCACATAACCAGAATCTGATACAGTAAGTACTTTTTCGTCACTTGACTCATACGCAACGCAGATTGTATCTGCCATCTGTGCCTTTGTAATCTTAAGGTCAAGCTGTTGTCCCTCACCGACGGTCATCTTTGCAGATGCACCGTTAAACGCAAGGCTCTTTGGCAAAACTGCCTTTGCGAGGTCTTCCATTAAAAGGTTCTTTGGAACTGTAATCTGAAAGGTTTCTGTAAAACCTTCTTCCCAAGTAATCTCAAATGATACACCATTTTCGTTCTCTGCAATTTTGGCTGCATCAAAAACTGCTGTAATATATTTGCGGTGCGTAGAAAAATAATCTTCATAATCAGAATCCCACTCATCTTCAACACCAACACCATAGATATATCCGCCTGCTTTTTCAATGCTATTCTGGTAGATAACTTTGTCTTCTGCTCCTTGTACATCTGTATATTCTAATGGAGCTGTGATGTGAACTGCAAAATAGTTACCTCCTACTTTTTTGCCTTCTTTATTGTATTCTTTATAGTTATATGGAATGCCTTCTCTTGGCGTAATTGTATGAGTAAATTTATCATTTTCTTTTGTGATAGAATCCCTGATTTCTACATCTTCTATTTCATCTTCAATTCCAACAGACCCTACATGAGAACTTGCTCTGACAGTCTTAAAGGATACTGTCGCAAACTTTAATGTATAGTCTGTGCCATAGAATTTATACTCACTTTTCTGCGTTTCACTATTCCATACAGTTTCATCCTGAAATTCCCCATCTAAGCTAACATTGTAAGCGCGATCTCCTCTTAAATATCCTGTCTTTAACTGTCCTGTTGTTTTGTCAGTCACGTCAAGGCGCATGCCTTTATAGCCAACACACCAAGGATAAGAAATCTCGGAATTTTCATAATATCTTACTTTATCAAAAATATAGGTTTTATCCGCATCCGCAACATTACCTGTTACCGCAATACTCTTAATAATATTTTTGACATTTTTTGCATTATTTCTAGCAGAGTATATATAATAATCATCTTCTGATATAACTTCTGTTGACAAAATTTGTGTTTCTGCCTTAATTTCGTCTTTCAGTTCTGGTGTCACTGTCAACTCAGACGGCAAAATCACAAATTTCTTATATACCTCTAAACGATCATCAAATATTTCTTTCTGGCCGATATACTTCTCACCTTTTTCTACAGAAAGGGTAAGATAATACTCGCCTGCATGAATGGCTTCTTTTTCTCCAACACTCGTATACTCCTCATCATCATAGCGATTCCGTCGTACCCATTCCCAACCAAAAGTAATATCTGCTGGATCGATTGGCGCACCTGTCTTTGTATTGTAGGCTTTTACTGCGCTCTTAACAGCATTTAGCATCGCATCATCAAATGTTTCGCCGTCGTAAACTTTTGTGGTCTGTGTAATCTTATCCCAATCCACTTCAAAATTTACTTCTATGCCTTGTGTCTGCGCTGGTGTAATTGCAACAGACTGCTTATCGGCATAACGTGTCTGAAGTTTATATTCGCCTGTCTGTTCGTCTTTTATCTGCTCATTTTTAAAATCCAACTCGTAGCGGTTATTATAATTTTGCAGTAAACTTGTTTCTTCCTGCCAGTCAGCAGAAACAGTAAGGCGATACTCTCCATTTTCTACAAAAGTATCACCGTTTTGCAATTCATACCAAGAACCTGCCTTGTCACCCTCGGTAATCTTGCGCTCTACGGTCCATGTCAGTGCACCATTTTCGTTTTTCTCACGATACTTTAGTTCACTTAACAGCGACGCTGCATTGGCTAGCTCACCGTTTTCCTTACCTTCTGTAAAGTCGCTAATTGTGTAATCAATTAATGATTCTTGTGCTGTCTCGCTTTCTGTACTCTGTGTGCGTTCTTGCAAAGCTATCTTAATATCGTCAAGATATTCGCCAATATATTCACCATAATATGCTGGCACACTCGATTTTGGCTCAATTAAGATATCCTCTTTTTGAATCGTATAATACACATATTCTGTCTTGGACACTGCGCCAGTTTTGCTGTCTGTGTAGTTAATTGCAAGTCTATAGTTTCCAGCATCTTTTGGTGCGGAGGCATACTCAACATTAGAGAAGAGTATATCCTCATTTTCATCAACATTAATATCTATACTATTATCATCATTTACTATTTCTGTATAGCCTGTAATTTTTTGCCATTGATACGTTAAATCTGTTGATGGAACATCTATCCTATCCTTTATTGTCGCCTCCTTATAATCATTTTTCGTATTGTATAAAGGCTTGTCGTCATATACCTTTGTAAGCGGGTTTTTCAGGCTACCCTTGTCTGCCTCTGCTTTTGCAGTTAGGTCTTTATTCTCCAGAATCTTAGAAACGTCAATGACTGGACCTGTCGCCGCTTCCACATTGATTGTAAAGGCATTGTCTGCCAGCGCTGCCGCAGTTACATCCACACGATAATTTGCCTGTGACTCATTAATATCAACAGGTACATCACTCATACCATACACTGCTTTTTTGCCGGAGAACTCAATGCGGTACTCATATGTAATTTCTTTGTCGTCCTCTTTTTTGGTTTTTATTAGACTGTCGCTATCCGCCAAATAATCTGATTCCCATACAACACTGTCTTTTCCGTCTTTATCTGTGACATGCTGTCCTCTGCGGATTTTAAATACTGGCTCATAAGACTGTGTGTTCTCATCTGCATCGCCATTATAGCTTACACCCCAGAAGTATTTGTCGCCTTGCATAATGTCTGTCTTGGCTTCGTCTCCTGCCTTGTATACTTTGTAGCTTTTAATGGTTTGGAGCGCATTTTGTACTTTTGTGCCCTCCATATATTTGTCCGTATCTGTCTGAATATCACCAATATAGACATCAACCATGCCAACCGCAATTTTAATATCTGTTTCAGATGGATTGTAGTGTCCTGCATCTCCTGCATAAGAAATACGCAGATAATATGTACCTGCATCTTTCACACCCTCTGGAATCTTTGCTTCATCGCTCGGCGCTTCTTCCAATTCTTTTTTGTCAGCGTCAAGCCACTGATATTGAAGCTTCGCATCTGTTACTTTTTGCTCTTGTTCTATATCTGCGCTATTGTCCAACTCTACTACATATGGGTTAATGGCTTTTATAAGCGCTTCCATCTCTGGCTTTTCACCATACAGCCAACCAAAGTTTGTCCCGTCTGTCTGAATAGAATTTGCCTTAATCTCTGTGTCAACGCCTGATGCAACTTCGAGTTTTCTGCTAGTATTAGAAAGCGTATAATTATCTTTGTCTCGCAAAGTAATTTCTAATTTAACAGAATATTCTTCATTCGACTTTATAACATCTTCTGCTTTCAAGGTACTGCCATCTACTTTTCCGTCGGCTGCGCGCTCTCTAACAATGCTGACAGCACAAGAAGCAACAAACGCTTCCTTGTTCAGGAAATCACCTTGTGAATCACCATTGATATTGGTTAAGCTTAACTGATACTCCTCTGTAATTGTCTCTGTTACTTCCTTTACAGTAGTACCCGGTTTGATGGGACTAACATCATCATAGTTAACCATGATACTGCGAGAATCAATACGAAACGAAAGTGTTGTGGATGCTTCACTGCACACATTATCAATTTTATCAAGCTTTATCTCAAGCTGATAACTGCCTGCACTATGTGGTATCCCGGCCAAATCTTTACCGTCAGCGCCCTTCCATGTACAATGAAGCTGCTTTGACAAATCTAAATTGTCCTTGCCCTCCAACTCTACCTTAAAGAAATAAACATCCTCACTATACGCATTATTATAGTACCCCTTCAAAATCTCTCCAAACGGGTTCTTGTTGTCCGCATCATACAACGCAAAGATCGTATTGGTTTCGTCATCGTACTGCAAACCAAATTCTTCTATTGCGTTGCGCAGTTCTTCCTCGTCAATCACCACAGTCGCAGTCTTTGCTGTATTTTCTGTCTGATCTGCTTTCTCCATTTCTTCTGTGGCGTTTGGTTGTGTTTCTGTACTTGTCTCCTCGGGTGCTGTCGTTTCTTCAGAAACATTTTCCTCAGAAGTAATTTCCGCAAAACTTTCTTCTTCAGAACTGTTTTCCTCAGATTCTTTTTCTTCAGAATTGATCTCCTCAGATATACTTTCACTAGAAGTATTTTCTTCGACACTGGTTTCCTCAGAAGCACTTTCCTCAGAATTGTCTTTTGCTGGTGTCATTTCTTCTGCGTCACTGTCTTCTGACGTATTGTCATCTGCGTTTGCATCATCTGAATTAGAACCATCTGAATCCTTGTCACTCGAAGCACTGTCTTTTGAAACATCACTACTTGCATCGTCTGTGCTTTCATCCAATGTTTCGCTGTCAGCAGTAATTTCTTGTGCTGGCGATTCTGCTGCCAGTGCTGTAGCTGGCATCGACTGGAATATCATTGCCACGCTCAATATAATTGGCAGCGCTCGCTTAAACAGTTTTCGTTTAAACATTTTCATAGTCCCCCTTCCTATTTCGGGTTGAGACCTGCACAGTACAATGGCATTCCACGAAGGTTATGAGTGATGGATTGTCATTTTCCAATGCAGGTCTCAAGTTAATTGTATTATGAGACTACCAGCACATGGCTCACCAGTTACCATAAAAAACGTGTTGACAGTATCATGAAGCTAATTATACTTAACATTTTTCCATTTGTAACCAGTTTTTATGTTAATTCTTATTCACATTTTTTTACAGAAGCACACACTAAAAAAGCCGGAAAATTGTTGATTTTGCCAGCTTCTTCTATATTTTTATAACGATTGCACATATAATATGCACACATACTTTATTGTTATAAATCTCGATTATCTCATTTTTTCGTTGTTTCCTTATCCAAAGTTCATTCAAAAAAGATGAGTGCCAACACACGCATCTTTAAAAGCTTTATCACTTATTTAACCACAAACTCACTGCCTTCCAATAGTTCTTATCCTGCTAATGGAAGACTTGTCTTGATTAAAACAATTTAGACTTTTATCAATTATGATTGTTTTTTCCTTTACCTTTCCTCTATTTCCGGCATAATTGGACACAAACCTCGCAATGCACTGTATTGCAAAACATGTCCGCTCCACGGACACGCCGCAGCACATAACCATTTGCACATAAATATTTTAAATCTCTTGCGAGCGTGGCACTGTCACAACTGATATAGACAATTCGCTTGGGCGCCATTTTTACAATTGTCTCTAAACAGGCGGCATCGCATCCTTTCCGCGGTGGGTCCACACAAATTACATCTGCATAGATTCCATCTTCTCTATAAAGTTTTGGCAATACCTCCTCTGCCTTTCCCATGTAAAAACGAGCATTTTTAATGCCATTGCGCTCTGCATTTGCACGTGCGTCCTTGACTGCCTGTTCTATAATTTCAATTCCGTAGACTTGTTTTGCCCGTTTTGCCATAAAAAGGCTGATAGTTCCAATACCGCAATAGAGGTCCCACACCGTCTCTATCCCTGTTAGCTCTGCATACTCCAATGCTAAACTATAAAGCTTTTCTGTCTGAATTGGATTTACTTGATAGAAAGAAAGCGGCGAGATGGCAAATGTTATGCCGCTGTCATCTGCATAATATGTGTCTTTTCCAGAATTTATACTTTCTATACTGCGCACATGTAACACATCTGTGATTGTATCACGTCCCCATAAAGTATGACACACTTTTCCCATAATCACATTTGTTCTGTCTCTATTAATATTTATTGAAATGCTTGTCATACCCTTTACTTTTATCAGTTCAGCAACTAGCTTGTCCATCTGTGGAAGCTTGTCCCCATTTAGAACAATACAAACCATAAGCTCGCCTGTTGCAAATCCCTTACGTATCAGGACATGGCGAACAAGCCCTCTCCCCTCCTTTTCTGAGTAGGCAGTTACCTGATAGCGTTTCATATAATTTAAAATCATTTCCAAAATGGTTTTATTCTCTTTCACACCAAGTGCACAGTCTGTATTTGGTATGATTGTATGGGTTCTACCAACATAAAATCCAGTTATCACATTCCCATTTTTGTCAGCTCCAATTGGAAACTGGGCTTTATTGCGATAGAAAAAAGGCTCCTCCATTCCTATTATTGGCTCCGTTATCTGTTCAATTAATTCTTGTGAGAACGCGCCAATCCTTCTAAGGTTGCTCTTTATCTTTCTCTCTTTAAACAATTGTTGTGCCTTGTAGTCCAATGCTTGTATCTGACATCCACCACACTGCCTATGATAAGGACATTTGGGGTCAATTCGGTCTATAGAAGGCACTAGAATCTTTGTCAATCGCGCATATGCATAGCCCTTTTTTACCTTCATAACCTTTGCCTCGATCTGATCTCCAATCACAGCATCTTTCACAAAAAAAGTAAAGCCACTACTTTTTCCAATCCCCTCTCCATCCATTCCCATATCATCAATCTTTAATGTTATGATATCATCCTTTTGAAATTCCATAGAGGTCACTCCTACTTGCTACAATTTTGCTATACAAAGCATTGATTACTTCTACTTCATTTTGCTAACTGCTAGATTGGACTCAAATAGCTTATTGTATCCGAGCCAACCGGTTTCCTTTGTAGATTCTAGTAGCTCCTTAAAGGTTTCCATTTTGGCGTCTGTATTGTCAGCATAGCAAAGTGCAACCGCTTCTATAATTGCTGGTTTTTTTGGCGAACCGAACTCATATTCTCCATGGTGTGCTAAAATACAATGTTTTAATTCCATTGCCAGCACTGGTGGAAAATCAGGAATCTCCTTAATTTTTTCCCCGAGCATTTCAGAACCAATTACAATATGTCCCAAAAATTGCCCTTCATCCGTGTAATCATTTGCCGGAAATGCACTAATTTCTCTTGTCTTTCCCATGTCATGACAGATTGCTGCAGCAAGAAGCAAATCTCTGTTCAATATTGGATACTGTTTGCAATAAAAATCACAGAGCGCTGTAACACCAAGCGTATGTTCCAAAAGTCCACCTATAAATCCGTGATGTACGGTCTTTGCCGCAGAAGACTTCCGAAAGCTCTGCACGAATGTCTTATCTTCCACAAAAAACTTGTTTAACAATGCCTTAAGATATGTATTTTCAATACTTTCAATGTATGCCAAAAGCTGCGCATACATTTCATCATTATTTTTCAGGCTAACCGGCATGTAATCTCGCTCATCATATTCCCCAGCGCTGCATCTGCGAACACGCTTTACATTGACCTGCAATGCACCATTAAAACTTGTCACATCTCCGTAAACCTCAATGTAATCCATCGCTTCAAAATCTGCAATTCCTACATTATTGGGGTCCCAAATCTTTGCGTCAATTGTCCCTGTCTTATCCTGTAAAATTACATTGTCATAGTTCTTTCCATTTTTAGTCACTGCTGAACTCTTAAATTTGCAAAAATAAATATCAAAAACACGATCTCCATCTTTATAATCTTTAATGTATTTCATTTTCTCTAACTCCTATCCTTTCCTATAAGAATTTATTCCTGTTTCTCCGGCTGAACCACAAAATGCATTTCCTCAAAGGCATTGACACTTGCCCGCTGTACTACTATATTTATGCCATTTTCCGCGGAGGCATTCCGAAGTACATTCATATAATCTGCTGCACTGCGAATTTCCTGAGAACCGACCCGAACGACAATGTCACCTTTCTGGATGCCCTTTAACATTGCTGGAGAGTCCATATCGATATCAACAATAAATGCCCCTTGCGGGAGTCCCGTTTCTTTTCTTGTCTGTTCTGAGATATCTTGTACATAGATTCCAAGATAATTGATCGCCTCCCCGTTAGAAAGCTTTGTAATTAATCCTTTTAATTCTGTAATCCCTATTGCGGAGAGCAAATTTTTGGTGTCGTCATGATTATGGCTATTATCAATGATTCCTATCACTTCCTGCTCCATGTTCACAAGGATTCCACTGGGATTGGTTCCAGCATAAATGTCTGTTGTCATCAACTTATATTCGCTGTCTGCCATTGTAACTACATTTCCCTTAGAAGTAACCATTCCATAGCAAACATTGTCTTTATAGCCAAATAAATTGCCAATCGCAATAACTGGCGTTCCTGTCATTCCTGAAGAAATAGAACTTCCCAGAGTTGCGACTGTCACAGATGCCAAGGTATCTGCCTCAATAAATTTCAAATCCACTGCCAAGACTGCAAGGTCTGTATTTTTATCATACTGTTTGATTACTGCATCGGCCTCCATTCCATCACAGAAGCTAATGCGAATTGTCTCTGCATCATTTAGCGAAGATTTCTTGCTAAGAATCAAAAGTTCCCGATTATTGTTTGCAATAACAACGCCTGCCGTCGTCCCCTCACTCTGGTAAGTATTGTTAAACCAATCCACATCGGAATGCACTGCTGTGACTGTCACCATACTCGACTCCATCTCGCGATATACCTTGTAGAGCTCCTCATACTGTGTTTGGTATGGTTTTAGTGGTTCAATTGGCATTGACTCCACTGTCGAGGATTCTTCTGACGGTGTATTGTTATGGCTTCCACTAATATTTGCATACTCTACAGAAACTTCTTCTCTACTTTCTCCTTCCCCGGAGCCTCCTTCCATAGTATTTTCTTTCTCAAGATTTTCTTTTGTCGATCTATCTTCTCCAGAGTGTTGCTCTTGACTATTTTCTTCTTTGGAAGAAGATTCTGTCGATTCAGAAATTGTCGTACTTTGCTCCTCATCTTTTTTTCCTTCTGAAGAAATCGTCTGTGCTTCTGTCTCCTGACTGGTAGTCGTTCCCTCTGTCAGCATATCCTCCGGTCGCATCTCATCCTTCTCCTGTGGAAATGTCACAATCTCAGGCTGCTCCTCTGGATACAACCAGTTGTTGAGAATCGGTTCCAACAACAGAAAAGATAAGCAGGCCAACACACCAAACAGCACTGCAAGAGAGGCCGTAATCACCATTCTTCTAAAAAGTTTCTTTTTGTTAATTGGTCGTTCTTTTATCTTTTCTTGAAGAAACTCAAAGTCACTTGCCGTCTCTGGAAATGTTTCTTTATTTTGCGAATCAAGCGTTTCACTTTTATCATTATATTTATTCTCACCCATTTTGTCACTGCCTCGCTGATCTGTTTATAACAATTTCTATAATCTATGAAACTGTTACGCCTTTTTACCTTTTTCTAGTATAACGGATAGTGTTCTTATGGTCAATGTGTTTGTTACTATTTATGGTCCAAAAGACTGTTTATCGTTACGTTTTGCAGATTGGGAATGCACTTTACGATACATTCTGTGAGAACATAATTTTCAAGCATACCTAGAACAAAATACTGCGTTAAACTGTAATTAAAAATACCTTGTAGGAATACAAAAATAGTGATAGAATATTTTTATATAAACCCATTTTGTAAATTCATATGATAAAAGAGGAATATGTTATGAAAAAAAGAAAAATGCTGTGTGCCCTCCTTGTTGTAATGCTTGTTTTGAATAGCCGTTCTGTGGGGTATGTCTATGCAGCACAGGAAAGTAAATCTTCCGAAATTCCAGAGTCTATTGATTCCCCAATAGAAGAATCACAAACTACGCCAGACACTCTGTCTGAATTAGCAGAGAGTGAAATACAAAGTGATAATACCAATACAATGACCGAAGAAGAACTTGCCGCCTACTATGGCAGCTCTGTTTTTATAGGCGACTCTATTATGGTAGGCTTTCGCAACTACTGTGCAAAGCAAAAAACTTTTGCACATAATATCCAATTTTTGGCAGCCGGAAATTACTCTGTATTCAACGCTCTAAAACCTGTCACAGCTAACAGTGTCCATCCTATGTATCGCGGGAAAAAGTACCAAGTGTGGAATGCCATTCCACTAATTGGCAGCCAGCGGGTATTTCTCTTACTTGGCATGAATGATTTAAGTATTCTAGGCTTGGAAGGTGCACGTGACCAATACAAACTACTGATTGACAAAATTTTGGAGGTTTCACCCAATGTTGAGATTCATCTAATCAGTGTAACTTATACCTTGCCAAATCTTGGACAGAAAACCTTGAACAATGAAAATATTGCGCAATACAATCTTCTTCTACAAAAAATGGCCGCAGAAAATGGCTGGGGATATATTGACCTTGCCACTCCAATTTCTGATGGAAATGGAAACCTTGCCGCAGAATGTTGTAGTGATGGCTATGTACATTTGACCAAAACCGCATATGGCTTATGGGAAAATGCACTTGTCGATTATGCCTGCTTACAGACAACTCCGAATCAAGAACCGACAGAAACACAATTGTCAACAGAAGACACGACGGAAACGCAATTGAATCCAGAATTAGCGCCGGAAATAGAAACACAATCAGTAGATACCACCCCGATACCAAATGACACCCAAAATAAAATAGAATCTATTTTAGAAACTCCAGTAAAAAAATAGGGAGAGAAAAATGATAAAAATAACAAAGATACAAAAAATAACAGTAGCCCTCACCCTCGCAGTTCTTCTGTGTAGTGGCTGCACCGATAAAACACAACCCGCAACCTCCGATGCGGTACAGACTTCCAAACCGGAGACAACAGCAAAATCAATTGATGAAATTTATCAGGAAATTACACAGACTGTCACTTTGCAGTCCCCTGCTTGTATGGATGAGGATTTTATCTCCAACTACTATGGTATTGATGTCGCAACACTTTCCGAATATGTTTTTAGCATGTCAGAAGACGCTGCACAGGCAGAGACTATTATTATTCTGAAAGCAGAAAAATCTGAGGATTTGGAAACACTTTCTAGCTGTCTGCAAACGGTAGTGGATGAGAAGAAAAATGAAATGGAAAATTATATCCCCGAACAGTTTGCCATTGTAGAAAAGAGCAAGGTTCAGACAAAGAGTAATTATGTGTGGCTTGTAATCTCTGAAAATGCAGAGACAATCACAGATATTATTGAAAACAATCTGTCATAGCGGAGGAAGAACATGGTCTTTAGCGGTATCCCTTTTCTCTTTTTCTTCCTTCCACTATGCTTAATTTTGTACTATGCAGTCCCATTTTCCTGGAAAAATGGGATTTTGCTTATTTTCAGCCTTATTTTTTATGCGTGGGGAGAGCCATTGTATATTCTTTTAATGCTTTTCTCCACGCTCCTCGACTACACAAATGGGCGATTAATGGAACGGTTTGGTACAACAAAACTTAGAAAAACTTTTTTTCTGTGTTGTAGTATCTGTGTTAATCTGTTTATTCTCGGCTTTTTTAAGTATGCAGATTTTGCCGTATCTCTTGTAAATAGTATGCTAGGCACACGGATTACACCGCCCGGAATCCATCTTCCAGTGGGAATCAGCTTCTACACTTTTCAGACGATGAGTTATATTATTGACCTTTATAAAAGCGAAGTAAAAGCGGAGCACAGCTATACTGCATACCTAACCTATGTCTCTATGTTTCCGCAGTTGGTAGCTGGTCCTATTGTGCGTTTTGCTGATATCCAAGAACAGCTTCATAAGAGAACGATTACCTTTAATGGAATGCAAACAGGATTTTTGCGTTTTCTGTTGGGACTTTTTAAGAAGGTATTAATTGCCAATCAAGTTGGCGCTCTGTGGGAAGAAATTCGTATGCTGGGCACAGCAAACACCAGTGTTGCTACAGCCTGGCTTGGCGCACTTTGTTTCACCTTGCAGCTTTATTTTGATTTTAGTGCCTACAGTGATATGGCAATTGGAATGGGACATATGCTGGGATTTACGTATCATGAAAACTTCCGCTATCCGTTGACTGCTATTTCTGTGACGGATTTTTGGCGGCGCTGGCATATTTCACTGTCCACTTGGTTTCGCGACTATGTTTATATTCCTCTTGGTGGAAACCGACGTGGAATCCCGCGCCATCTATTTAACATTGCTGTTGTATGGTTTCTGACAGGACTTTGGCATGGTGCCTCTTGGAACTTTATTTTGTGGGGCGTCTACTATGGTATCTTACTCATGCTTGAAAAATATATCTGGGGAAAAGCACTTGCAAAATTGCCAAAACTGCTACAACATGCCTATGCATTTTTAATTGTGGTATTTGGATTTGTAATCTTTGCAATTACTGACTGGAATGCATTAGGGACCTATATTTACCTACTTTTTTCCTTCGCCTCAAACAGTCTTGCCGATACACGCTTTCTTTGGTATCTTGGCAACTATGGTTTGATAATCGCGATTGCCTGTGTCCTTACATGCCCAATATATCCGTGGCTCTGTCAGAAAGCCTTAACGCTTAGCAGACCAAAACGCCGTTTTCTATCTGCTATTTCTGGAATGGCAATTTTATTACTGTTTGTATTGTCCACGGCGTATATGGTAAGCGACACCTACAATCCATTTTTATACTTTCGTTTTTAATAGAAAACACTGTTAATAAGAAACCAAAACTAGCATTTTAATTAATTATTGTCGCTTGTGATGGATTAACAGTTGCGTTTTTCATTTCTATTTGAGCCACCAAAAGGCGGCATGGGGGATTTTTATGATTACAGAAACTAAAATTAGAAATATTGTAACAGCAATTCTTTGCATTGGAATCCTATCCCTTTCGATTTGTCTTTTGCTTTTACCAAAGAAGGATTTTTCAGAAAATGAAAACAGATATTTAACCAAATTTCCAATTTTGTCTGTCAAAAATGTACTTGATGGAACATACACAGCGTCCTTAAGCGACTGGTTTGCCGATCACTTTCCACAGAGAGACTTTTTTGTCGGATTAAAAAGCCAGACAGAAATTCTAAGCGGCAGAAAAGAAATCAACCATATTTATGTGGCGAAAGACGATTATTTGATTGAACCATATGCGCCGCCACAAAATACCCAGCGTATTATAGACACGCTTAACCGATTTTATAAAAAAGTATCTCAAACACAAGCAACTATAAATTTAATGCTGGTGCCAACGGCTGTGACAATCCATAAGGATTTGCTTCCTCAGAACGCTCCTGCATCCAACCAACTAGAAACTGTGCAGTCCATTTATACTGGTACAGAGATTCCTAAAATCGACTGTATGGATTCTCTTATTGCAGGAATTTCCCAAGGACAGCTTTACTATCGCACAGACCACCACTGGACTACACTTGGCGCTTACTATGGTTATCTTGCTTTCTGTGAGGCCAAAAATTTAGAACCTGTGCCACTTACTTCACTGCAAAAACAGACGGTGACAGAAGATTTTGCCGGAACCTTATACTCTAAAGTAAACGATTACAACCACAAGAAGGATTCTATCACTGTGTACACCAACCCTGAAGACTGTCTGACTGTCACTTACATCGATAGTAACGAAGTGTCAGACAGTCTCTACAATTTTGATTATTTGACAGAAAAGGACAAGTATTCCATCTTTCTAAATAATATTCATTCCCTGATTGAAATTGAGAACCAAACATCATCTTCCGAAGATGTGCTAATGCTTATCAAGGACAGTTATGCCAATTCCATGGTGCCATTTCTTGCACATCACTATCGGAAAATTTATGTCTTTGACACACGTTATTACAAAGATGGACCGTCCTCTTTTCTATCAGAACACAAAGAAATCAACGATATTTTACTATTATATAATATGAACACTCTCGATACTGACTCCGGCATTCGGGGAATTTATTGAGCAGCATGGGGGATTTTTATGAACGAAAAAGCATTACGCATACTAGAATATCACAAAATTATTAATCTGCTCACAGAAAAAGCAAGTTCTGAACCAGGAAAAGAACTGTGTCAGAAGTTGACTCCAATGATAGATATAAAAGAAATAGAAGAAGCACAGCAACAGACCGCCGACGCATTTACAAGGCTTGTAAAAGGTGGCCGAATCCATTTTAGTGGAAATAAGGACATTCGTTTTAGCATCCGTTCACTGGAAATTGGAAGTGCCCTCTCTGCCAGTGAGCTTATCAAAATTGCCGCTTCGCTTGCCTGCGCTACAAGAGCAAAAGCGTTTGCGCGCTCAGAACATGACGAGGAAACAGAAGACAGCTTACAGGCATTTTTTGCAAACTTAGAACCATTGACACCATTACAAAATGAAATCAATCGCTGTATTCTTTCCGAGGAGGAAATTGCGGATGATGCAAGTTCCACCCTCAAGCATATTCGGCGTAGCATTCATCTAACCAACGAAAAAATACACAGTCAACTAACAGGTATGGTAAATGGTAGTTATCGTACTTATCTACAAGATGCTGTTATCACAATGCGAAACAATCGCTATTGTATTCCTGTCAAATCTGAGCATAAAGGAAATGTGCCTGGAATGATTCATGATCAATCATCCACTGGTTCCACACTCTTTATCGAGCCAGCAGTTGTTGTCAATCTCAACAATCAGCTCAAAGAACTTGCTCTGAAAGAAAAAGAAGAAATTGAACGTATTTTGGCAGAACTCAGCGCAAACGCTGGTGAACACACAACGGAGCTTGCAAACAATTTCCGTCTTCTGACACAGCTAGACTTTATCTTTGCTAGAGCGGGACTTGCCATTGATATGAATGCTTCTCGCCCACTATTGAATCAGAATCGTTATATTCATATTCGCAAAGGAAGACATCCACTATTAGATAAGAAAACTGTTGTTCCTATTGAGATTCATCTTGGAAAGGATTTTGATCTTTTGGTGGTGACTGGTCCAAATACTGGTGGAAAAACGGTATCACTAAAAACGGTTGGACTTTTTACATTGATGGGACAGTCAGGACTTCATATACCAGCGCTTGACCGTTCCGAACTTGGCATATTTACTGAAGTGTATGCCGACATTGGCGATGAACAAAGTATAGAACAGAATCTATCCACTTTTTCTGCCCATATGACAAATACTATCTCTATCTTAAAAAATGCTGATGAAAATTCACTTTGTATCTTTGATGAACTGGGTGCAGGAACCGACCCAGCAGAAGGCGCAGCGCTTGCAATTGCAATATTAAAGCATCTCCATGACAAAGGCATTCGCACAATGGCGACCACACATTACAGCGAACTAAAAGTATTTGCACTTACTACTCCCTATGTAGAAAATGCCTGCTGTGAATTTGACGTGGAAACGCTCCGCCCAACTTATAAACTTCTTATTGGTATTCCGGGAAAAAGCAATGCATTTGCAATCTCTGCAAAGCTTGGCCTTCCCGACGAAATTATTGTCTCTGCAAAAGAACACATTAGTGAGGAGGAAGAAAGCTTTGAAGACCTTCTAGCCAACTTAGAATCAAGCCGGCGCACAATTGAAAATGAGCGCAATGAAATCCAGCGCTACAAGGCAGAGATTGAATCGCTAAAAAAGAAATTAGAACAAAAACAAGAACGCATTGACGCACAGAAAGATAAAATCTTGCGCGAAGCAAATGAAGAAGCCCGTAAAATCCTTCAGGAAGCAAAAGATGTCGCAGATGAGACAATTCGTGATTTTCAGAATGTCCATATTAATAAAACATCCATACAGGATTTGGAAAAAGCCCGCACAAAAGTGCGCGACAAGATTTCTGAAAAAAACACAAAGCTCTCTGTTACACCAGAAAAACCTACACACAAAATATTAAAACCCAACCAAATTAAACCTGGAGATATGGTAAAAGTAGTATCGATGGGCTTAAAAGGAACTGTCTCCTCCAAACCAGACGCAAAAGGAGACCTTTTTGTGCAGTGTGGTATTATCCGCTCAAAAGTAAACATTAAAGATCTGGTGTTAATCAACGAGGATGTGCTTTCTGGCACTACTGCCCATAAAAAAAGTTTTGGCAGCAATGGCGGTGCCCCGAAGACAGGCGGCGGAAGCATTGGGATGTCCAAAGCCGCAACCATCTCCGCTGAGATTAATCTGTTAGGAATGACTGTTGATGAAGCACTCTCAGAACTTGACAAATATCTTGATGATGCCTATCTGTCACACGCGCCGAGCGTGCGCATTGTTCATGGAAAGGGAACTGGTGCGCTTCGCCAAGCAGTCCAAAAACACCTAAAACGTATTTCGTATGTGAAATCTTTCCATCTTGGCGAATACGGTGAGGGAGATTCTGGTGTGACAATTGTAGAATTCAAATAAAATACAGACAAGAAAGGATCGAAGAAATGGCGAACAAACAAAAAATTTTGATTGTTGATGATGATGAAAATATAGCAGAATTAATCTCATTGTATTTGACAAAAGAATGTTTTGAGACCAGAATTGTATATGATGGAGAATCTGCATTGCAAGAGATGAACAGCTTTTCACCGGATCTTATTTTGCTTGACTTGATGCTTCCAGGAATCGACGGCTATCAGGTATGTCGCGAGGTGCGCCAAAAATCACAGACCCCAATTATTATGCTGTCTGCCAAAGGCGAAGTGTTTGACAAAGTACTTGGACTGGAACTTGGCGCTGATGATTACTTAGAAAAGCCTTTTGACACAAAAGAGCTTATCGCGCGTGTAAAGGCTGTTCTTCGCCGCTACAAGACCGCTGCGCCCGCCGAGCCTGCATCCGATGCCAAGCAAGTCACATATCCTAGCCTTACAATCAATCTTACCAATTACTCTGTAATCTACAATGGTAACACTGTAGAAATGCCGCCGAAAGAACTTGAATTATTGTACTTTCTAGCTGCGTCGCCAAACCATGTATACACCAGAGAACAACTCCTGGACCAAATTTGGGGATATGAATATATTGGCGACACACGCACTGTTGATGTGCATATCAAGCGGCTTCGCGAAAAGATTAAAGACCATGAATCTTGGCGCATCGCAACAATCTGGGGTGTCGGATATAAATTTGAAGTAAGAAACCTATAATTTTGAATGCAGAAGGAATGAATCTCCCTTGAAAAGAACACTCTATTTAAAATTTTTACTAGCTTATATTATCTTTGCATTTTTTGGCTTTATTGTTGTTGCAACTTTTACTTCCAGTATGACACTGGAACATATGAAGCGGGAACGTGCGGACTCCCTGTATAAGGAAGCACTTCTAATCTCTGACTCTTACGCTGCGGACCTATACAACAACGAGATTACGCTCGAATCCGTATGGCGACAGATTGAGGCAATCGGCACGTTTCTCGATGCTTCTATCTGGATTGTAAATCCGTCGGGACTAATTGTGTTGGATTCTAGTTCACCGTTAGAAATCGAAAACCCTACAACAATTCCAAACTTCAGTCCCACAATCACAGGAAATTCTTTCTATACGGTTGGAAATTTTTTTGGTATGTTTGAAGATGAAATGATTTCTGCATTTGCACCGATTACAACCCAATATAAAGTGAAAGGCTACGTGGTTGTCCATGCCTCTGTTGAAAAGTTGCAATATTCTTGTAACTCCCTTTTAAATATTTCCTACATCACGCTGGTTATCTTGTTTTTATTATCGTTAATTATATTACTTTTTTTTACAGAGATGGTGTATCTGCCCCTTCGCAAAATTACCCACGCGACAGAACAGTATGCAATCGGTAACTTTCGATATGAATTTCAATTGGACAGCGAGGATGAAATTGGATATTTAGCGGCCTCACTTGCCTATATGGCAAGTGAAGTTGCAAAGAGCGAGGACAACCAAAAACGGCTTGTGGCAAATATTTCTCACGATTTTCGCTCGCCGCTCACTTCAATGCGCGGGTATCTTGAGGCAATGTTGGACGGTACAATCCCGCCAGAAATGCATGAAAAATATATTGGCGTTGTATTAAATGAAACCAACCGGCTGACAAAATTGACAAATTCCCTGCTCACACTCAATAATCTAAGCACCAAGGGAATGATCCTTGACAAAAGCAATTTTGATATTAATCAAGTGATTAAAAATACTGCTGTTTCTTTTGAAGGAACCTGCCGCGAAAGGTTTATTTCTATTGAATTGGTTCTCACAGGAGATACAATGTATGTAAACGCGGACATGGTTAAAATTCAACAGGTACTTTATAATCTTGTGGACAATGCCATTAAATTTAGTCACAAAAATTCTTCTATTAAAATCGAAACTATTGAAAAGTCAAACAAACTTTTAATATCAGTAAAAGACAGTGGCATTGGTATTCCTAAGGATAGCATTCGTCTCATCTGGGACCGTTTCTACAAGACAGACCTCTCCCGCGGCAAAGATAAAAAAGGGACGGGTCTAGGATTATCCATCACTAAAGAAATTATTCAATCTCACAATGAAAATATCAATGTCATTAGCACAGAAGGCGTTGGAACAGAGTTTATCTTTACATTGGAAAAAGCGGAAGGAACTAAAATGGAGTAGTTTTCTCTACTCCATTCAGACCAACGTCATTTAATTAAAGAATTAGACAAGAAACGCTTCAAAAATTTTGACACTCCTAATTTCGATCAAAAAGTAAACAAAACGACTTCGTTATATGACTTTTGAAGCAGTTTGTTTACAATCTGAAATGAACAACAATGTACTAGATTATTTTAAATTACTGTCTTCTATTTTACCACTTTGAAAATTTCTAAGACCCCACTACTAGAATCAACGAAATCAGTCTGTTTAATTGTATCATCAGAATCCACGAAGCCAAGTGACCAATTAAATTCATATTCAGAATTAGGATTTGTCTTAACATATATTACGTTAGTAGCACCACTAAATCCCGCACAATGACTATCTTCATTTTCCGTTTGTAAAGAAAAGTTTATTGGCGCACTGACATCTTTAAATGAAAATATTAAATCTTCATATCCTTTGGTAATCAAATATGTTTGTGTAGCGTTTATCTCCGAAAGTTCAAACGAAATACTTTCAATCAGTACACTACCTTCGTCTATTTTACTACTATCTATAAATGATATTGGCGTTGGTAATTCTTTATTCTCATTTTCAAGTGTCATCGCAGCAATTGTACTATTGCCAAAAAATGCAAATACGATAAATACAACGAATATCATAAAAATTACTAATCCAAACTGCTTATTTCTCATTTTAAACACCAAACCATAATTAGCACTAACATTGAGAGACAATAATTTTTTCATCATTTAATTTCTCCTTAAACTTTTATAAACTAAGTTGTTATTGATACTATTTATTATACTTAGGCAAATTATATAACTTAAAGACATTTATATTGCAAAGTCTTTCGTTAAACCGTAACCATTACTTTCATATATGGCTGTGTCTTATCTCGCATCATCAAAAATCCTTTTTCCAACTCATCTAGCGCCAAAGAATGCGTAATGCAGCGCTGTGGAGAAACTGCCCCGCGCGCTAACCTATCCAGTACATAGTGCCAATCGTCTTCTGTGTTGTGCGTAAATGAGGAGTTCCAACTGCCTTTTACAGTCAACTGGTCGCGAAGAATTTTCCAATATGTATTTTTTTCAAAATGAATGTCAGAGGCTGGATTGCCCACAAGCTGTACCATTCCATTTGGTGCTGTACAGCGTACTGCATCCACTATCGTTTCATTTTTTCCAACACACTCAAAGAAAACATCCACTCCAGCACCCTTTGTCTTTACCACGGTAAACGCATGCTTTATAAATAATCTATAAACAAATTTTTCTTCTGTTTC
>CAJUAE010000003.1 GCA_910583965.1 uncultured Lachnospiraceae bacterium
GGCTGGAGGGAGGTTAGGTGTGATAGCATGTCAAATGTAATCGTTAAAGAAAACGAGACTTTGGATAGCGCTTTACGCAGATTTAAGAGAAGTTGCGCTAAAGCCGGTATTCAGCAGGAAATTCGTAAAAGAGAGCATTATGAAAAGCCGAGCGTAAAACGCAAGAAGAAGTCTGAAGCAGCTAGAAAGCGTAAATATAATTAATTTTAATTAATTGAATCGAGGTCCTTGGCTGTTATGCCAAGGACTTTTGCGTGAATGGGGGGATTGAGAGATGGAACGAATATCTTTGTGGATGAGCAGATTTCAATTTGCGGGGTATGATTTGTATCATTTTGTTGCATGCTTTTTCCTGTTTAGTATTATTGGATGGATGGTAGAGTCGGCATATATGTCGCTTTGTAATAGAAAATTAACTAACAGAGGATTTATGACAGGGCCGTTTTGTCCCATTTATGGTTTTGGAGCGACGCTTGGATATATTTTTCTGCATCCGTTTGCACATAATATTATCGCATTGTACATAGTAGGTGCACTGCTTGCAACATTATTTGAATATTTGGTAGCAAAACTAATGATGAAACTATTCGGTGAAGTTTGGTGGGATTATAATGACAAATTTTGTAACTATAAAGGTGTGATCTGTCTGGAAAGCACATTAGCATGGGGATTGTATGCCGTCATTATTATTTCGTTTTTGTTTGAGAAGGTCATTGGTTTTGTGGACAGATATCCAAGGGCTTGGGTACTGAAGACCATCGCATTGATTCTGACAATGGCAGTGATTGATTTTGGTTATCATTTTGCTATGTCAGTGAAGATTAAAGAGGAGACAAGAGAAGGTTTGTACGAAAAAAAAGAGGAGATTATTGACTTCTGTCATAGATTGATTGGAAGATAATATTCATAAATGATTTTAAAATTGGAAGAATATCGCATTGCGGTATTCTTTCTTTGTGCACAGACGCGTGTAAAGGAAAGAAGCCACTAAAGTAATACACGGAGGATGCAATGAGTAAGAGAAGTAAATTTCTTTACTTGATTACACGCAGATACAGAAAGAATATCTACTTGATTGCACAGTCATATAAACTGTTATTTTTGCATAGATTTCATATAAGTAAAGTATGAGGACTGCTTTATGAAATGGATTCGAGAAAAAATATATAGAATGATGGCGACAGTAATGTTTCTTGTTTTGCTGAGTCAGAGTATTGTTTTTGCGGAGGAGGCGCAAAATAGTGCTGTGAACACAACGGCTGTCAGCCTGACTTCGCCGTCTGCAATATTGATGGAGGCATCTACAGGAACTGTGTTATTTGAAAAAAATCCAGATGAAGTGCGAAGTCCGGCGAGTATCACAAAGATTATGACACTGCTTCTGACATTTGAAGCGCTAGAAAAGGGAAGGATTAAGTTAGAAGATGAAGTGACTACAAGCGCTTATGCAAAATCTATGGGCGGTTCACAAGTATTTCTTGACGAAGGAGAGATACAAACAGTTGATACACTAATCAAGTGTATCACTGTGGCGAGTGGCAATGATGCGTCAGTGGCAATGGCAGAGTATGTTGCAGGAAGTGAGACAGAATTTGTTAGTATGATGAATGAAAAAGCAACTCAGCTTGGTATGACAAACACTCATTTTCTTGACTGCTGTGGTTTAAGTTCTGACAGTGCGCACCATACAACGGCAAGGGATGTCGCAATTATGTCCAGAGAACTGATTACAAAATATCCGCAGATTTATAATTATACGAAAATATGGATGGAGGATATCGTACATGTGACCAGACAGGGCAGCAAACCTTTTACACTGTCAAGTACTAACAAATTGCTAAAACAGTATCAGTGGACGACAGGATTAAAGACGGGGTCTACCAATGCAGCCAAATACTGTTTTAGTGCAACGGCGCAAAAGGACGGGATTGATTTGATAGCGGTCATTATGGGGGCACCAGATTTTAAAGTGCGTTTTTCGGAAGCGCAGAGTCTGCTGGAATACGGATTTGCATTGACGCGGTTATATGTGGATGAAAATAAAGAGATGTTGGGAGATATTCCAGTTACAGGCGGAAAGGCAGATCAACTTGCGGTTCAACCTAAAGGAGTATTTCGATATCTTGATGTCACAGGTGCAGATTTTAGCCAGATTGACAAAAAGTATCATTACCTCGAACTTGTTACTGCGCCTGTAGATAAAGGTGCAGAAGTTGGATATATCAGTTATAATCTTGGAGAAAAAGAGCTTGGCAGAATGCCAATTATTGCAGCAGAATCAGTACAAAAGGCATACTTTATTGATTATTTGAAAAAGATACTACTAAAATATTTGATATAGTGATGGAACAGGAGAAAAAATAGAATGCAAAATATATTTTGGGCGGTCATTCTGATAGTCCTGCTGTTGGCAGTGGCGCTTCTTGCGGTTGGAATTATAGACGGAAATCGTTTTGTGACAGTGAAGGAGGAACTAAAATTGCCGAATTTGTCACAAGAGTGTCGGTTTGTGTTGATATCTGATTTGCACAACAAAGTCTACGGGCATAAAAATGACAGAGTGATTGCGTCCATTCAGAAGATAAAGCCAGATTTTATTGTGCTGGCTGGCGACCTAATTACTTCAAAGGTGCGCGAGGATATGACACCGGGAATTGAGCTGGTGAAAACGCTTAGCCAGAAGTATCCAATATACTATGGGCTTGGAAATCACGAGTCCAGAATGAAAGATAATCCAGAGGAGTTTGGCGGGAAATATAAGCGATTGATAGAGGCGATATCCAACAAAAATGTAATTTTGTTGGATAATAAGGCGATTGATATATCAAAATACAATATTCGGATAACTGGGTTAAGCCTTGATTTAGATTACTTTGTGCATTTTCGGATAAAAAAGATGCAAGACAGTTATCTTCAGAAAACATTACCCACACAAAATTCTAGTAGGTGCAATATACT
Organism: uncultured Lachnospiraceae bacterium; assembly: GCA_910583965.1. Taxonomy (GTDB): domain Bacteria; phylum Bacillota; class Clostridia; order Lachnospirales; family Lachnospiraceae; genus COE1. Next base: position 2,959 of record CAJUAE010000003.1, read on the forward strand.
GATTGCACACAATCCAGACTATTTTGAAGAATATGCACAATGGGGAGCAGATTTGGTACTTTCCGGTCATGTGCATGGTGGTATTATGCGTCTGCCATTACTAGGAGGTGTCATTGCACCTTCGTATAGATTGTTTCCAAAGTATGATGGTGGTATATTTCGTCATGGGAAATCATGGATGCTTTTGGGAAGGGGGTTGGGATCGCACACATTACCATTTCGGTTCTTTAATCCAGCAGAGTTACATGAAGTTATTTTAAAACCAATCGAATAACAGTTCGCATTGCATTTTATCCCGATTCTATGTAAAATAAAAAGATATATATCTTAAATTTTACGAGAGTCGGGGGTTTTTATATGGGATTGTCTGTCAGGCTGGAGGTATTTGAGGGGCCGTTGGACTTATTGCTTTATTTAATTGAAAAAAATAAGCTCGATATCTATGATATACCAATTGTGGTCATAACAGAACAATATTTAGCGTATATCAAAAACATGCAGACAGAAGATATGAATATAATGAGTGAATTTCTTGTGATGGCGGCAACTTTACTTGACATTAAGTGTAGAATGCTTCTTCCAAAAGAGGTTAACGAGGAGGGAGAGGAGGAAGACCCAAGAGTAGAGCTTGTGCAGAAGTTATTGGAATATAAAATGTACAAATTTATAGCGTTGGAATTGCAGGACAAGCAGGTGGATGCAGCCAAGACTTGGTATAGAAAACCACTACTGCCAAAGGAAGTTGCTACATATCAATATCCAATCAATTATGAAGAACTTGCAGGAGATGTTGACCTTGTAAAGCTGCATGAAATTTTTAATGCTGTCATGCGACGGCAGAAAGAGAAAATCGATCCAGTCAGAAGTCAATTTGGCAGAATTGAAAAAGATGAGATTAACTTGGAGGAAAAACAGGGGTTTATAGAAACCTATGTAAAAAATCACAGGCGATTTAGTTTTCGGAATCTATTGGAGAAACAGGGCAGCAGAATGGAAGTGATTGTTACCTTTATGGCAATTCTTGAGATGATGAAGCAAGGGACGATTTCAATAGAACAGGAAGACACCTTTGCGGACATTGTTATTACATCGCGTCTAGCAGCATAAGGGGGAGATTTCCATGAGTGAGAAAAAAATGATGTCGGTGATTGAGGCTGTGCTTTTTGCCATGGGAGAATCTGTAGAATTATCCAAACTGAACCATGTTTTAGAGATACCTACAGAGCAAATTCGTGCGTTGATTGCGAAGATGAATGACAATTATACAAAGGAAGACAGAGGCATTCATATTGTGGAACTTGAGGATGCAGTACAACTTTGCACAAAACCGGGACTGTATGAGTATCTCATTAAGGTGGCAAAAGCGCCGCGCAAATGTGTCTTGTCGGATACGCTGTTGGAGACACTTTCGATTATTGCATACAAACAGCCAGTGACAAGACTTGAGGTGGAGAGAATACGAGGAGTTAGCAGTGAACATGCGATAAATAAATTATTAGAATTTAATCTGATACAAGAACTTGGGCGACTTGATGCGCCAGGGCGGCCCTTGCTTTTTGGGACAACAGAGGAATTTCTAAGAACATTTGGCGTGAAATCAATAGGAGACCTTCCTGTGATAAAGCCAGAGCAGATGGAGGATTTCAGAAAACAGGCAGAGGAGGAAGCGGCGTCAGAACCAAAACTAAAGGTGGAAGTATAAGCATGAAAAAGGAGATAGGGGTGGAGAATTATGTTGCGAGAAAAGTCCTTGTGGGAAATGCTTGAAAAAAGGGAGGTCAATGTAAAGAGAGCGCTTTTGATTATGAAAGGAGATGAGGAGGCTTACAAACGATTTCTGATAGAGTTTTTTGAGGACCCAGATTTTGCGAGGTTGGGGGAAGCGATTGGAGCGAAAGAGGCAAAAAATGCCTTTACATATGCGCATGGATTGAAAGGAATGGCTGCTAATCTTGGGCTTGACAGAATTTATGAAAAACTAGATATGTTGGTGGAATTATTGCGTTCTGACAAGTTAGAAGGCGCACAGGAAATCTACGATGCTGTCATAAAAGAGAGCAACGAGATTATACGATTATTTTAGTAGTCTATAAATTAATGTGTAAAACTATGCTATAAATTTGTGGCAAAATCCTCATAGCTTATTATGGGGTTCCTTGCCACTTTTTTAGATCGATTTTAACATAGATTTACTCCGCTGAAAAAAGTGAAGTCATCATATGTTTCTTGAAAAACAAGACAACAATATTAAAAATATGGGAAGTCGGCGTTATAAGGGATAATTTGGAGAGGTTGGCACATATATTTTTATGGAACCTTTTATAAAAGGAAATATAATGATATGAGATGTGAACGAAAACATAAAAAGTCCATTTTCCTCTCTCTTGTTTTAATAGTAACAATACTCTTGCAGCCTATGATTTATGTAAAAGCAGACGAGATAACACTTCGATTATATGCAAAGGCAGCCGTTTTGATGGATGCGGATTCTGGGCGAGTATTGTATGAGCGCTGTGGTGATGAACAGCTTGCCATGGCAAGTACTACCAAGATTATGACGTTGATTGTCACATTAGAAAATGCCAATCTGGAGGATACGGTGACAGTATCTTCCTATGCAGCATCTATGCCACCAGTGCATCTAGGTATAAGAAATGGGGAGCAATACCGACTCAAAGATTTGCTACTTTCCTTAATGTTGGAGTCCCATAATGATTCTGCGGTGGCAATTGCAGAACATGTGGGGGGCAGTGTGGAGCAATTTGCGGCACTTATGAACCAGAAGGCGCAGGAAATTGGTTGCAAAAATACTTATTATATTACACCAAATGGACTTGATGCTGTGCAGGGAGATAAATTTCACTCGACGACAGCAAGGGATTTGGCACTTGTCATGTCCTACTGTATTACGAAGTCTCCACAGAAAGAAACATTTTTAGAGATTACACGGACACCAAACCATACATTTACAGATTTGTCAGGTGGCAGAAGCTTTTCTTGTGTCAATCACAATGCATTTCTGAGCATGATGCCAGGGGCATTATCAGGAAAAACAGGATTTACAGCAAAGGCTGGATATTGTTATGTGGGTGCGCTAAGGCGAGAAGGAAAGACATTTGTCGTGGCGCTTTTGGCGTGCGGTTGGCCCAATCATAAGAGTTATAAGTGGAGTGATACTAGAATGCTTATGGAATACGGACTTGAGCATTATAATTATCGTAGTTTTGATGAGGTGGAGCTTCCCACAGAGGCGATGGAAGATATTGTTGTGAGTAACGGACAGGGGAGTCGCATCGACGAGAAGATATGCCTTCCAGTTGAGATTGCGCCAGAGGATTCGGGAACAGAAGGATTACTTATGCGGGAGGATGAGAAGGTGACAATTACCTTGCAGAAGGTAAAGGGACTGACAGCACCTGTCATGAAGGGACAGCAAATAGGCTATATTAGTTATAACGTTGGCAATGAAGAATGGAAACGCATTAATTTGGTTACGACAGGGGAGATTGATGCAATTGATATGAAATGGTGCTTGCGCCAAGTATTTGGAAAATGGATGATTCAAGATAAAGATAAGGGAAAGGAAAAAGATGTGGAAAAAACAAAAAATTTACTAGGCGATTATAATAATATATGTTATACTAAAATAGACGCAATTTCAGTTGCGAAAAAAGTTATTTTTTGAAAATTAAAAATATAAAAATGGAGGTCACAAAATGAGTACTACTTCAAGTTTGGCAAGTAAAAGAATCGAATCTTTGCTTGATGAAAACAGTTTCGTTGAAATAGGTGCCCTTGTTATGGCAAGATCCACAGATTTCAATCTGAAACAGACTGAGACTCCCTCGGACGGTGTTGTTACCGGATATGGGGTGATCAATGACAATCTTGTGTATGTGTACAGCCAAGACGTATCTGTGCTGAATGGATCTGTCGGCGAAATGCATGCCAAAAAAATCACGAACCTCTACAACCTTGCGATGAAGACAGGAGCACCTGTGATTGGTCTGATTGACTCGGCAGGACTTCGGCTTCAAGAGGCGACGGATGCACTCAATGCTTTTGGTGAGATTTATCTCAAACAGACACTTGCATCGGGCGTGATTCCTCAGATCACAGCAATATTTGGCAGTTGCGGAGGCGGTCTTGCATTGATTCCAACGCTAACAGACTTTACTTTTATGGAGAAGTCAAAAGCAAAATTGTTTGTAAATTCCCCTAATGCACTTGATGGAAATAATATTTCTAAGTGCGATTCATCTACAGCAGATTTCCAGAGTAAGGAAAGTGGTATTGTGGATGTTGTGGCGGATGAGGATACAATTTTTGCAAAGATTAGACAACTGGTATCCATGCTTCCAGGCAACAATGAAGATGATGCTTCCTACGAAGATTGTACAGATGATCTGAATAGGGTTTGTGATGATCTTGAGAACTGTGTGGGAGACACTGCGATTGCGCTTTCTACAATTGCGGATAACCGTGTGTTCTTTGAACTTAAGGAAGACTATGCAAAAGACATGGTGACTGGTTTTATCAAATTAAATGGTATGACAGTTGGGTGCGTTGCAAATCGTACAGAGGTTTACAGTGCAGAAGGTGAGGTTACAGATAAGTACGATGCTGTTTTGTCAGCAAACGGATGTGAGAAAGCAGCAGATTTTATTAATTTTTGTGATGCGTTTGATATTCCTGTATTATCACTCACTAATGTTAAGGGTTATGAGGCAACAATGTGTGGTGAGAAACGTATTGCAAAGGCAGTGGCGAAGCTTACATACGCGTTCGCAAATGCCACAGTTCCAAAGGTAAATGTTGTGATTGGAAAGGCATATGGAAGCGCATATGTTGCGATGAATTCAAAGGCGATTGGTGCAGATGTCACAATCGCATGGCCGAGTGCAGAGATTGGCTCTATGGATGCAAATCTTGCGGCGAAGATTATGTATGAAGGACAAGGCGCAGAAGTTATCAAGGAGAAAGCAGCGGAGTATGCAGCATTACAGACCAGTGCTGCTGGCGCGGCAAAAAGAGGATATGTAGATCAGATCATTGAGGCAGCAGACACGAGAAAATATGTGATTGGTGCCTTTGAGATGCTATTTACAAAGAGAGAGGATCGTCCCTCTAAAAAACATGGAACGATCTAGGAAAGGGTGAACGTTAATATGAAAAAAATTGCGAGAGTATTATTAATGCTTACCTGCGTTTTCGTTTTAACAGCATGCGGATCAGTTGAAACTCCCAGCGAATTTCAGCAGAGCAAGGAAAGTATGGCAAGGAGCAAAGCAGATCAGGTTGCTAAATTAACGACAATATTGGTTACATCGAACAATGTTGATGAAATGCTTAAAGACTATAGCAATGTAGAATTGGGTGATCTGTATGCTTCAACGTATGCACAGTATTATAGTGATACTTCTTTTATGTGTGAAGGTAAGGCTATCAACAGTGCACTTACTTCGTTTCAGACAGGTCTTGAGAAGTTAGGTAGTATCACAGAGTTTGGTGAGTCGACGTCGGTAGTTGATGATGATACAATCACTGTAATGATTCCGGTCAAAGGTGAGAATGGAAACGCTTCGGTAGAGTTAATTTTTACAAATGATATCTATCTGAAGATGACCTCTTGTACATTGAATCTTAATGAGACAAAAGGAGAGCTGATGACAAGGGCAGCGCTTAATACACTGCTTGGTATGGGAACTGTATTTGTAGTATTGATTCTAATTAGTCTCATTATCTCAGCGTTTGGTGTAATACCAAATATGCAGGCTTCCTTCACTTCAAAGAAAGAGGAACCAGTGCCAGTGCCAGCGACGCCAGTGGCAGAGCCTGTTGTGGAAGAAGATGAGGATCTCTCAGATGATATGGAACTTGTGGCTGTCATTGCAGCAGCGATTGCAGCGTATGAGGGAACGACTGTGGAAGGTTTCCAAGTAAGAAGTATAAGGAGAGCCAGTACAAATAAGTGGAGAAAAAACTAATCAAATCTATAATTTAGGAGGATTTCAAAATGAAAAATTATACAATTACCGTGAACGGCAACGTATATGATGTCGTAGTAGAAGAAGGTGCAAGTTCCGGTGCAGCTCCTGCGCAGACAGCGGCACCAAAGGCAATGCCAAAAGCGGCGCCGAAGGCAGCAGCACCAAAGGCAAGTGCAGGTGCAGCAGGCAGCATAAAAATTGAGGCAGGTGCAGCAGGTAAGGTGTTTAAGCTTGAGAAAAGTGTAGGACAGGCTGTAAAGAAAGGCGATGCTGTTGTTATTCTCGAGGCGATGAAGATGGAAATTCCTGTGGTAGCGCCTCAGGATGGCACCGTGGCAAGTGTTGATGTGGCAGTTGGCGATTCTGTTGAAGCAGGCGCTTTGCTTGCAACTTTGAACTAATCACTGCATTGCAGTGAATGCAGGGCAGATATGCCTTGAAAAATAAAATAGGAGGTCAACAAAATGTCATATATAGCAGATACATTGAATAATCTGATCCATCAGACGGCATTTTTTAACATCACTGGCGGAAATGTGATCATGATTCTTGTTGCTTGTATATTTCTTTATCTTGCTATCGCGAAGCAGTATGAACCGCTGCTTCTGACACCGATAGCGTTTGGTATGCTGCTGGTGAATATTTATCCAGACATCATCGCGCCTATTGGTGCGGATGGTACACCTGGCGGCTTGCTGTATTATTTCTATTTATTGGATGAATGGGCAATTCTTCCTTCTCTGATATTCCTTGGTGTAGGAGCTATGACAGACTTTGGTCCGTTGATTGCGAATCCTAAGAGCTTCCTGCTCGGTGCAGCAGCGCAATTTGGTATTTTTGCAGCGTATTTTGGTGCGATTGCACTTGGATTTAATGATATGGCAGCCGCGGCAGTTTCTATTATTGGTGGTGCTGATGGTCCTACATCAATTTTCCTTGCTGGTAAGCTTGGCCAGACGGGCCTTCTTGGACCAATTGCAGTGGCAGCGTATTCGTACATGTCATTGGTGCCAATTATCCAGCCACCTATCATGAAGTTGTTGACAACAGAAGAAGAAAGGAAAATCAAAATGGCGCAGTTGCGTCCCGTTTCAAAGCTTGAGAAGATTCTTTTCCCAATCGTTGTTACAATCGTTGTATGTTTGATTCTTCCAACAACAGCACCACTTGTTGGTATGTTGATGTTAGGAAATTTATTTCGAGAGTCCGGCGTAGTAAGACAGCTTCAGGAAACAGCTTCCAATGCATTAATGTATATCGTTGTTATCTTGCTTGGCACTTCCGTTGGTGCTACGACAAGTGCAGAGGCATTTTTAAATATGGATACAATTAAGATTGTTGCTTTAGGACTTGTTGCATTTATGTTTGGTACAGCGGCAGGAGTTCTTTTTGGAAAGTTGATGTGTATTGCCACAAAGGGCAAAGTGAATCCGCTGATTGGTTCTGCGGGTGTTTCTGCAGTTCCTATGGCGGCACGAGTTTCTCAGAAAGTTGGTGCAGAGGCAGATCCAACCAATTTCCTGCTTATGCATGCTATGGGACCAAACGTTGCAGGTGTTATTGGTACTGCAGTTGCTGCTGGTACATTCATGGCAATCTTCGGAGTATTTTAAAGTGTTATACTGGCGGTCAAAAAGTTTGACCACTCAGTATAAAATGGTGCACAGCCGCATAAAGAAACATGCCGTTTTGCGGCTGCGGCTGGCGAATATATTGATATAGGAGGAATTAAAATGTCTGATAAAGTAAAAAAGCCTATCAAAATTACTGAGACAGTTCTTCGTGACTCACATCAGTCTTTGATAGCGACAAGAATGCCGACGGAATTTATGCTCCCTATTCTCGAGACAATGGATCAGGTCGGATATCATTCGTTAGAGTGCTGGGGGGGGGCGACATTTGATGCATCTCTTCGCTTCTTGAAGGAAGATCCGTGGGAAAGACTTAGAAAGATTAGAGATGGCGTGAAGAAGACGAAGCTTCAGATGCTTTTCCGTGGACAGAATATTTTGGGATACCGTCATTATGCAGATGATGTTGTCACGGAGTTTGTGGAGAAATCGATTGCAAATGGTATTGATATTATTCGTATCTTTGACTGTTTCAATGATCTTAGAAATTTACAGTGTGCAGTTAATGCAGCCAATGCAGTCAAGAAGCGGGAGGGGCGCGGTGAGGCGCAGATTGCACTTTCCTATACATTGGGTGACGCGTATACGCTTGAGTACTGGATGAAGATGGCGAAGGATATTGAGGAGATGGGGGCTGACTCTATTTGTATTAAGGATATGGCAGGTTTGTTAGTGCCATATAAGGCGGAGGAGCTAATTAAGGCAATGAAGTCTGCCACAAAACTTCCAATTCAATTGCATACACATTATACATCTGGTGTTGCTTCCATGACATATTTAAAGTCTGTAGAGGCGGGCGTCGATGTTATTGACTGTGCGATTTCACCGTTTGCGCTTGGCACTTCACAACCAGCGACAGAAGTTATGGTAGAGACATTTAAAGGCACTCCATATGACACTGGATACGACCAGAATCTTCTCGCAAAAATTGCAGATTATTTCAGACCATATAGAGAAGAATGCTTAAAGAGTGGATTGCTCAATCCAAAAGTGCTTGGTGTTGATATTAAGACATTGATGTATCAGGTGCCAGGTGGTATGTTGTCAAATATGGTTAGTCAGTTGAAAGAGCAAAATGCAGAAGATAAATATTATGATGTGCTTCAGGAAATTCCAAGAGTGCGTAAAGATTTGGGTGAGCCGCCTCTCGTTACGCCTTCTTCACAGATTGTCGGCACACAGGCTGTGTTTAATGTGTTGATGGGTGAGCGATACAAGATGGCGACCAAGGAAACCAAAGCTGTTCTTCGCGGTGAGTATGGTCAGACTGTTAAGCCATTTAATAAAGAAGTGCAAGATAAAGTGCTCTCGGCAGAGGAAAAGGAAAATATTATTACATGCCGGCCGGCTGATAGACTTCCAAATGAGTTAAAGAAGATTGAAGAAGAAATGAAAGAATGGAAACAGCAGGATGAGGATGTACTTTCCTATGCATTATTCCCTCAGGTTGCTACAGATTTCTTTAAATATCGTCAGGCGCAGCAAGAGAAGGTTGATATGGCTCAGGCTGATACAAAGAACGGTGCATATCCCGTATAAATTCGTGTCAGCAGACTGTGAACTGTTAGCAGTATCGGGTTAAAGTGCTTTTAGCCCGATACTGTTTTGATGCACAGGCCCGTGCAAAGAAAATGTGCTGTAGAGGTGGTACATGGAATACGTGATGAGCAGGGAATAAGCATTTCCTACTCAATTGCGATTGTATAGAACTGTTCCTCGTGACTTAAGAAAGGCATGGATGGTGAAATGGCAAGGAAAGAATTGATTACAAAGGACAAAATAGGAGAGACCGCCTTCGCTTTGGCCAAAAAGGAAGGCATAGAAAATGTGACTGCCAGAAAATTGGCTGCACAAATCGGATGTTCCACACAGCCTATATTCAGAGTTTATGCAAATATGAGTGAACTCTATGCGGAAATTTATCAGAAAGCGATCAGCAATTTTGGAGATTACTATGAAAATTACAAGTCTGAGGTAGACACACCGTTCTTACACCTAGGACTTGCCTATATAAATTATGCAAGGGATGAGAGCAAACTGTTTCAGCTTCTTTTTCAATCGGAATATCGGGGAGACAGAGGACTTTTTGAACTTTTAAATGGGAAGACAGCAGCCGTTAGCAAAGAAATTAACAGAGCTGCGGCGGCAGGTTGTCAGAATCCAAGCAGCTTGTTTATGAAAATATGGATTTTTATACATGGATGTGCATGTATGGTGCTCACCGGAGACTATGACCTTACAGAAGATGAAACAATAGAGTTGCTGGAAGATATTTACAAAAACTGTTCCTGATAGAAGGCAGTATCTGGATTCGAGGGATTTCGATGGACGAAACATATGATACGATATCAAGGATAAATGAGAAATTTAATAAGATGAGCAAGAGCCATAAAAAGTTGGCTACTTTTGTGATTGATCACTATGAACAGGCCGCTTTTATGACAGCGGCGAAGATGGCGAAGACGGTGGGGATTAGTGAGGCGACGGTGGTGCGGTTTGCGTATGCGCTGGAATATGAAGGATATCCAGAATTTCAGGCATCATTGGCTGATTGGGTGAAAAAAAGGTTAAATTCAGTACAGTCAATCGGTGCGAAATATGGGTCGAGCACACAGGCTGAAATACTAACTTCTGTGTTAAGTGCTGATATTGAAAAAATAGAAGATACTATGGAACATATCGATGCACAAGCATTTGAAGCAGCAATTGATATTATACTTGGGGCGAAACATGTGTATATTATTGGACTTCGGAGTTGCAAGCCAATAGCACAGTTTCTTCATTTTTATCTCAATATGATTCGAGGAGATGTCAATTTAATTGATTCTACGAGTACATCAGAAACTTTTGAACAGATGCTTCGGATTAATGAGAAGGATGTTGTAATTGGGATTAGTTTTCCACGATATTCCATGCGTACATTAAAAGCGATGGAGATGGCAAATGACAAAAATGCAAAGGTAGTCACAATTACAGATACAATTCATTCTCCAATGTGCCTTTATTCATCTTGCAATCTGTTGGCTAGAAGTGATATGGTGTCTATTGTGGATTCTCTTGTCGCGCCTCTTAGTATAATCAATGCGTTGGTGGTTGCTATGTGCCTGAAAAAACCAGATGATGTGCGCAGAAATTTGGAATCACTTGAGTATGCATGGGATAACTATCAGGTTTATTTAAAAGATGAGATTGATTTTATAGATGAGGAGATGCTCAACGTACCGTTACAAGCGCAGATGGCGCGACGGAGGAAGCGATGAAAGGCGGATATGGCAAAGATTGTGATTATAGGAGGCGGTGCGGCGGGAATGATGGCTGCGATTGCTGCTTCTGATGGTGGGCATAGTGTTATATTGATTGAAAAGAATGAGAAACTAGGAAAAAAATTATTTATTACAGGCAAGGGCAGATGCAATGTGACCAATGCTTGTGAAACAGTGGATTTTTTTCCAAATGTATTGGAACATGCCAAATTTTTGTACAGTGCAATATATAGTTTTGATCATGATGCTGTGATGGATTTTTTTGAGTGTGCAGGTTGTCCACTTAAAGTGGAACGAGGACAGCGTGTATTTCCAAAGTCAGATCATAGTTCGGATATTATCAAAGCACTTGAACTGACTTTGAGAGAAAAAGGGGTAAAAATACTTTTAAACACAGAAGTGAAAAGGATAATAACCACAGCTCTTGAAATAGAAAATGACAAAAAGAGTCATTGTGCAAAGGTTTCAAAGGTTGTATTTTTTGACAAGGTGGCGAAAAAAGAAACTGAGATACTTGCCGATAAACTGATTATCGCAACAGGAGGATGCTCTTATGTGCTCACAGGTTCTACAGGAGATGGATATCAGTTTGCGAAGGAATGTGGTCACAGTATTATTCCGACAATGCCAGCCTTAGTACCATTTGTCATAGAGGAGGAGTGGTGTCATCAATTGCAAGGGCTCTCTTTGAAAAATGTTCAGGCAGTTGTAGAGGTAGATAGAAAAACGATTTATTCTGATTTTGGAGAGCTGCTTTTTACACATTATGGTGTTAGTGGACCATTGATTTTGAGTGCAAGTAGTTATTATGTTCACAAAGCATGTAAGGAAAACAACCGCTATCCAAGGGCAAAGCTTTTTATTGATTTGAAACCTGCAATTACAAAGGAGCAGTTGGACAAGCGGATTTTAAGAGTGTTTGACGAGAATAAGAATAAACAGTTTAAAAATGTAATAAACAGCCTTTTTCCAGCAAAGTTAACATCAATTATGCCTGTTTTGGCTGGTATTGATTCAGATAAGAGAGTTAACGAGATTACAAAGGAAGAACGGCAGCATTTTGTGCAGATAATGAAACATCTGGAACTTACGATTACAGGGCTAAGAGATTATAATGAGGCAGTAATTACAAAGGGGGGAGTGGCAACAAAGGAGGTTTCACCTTCCACGATGGAATCGAAATTTGTTGAGGGATTATATTTTGCAGGAGAAGTGCTTGATTTGGATGCACTTACAGGTGGTTTTAATCTTCAGATTGCGTGGTCTACTGGATTTTTAGCGGGCAGAAGTGCTGCTTCTCATATATAAAAGAGAAAACGAATCATTACATATTTTATAAAGGATAGGAGAAACTAATAAAATGAGTTATAGTATTGCAATTGATGGACCTGCAGGAGCAGGAAAAAGTACGATCGCAAAATTGATCGCAAAAAGAAAAGGATATATTTATGTTGACACAGGTGCAATGTACCGTGCAATCGCATTGTATTTTATAGAACAAGGAATTGATGCAAGTGAGCAGAATAAAATGAGTGAGGAGGTTGCAAATGCAAATGTGACAATCTCCTATGAGAATGGAGAACAGATTGTATGGCTTAACGGCAGAAATGTGAATGGGTTGATTCGCACAGAGGAGGTTGGAAGAATGGCTTCCTTGAGCAGTGCAAACAAGGAGGTTAGGAGAAAACTAGTAGAATTGCAGCAGGCTCTTGCAAACAAGGAGAATGTTGTCATGGATGGTAGAGATATTGGAACGTGTGTTTTGCCTAATGCCAATGTGAAGGTTTATCTAACCGCAGATAGTCATGTGAGGGCACTGCGGCGTTATGAGGAGCTAAAGGCAAAGGGACAGGAATGCGAGTTGGATATAATTGAGAAAGATATAATTGAGCGGGATTATCAGGATATGCACCGCGAACTTTCTCCTTTAAAACAAGCTGAAGATGCAGTCCTTCTTGATTCATCTGATATGAGTATTGAACAGGTTGCGGATGCTATAATTCATCTGTGTGATAAAGGAGCAAAGTGATGGAAGTGGTAGTTGCAAAATCCGCAGGATTTTGTTTTGGTGTAAAAAGAGCAGTTGACTCAGTGTATGAACAGTTAGAGACAGGGAAGATAATTCATACATACGGTCCAATCGTCCACAACGAAGAAGTGGTAAAAACCTTGGAAGAAAAAGGTGTAAAAGTGATTGAGGACGAGGAGGAACTTCGCAGTATGAAGCGTGAGACACTCAAGCCTGAGGAAGGTACGATTGTCATACGCGCACATGGAGTTCCGCGCAAAACGTATGAGCTTATACACGAAAGAGGGCTTGAGTGCATCGATGCAACTTGTCCGTTTGTCAGCCATATTCATCGTCTGATCAATGGGCATTCTGCAAAGGGACGGCATATTATCATTATTGGAAATGAACAGCATCCGGAGGTGATAGGAATAAAAGGTTGGGCTTGTGGACCTGTCACTGTGATTGAAACGAAGGAACAAGCAGAGAATTTTCAGGCAAAAAAAGAAGAAAAATTATATATTGTGTCTCAAACGACATTTAACTACAAGAAATTTAAAGATTTAGTTGAAATTTTTCGGAAAAAAGGTTATGATATAATTGTTGCGAATACTATATGCAATGCAACAGAAGAACGTCAGAAGGAAGCTGTTGAATTAGCTACTAGAGCTGATGTTATGATTGTGATAGGTGGTACTCACAGTTCCAACACACGGAAGCTATATGAATTATGCCAAAGTGAATGTGAGAATACTTACTATATACAAACACTGGACGACCTGCAATTAGATTTACCTAATTCTGTAGAACTGGTGGGCATCACAGCGGGGGCTTCTACCCCAAACAAAATAATTGAGGAGGTTCAAAATTATGTCAGAATTAACTTTTGAACAAATGTTAGAAGAATCATTAAAAACTATTCATACAGGAGAGGTAATTGAAGGTACAGTCATCGATGTCAAGCCCGATGAAGCAATCCTTAACATCGGTTACAAGTCAGATGGTATTCTTACACGTTACGAGTACACCAATGAGCCGAACGTTGACCTTACAACGATCCTAAATCCTGGTGACAAGATGGAGGTTAAGGTTCTCAAAGTAAATGATGGCGAGGGACAGGTTCTCTTGACTTACAAGCGTCTTGCTGCTGACAGAGGCAATAAGCGGATTGAGGAGGCGTACAACAACAAAGAAGTATTAACAGCGAAGGTTTCACAGGTGTTGGACGGTGGCCTAAGTGTAGTAGTAGATGAAGTGAGAATTTTTATTCCTGCGAGTCTTGTGTCAGATGTGTATGAAAAAGATCTGAACAAATATGCTGGACAGGACATAGAATTTGTTATCAGTGAATATAATCCTAAGAGAAGAAGATATATTGGTGATCGCAAGCAGTTAATTATTGCCAAGAAAGCTGAAATGCAGAAAGAGTTGTTTGCTAAGATTAGTGTGGGTGATGTGATTGAAGGTACTGTTAAGAATGTCACAGACTTTGGTGCATTTATTGATCTTGGCGGAGTAGATGGTCTGCTGCATATCTCTGAGATGTCATGGGGACGTGTAGAGAATCCCAAGAAGGTATTTAAAGTTGGTGAGACATTAAAAGTTTTGATTAAGGATATTGATGGAACAAAGGTTGCGCTTTCCTTGAAGTTTGATGATTCCAATCCATGGAAGAATGCATCAACAAAGTATGCTGTTGGCAATGAAGTGACAGGTAAAGTTGCAAGAATGACTGATTTTGGTGCATTTGTGGAGCTTGAGCCAGGTATTGATGCATTGTTGCATGTTTCACAGATTGCAAAGGAGCATATCGAGAAACCTTCAGATGTTTTGTCAGTAGGACAGGAAGTGACAGCTAAAGTTGTTGATTTTAATGAGGAAGGTAAGAAGATCAGTCTTAGCGTCAAGGCATTAATGATACCTGAAACAGCAAAGGAAGCAGCACCTGCAGCAATGGTAGAAGATAACGATTCGGATGTTGTATCTGTAGATATCGATGCAGTGATTGCAAAACAAGAAGCAGAGGATGCAGAATAATAATATGAGTAAATAGAGATATGATATCGGAGTTTTGACTCTGATATCATATTCGTTTATAGTCAGGAAAACTTGTGCAGACAGGCATTGCGATCCGTCAGATGCATAAGTTATTTTTAGGATATGCAGGGAATTTTAGTAGAGAAAGGGGAATACTCATGGTATATGATTATGAATATTTCAAAAAAGAGGTTTTTACACTGACCAAGATTGACTTAAATGCATATAAAGAAAAGCAGATGAAGCGTCGTATTGACACCTTGATCGCAAAACATAAAGTGACAGGTTATGATAAGTTTGTTGCAAAGCTGCGGGATGACAAGGTAGTTTTTGATGATTTTGTGAATTATCTAACAATCAATGTATCAGAGTTTTATAGAAATCCTGAGCAATGGAAATTGATGGACAAAGAAATCATTCCAGAATTGATTGCAAGATTTGGTAAAAATCTAAAAATTTGGAGTGCAGCATGTTCTACAGGGGATGAGCCATATTCCCTTGTAATGGCATTTTCCAAGCATATTCCGCTCAATCAGATTAATATTATTGCTACAGATATTGACAAGCAGGTAATAGAGAAAGCCAAGGTAGGTTTATATAATGAGAAAAGTATTGCAGCAGTTCCAGATGAGTTTAAAAAGAAATATTTTACAAAAGTAGGACCTTCCTATCAAATTTCTAATGATATCAAGTCAAGAGTACAGTTTAAACAACACAATTTATTAAAGGATACTTATCCTGATAGATGTGATTTGATTGTGTGTCGTAATGTGTTGATTTATTTTACAGAGGAAGCAAAGGATGATGTATTTCGTAAATTTAACACTTCACTGAAACCAGAGGGAATTTTATTTATTGGAAGCACAGAACAGATTATGAATTATAAGGAAATTAACTACGATAGAAAAAATTCATTTTTTTATATCAAAAATAAATAGTCTAGAATAAAACCGATTAATCTAAAATTAGTCGGTTTTATTCGTAAATGATCTACGTTTTGTGAAAAGTTGTTTGTATTTTAAATGTTTACATCAGTTCGTAAAAATGCCTAGATTTTAAAATTGTGTTCTAAGGAGAGATAGAATGAATTTATTAAAAAAATTTCAGACATTACTAAATGATATGCAACCACCTAAAAAGAGAGAGTATATTATATTTTTCATTCTTTTCTTGGTTCCATTTGCTTCTATGATGTATGGGGATATGAAAGCATTTGTGCATTATGAAGTCAATTTTTGGGGAAGTATTTTTGAAGGCGGAGGACTAAAAAATTTTTATGAGTACGGAAATAATATGCTAGCTTATTATAGGGAAAACAATATAGGCGGTGCTTATGAGTTGATATATGATTTTCCTGTTTATATAGTACTCGGAATATGGGGAGCACCATTATGGATTTTCTGTAAAATCACAGGGATAGAAGAAACTTCATGTATAGGGACTATGTTATATGCGAAATCAATTTATATTGTCGCACTTCTCATTACAGCATATCTAATTTATTTTATTTGCAAAAATATTAAAATTAATGAAGTGAATGCAAAATGGGCAGCATATTTATTTTTATCCTCTGCAGTAGTTTTTGTTGAGATTGGATTAGTGGGACAATTAGACGTATTGGCTTTTCCCTTTTTATTATTGGGTATATATTATTATCAAAGAAAAAATTATAAAAAGTTTATCTTATTTTTTTCAATAGCAATTTCGTTTAAGTTGTTTCCTTTATTTATATTTATACCGTTGGTGCTACTTTATGAAAAAAATGTTCTTAAAATTATCTTTAAAACGCTTCTTGCATTATCCTTTACAATATTTGTTGGAATTGGATTTCCGACGAATACAGCGGCAGCAAATATTAAGGAGGAAATAAGAAATCATTTTCTACAGGCATTTTTGGGGAATAAGGTGCCATTATTTAATAGTGCGGTGCCATTAATTATTATTTTATTTGGAATTATTTGTGTTTATTGTTATTTGACAAATATAGAGAGTCCAGAAGAATATAATTACTATTCAATTTTAATTCCTTTAGTAGTTATGTTTGTGATTCTTACTTCTTTTGATAGTAATCCATATTGGTTTATATATCTATCACCGTTTTTAGCAATGCTTATGGTGTATAATTCTAATAATTTTAACCAATTAATTTTGTTTGAAACGATTGGTATGGCAGGGCTTATATTAAATCAGTATGGGGGGAATTATTGGGTATATGAGACAAACCATATGGAAGGAATGATGTTAGAAAAATTGTTTGGAAGACCAGAATATTTAATTACATTAGAAGTTTTTAACCGTTATACGCGAATAGATTTTTATTCTTCCGTTTTTTTTGCTATATTTTGGGTTTGTATTTTGACAGTTGTATGGTTGTCAAGACCGGGAAAATGTACTCAAAATGAAACAGTGAATATACGAAAATATGCTATCGTGCGTCTATTACTCAATGCAAGTATTGCATTGATTCCCGAAATGGTGTACTTGCTTTCCTTTCCATTAGGGAATTATCTTATGAATCGATAAGAAAGAATAGTGTGAGAAGTACTAAATTTCACGCCAAGAAATGCCTAAAATACGGCAGTTCTCATCTGGGTTTGAGTTGCGGCAGAGCGCAACATGGGAGTTCATTTCTGTTTGAGCTGGCAGCGTTAGCAGAATCATAGGGATTCATATAAAGAAGCTTAATCTTTTAGCAAGATTAAGCTTCTTTATAAGTACGAACTATTTGATTTTTCGCTATGTGATTCGATATGCTGCCATCATTTCAAGAATATGGTGTGCATACAAACTAAATACATCACGTTTTGTTTTTAGCTCATCAGTTAACTCAAAAAATAGACTTTTATCGTCATAGTCCTTTTTGAAAAATGGAGTGAAAAGATTATCCCACTGAGGGAGATAGGAGGATATTTTTCGCGTGTAACAGTTTCTAGCAGTTGCTTGTTGACGGTAATTTTTGTCAACGAAGGAAGCTACAGATTTATGAATTGCAATATCCTCTTTTGGAAGATAATAATAATCTTTGTAATTGGAGTAAAAGTATTTTAGTACGCCTTCATAAATTGGAACACGCAACTTGCCATCTTGTCCATAGCCAGTAAAATAGCAATTGTTGGCTCCATAAGATAGTTCTGTAGGCAACGCAGTTGGAAGTTTTAGGTTCATAAGAATTTCCGAACATTGTTTTTGTTTTACGTCTTGATAGTAGTTTGCCTGAACTTTTGTGACTTTGACTGGAAGATGGAATAAGTCAGGAATTGCGAGAGCAGCAACAATTTCAAGCATTCCTTTGAGGTCTTCTTCATTGTGGAGCAGGAGAAAATGTTCCTTTTCTTCGTCATGATTTAGTACATATTCATGATAAATGTCAATTAACTCACCGCCTGTATAGGAGTCTTTACGAGTGGTATTGCCAATAAAATTCTCAATGGTTTTTTGTTTGCAGTTTGGAAGTTTCAGGAAAGTTTTATAGGGCGATAATCGTTTGTAGATATCAATTCCTTCTAGGTTGTCAAAACTGAATGAGATGTTGTATTGTTGCAGTTTATTTTGTAGATAGGGAATATCAAATCGGTTGCCATTAAAATGAATTAGGAAACGATATGATTTTGCAAAATCAACAAAAGCATTCAATACATTTAGTTCGTCCTCGTAATTGGCAGCAAGCCACTGAATCGTGCTCCAACAGGATGGTTTGTTATTAGATTCATCAAGATAGGCGCAGCCAATCATGTAGAGATTAGAACTGCGCACATAAAATCCGGTTGTTTCTATATCAATAAATAATGTTTGTTTTGGCACACAAAAATTTTCGATTGGGTATTTTGGAGACAGAATCCCCAAATTTTTTTGAATACATTTCATAATGTTGATTCACACAATCCTTTCGTATGTGAATTTTAATAAAAGAAAAGAGACTTTTCTTACGTGCTGATTGATATTGCAAAACAGTTAAATTTCGTATGTAGTGTATATATTGTTTATTATAACTTATCACATGCAATACTTTGTGTCAATTCGAGAATGTCGTCCATATTGTTGCTATGACGCAGTTGTTTTTTAGCGTTAGGAATATGCATATATTGCATTTCGTAAGAATATGGTTCAGGTAGGAGGGACAATTTTATACATAGGAAGAATGCAATAAAAATTTATGGAAAATAATATATTTTTGTAAAAATTAGTGAAATTTTGAGAAAGAAATAGTATAATGTATGTAGAAAGTTTTAAAATAAAAGGAAAGAAGGAGCAAAAGATGGCAAAACTTACATTTCGAGGCGGTGTACATCCTTATGATGGCAAGGATTTGTCAAAGGATAAGCCCATAAAGACCATTGTGCCAAAAGGTGAGATGGCATATCCGCTTAGCCAGCATATTGGTGCACCAGCGGTTCCAGTGGTAAAAAAGGGTGACAAGGTGCTTGCTGGTCAAAAAATTGCAGAGGCAGGTGGATTTGTGTCCGCCCCAATTTATGCGACAGTGTCTGGAATAGTTAAAACGATAGAACCTAGACGTGTTGTCACAGGGGATATGGTAAACTCCATTATTATTGACAACGATGGGTTGTTTGAGGAGGTTGCGTACATAACACATGATCCTGAGAAACTGAACAAAAAAGAAATCTTGGATTTAATCAAAGAGGCAGGTGTCGTCGGTATGGGCGGTGCAGGCTTTCCAACACATGTAAAGTTGTCGCCAAAAGAACCGGACAAGATTACTTATGTGATTGCAAATTGTGCAGAGTGTGAGCCTTATCTGACTTCAGATTATCGTAGAATGTTGGAGGAACCACAGAAATTAATTGATGGTATGAAGATTATTTTGCGTCTGTTTGATAATGCGCAGGGAATTTTGGCAGTGGAGGATAATAAGCCAGATTGTATTGAGCGGTTGACACAGCTTACACAAAAAGAAAGTCGAATCAAAGTGATGGCGCTTAAAACAAAGTATCCACAAGGAGCAGAACGACAACTAATTTTTGCGACAACTGGGAGAGAAATCAATTCATCTATGCTTCCAGCAGACGCGGGATGTGTGGTTGACAACGTGGATACAATAGTGGCTATTTATCATGCGGTAGTGGAGGGAAAACCGCTGATGAACAGAATTGTCACTGTCACTGGTGATGCAGTAAACGATCCACGGAATTTTTATGTGCGAATTGGAATGAATTATCATGACCTTATAGAGGAGGCAGGCGGATTTAAGACAGAACCAGAGAAAGTGGTATCAGGTGGTCCGATGATGGGATTTGCGTTGTTTGATTTGGACGTGCCTACAACAAAGACGGCGTCGGCACTTTTGTGTCTGACAAAAGATGAAGTATCAGCAATGGAACCAAGTCCTTGTATTAATTGTGGGCGCTGTGTGGATGTGTGTCCGGGGAGAGTTGTTCCCACAAAACTTGCTGTACTTGCAGAACATGGTGACGAGGAGGCATTTGTAGCCAATGACGGCATGGAATGTTGTGAGTGTGGTTGTTGTAGCTTTATCTGTCCAGCAAAGCGTCAGTTGACCCAATACATTAAGTCTATGCGAAAGACGATTTTGGGCAAAAAGAAAAAGGCATGAGAATGTATTCTTATTCTAAGAACTTTTTAAAAATTCATGCGAAAATAAGAAGTGAGGAGAAAAAATATGTTTAAGGTATCATCAAACCCGCATATACGTTCAAAGGATACGACAGCCCGCATTATGCAGTATGTAGTGATTGCTTTGCTTCCAACGACGATATTCGGAGTATTTCATTTTGGTCTGCATGCGTTGTTTCAGGTGCTGATTACTGTAGCAACGACAGTGTTGACAGAGTACATATATGATAGATGTATGCATAAGAAAATATCAATCGGTGATTTTTCTGCTGCGGTGACAGGTCTGTTATTGGCGTTGAATCTGCCACCTAGGGCGCCATTGTGGATAGGTGTGATAGGTGGTGTTTTTGCAATTATCGTTGTGAAAATGCTTTTTGGTGGTCTAGGACAGAATTTTATGAATCCAGCACTCGGCGCTCGTTGTTTCCTGATGATTTCGTTTACTTCTATTATGACAAATTTTGACTGTGATGCTTATACAGGCGCGACACCACTTGCAGCAATCAAGACAGGAGAGAGTGCACCAGAGATTCTGGATATGATTGTTGGACGCACTGCAGGTACTATCGGTGAGACAAGTATGATTGCACTTTTAATAGGCGCAATATTTCTTCTTGTGATGAATGTTATTGATTTGCGTGTTCCGGGTACTTATATTCTTAGTTTTATTGTGTTTATCCTATTGTTTAGCGGGAATGGATTAGATGTAAATTATATTCTATCACAGCTTGCAGGAGGCGGTCTGATGTTGGGTGCCTTTTTTATGGCGACAGACTATGTGACAAGACCAGTCACCAAAAATGGACAGTATGTGTTTGGGATATTTTTAGGGATTATGACAGGAATTTTCAGAATATTTGGACCATCTGCGGAGGGTGTTTCCTATGCGATTATTCTTGGAAATCTGTTGGTTCCTCTGATAGAGCGCTTTACAAAGCCTACTGCATTTGGAAAAAAGAAAGTAAAGAAGGAGGTAGTGTGAAATGGATAACGAGAAAAAATCAATGATAAAAGACGCACTTATCCTCTTTGCAATCACTCTTGTGGCAGGGCTATTGTTGGGATTTGTGTATGATGTCACAAAAGAGCCCATTGCACAGCAGAAGGCAAAGGCGAAAGCTGAGGCATGTAAAAATGTATTTGCGGCGGCAGAAACTTTTGAGCCTATGTTGAATGAGGATGGTCCGACGGCGTATTTTATGGCTGGAAAGGATTCTAATGTGGATATCAATGAGGTAATGCGGGCACTTGACAGTGCTGGACAATTGATGGGGTATGTGATTACGGTAACCGATCATGAAGGGTATGGCGGTGATATTCAGTTTTCTATGGGAGTGACACTGGATGGAACATTGAACGGGATATCACTGTTAAGTATTTCGGAAACTGCTGGACTTGGTATGAAAGCAGGGGATGTGCTTGTACCACAGTTTGCAAATAAAAAGGTTGAAAGTTTTACATACACAAAGTCCGGTTCGATGAATGACAGTGAAATAGACACAATCAGTGGTGCGACAATCACAACAAATGCAATTGTAAATGGTGTGAATAGCGGTTTGTTGTTTTTCAATAGTGTACTTACAGAAAGTGAAGGAGGTGCCATCAATGAGTGATAGGAACAGTGAAGCAAAACAAGGCTCCATGGAAGTATTTTTTAATGGACTTGTAAAGGAAAATCCTACCTTTGTGCTGACACTTGGAATGTGTCCAACGCTTGCAGTGACAACTTCAGCCATCAATGGACTTGGTATGGGATTGACTACGACAGCAGTGCTTGTGCTTAGTAATGCAATTATTTCTTTGTTGAGACACATTATTCCGAATAGGGTGCGAATCCCAGCATTTATTGTTATTGTAGCATCTTTTGTTACCATGATTCAACTGTTGCTAGAGGGATTTATACCAAGTCTTAACGCAGCGCTTGGACTATATATTCCCTTGATTGTTGTAAACTGTATTATTCTAGGACGTGCAGAGTCTTTCGCGTCTAAAAATCCTGTGATTCCATCGATATTTGATGGTCTTGGAATGGGATTTGGATTTACTGTGGCTCTTACTGCAATTGGTATGGTACGAGAACTTTTGGGGGCAGGAGAACTTTTTGGTAATCCTGTTATTAACAATATTTTAGCGGGTATTTCCTCTTTGTTGGGAACGCAAGAGCCAATGGAATATGTACCAATCAGTATTTTTGTGCTTGCGCCAGGCGCATTTTTTGTGCTTGCTGCGCTTACTGCGCTCCAGAATCGTGTTAAGAGAAAAATGCAGGAAAAAGGTCAGAATGTGGACAAAATTCAGTCAGGTTGCAATTCTGACTGTGCAAGCTGTTCTGACAATGGATGTGCGCATCGTTTCGTTGATGTAAATGGGGCGACGGGTTCTGTCGCAGACGCAAAAAATGGTTCAAAATAATATTTCATCAAGAATAGAAATCATGTTTGCTGGTTTTTATTAGAGATTATGGGAATAGGCGCATATAGGCGTAGAAAGGAATTAGAGATGCTTGATGTAGTAAAGGATTTATTGATTTTAATGATCAGTTCCTCGCTGATAAGCAATGTCGTGTTAAGCCAGTTTTTGGGGCTTTGTCCGTTCCTTGGTGTTTCCAAAAAGGTTGACACAGCAGTTGGTATGGGTGGAGCGGTTATTTTCGTTATTACGATTGCTTCTGGCGTGGCGGCTGTCATCTATAAGGGAATCTTAGAGCGGTTTGATATTACCTATCTGCAAACAATTGTATTTATATTAGTAATTGCTGCCTTGGTACAGTTTGTGGAGATGTTTTTAAAAAAATATGTGTCATCACTTTATCAGGCACTTGGTGTATATCTTCCACTGATTACGACAAACTGTGCAGTGCTTGGTATCGCACTCACAAATGTGCAGAAAAATTATGGAATCGGGTTTAGTATTGCAAGTGGATTATTCACAGCAGTTGGATTTTTGATCGCAATTGTGATTCTTGCTGGAATACGGGAAAAGATAGAATACAATGACATACCAGAATCTTTTCAGGGAATGCCAATCGTGCTGATAACAGCAGGACTGATGGCGATTGCTTTCTGTGGATTTTCAGGATTGTTGTAGGAGGAGGTTAAAGTATGAACATAACAGCAATATTGACAGCCGTTTTCGTCGTGGGCGGAGTTGGTTTATTCTTGGGCGTCTTCCTTGGGATTGCAAGTATTGTATTTAAAGTAGAGGTAGATGAAAAGGAGGAGGCAGTGCTGGGAATACTTCCTGGAAATAATTGTGGAGGTTGTGGGTATCCTGGTTGTTCGGGATTGGCTGCGGCGATTGCAAAAGGCGAAGCACCTGTCAATGCTTGCCCTGTCGGCGGCGAATCAGTTGGCAAAAAAGTTGCAGCTATTATGGGAGTGGAGGCAGGTGATACTGTCCGAATGACAGCTTTTGTAAAGTGTGCAGGTGATTGTGAGCGGACAACAAAAATTTATGAGTATTCCGGTGTGGAGGATTGTAGTATTGTTCGATATGTACCTGACGGCGGTGCAAAGTCCTGTGATCATGGTTGCCTTGGATATGGAAACTGTGTGAATGCATGTCCGTTTGATGCGATCCATATTGTGAATGGCATCGCAAGAGTAGATAAGGAGAAGTGTAAGGCGTGTGGGAAGTGTGTGGCTGCGTGTCCAAAACAATTGATTGAATTGATACCTTATGATGCAAAAGCGGTGGTGGCGTGCAGCTCTAAAGACAAAGGACCTGTTACTATAAAGGCTTGTCAGACGGGGTGCATTGGATGTAGTCTTTGCGTAAAGGTATGTCCATCAAATGCAATTACTGTGACAGATTTTCATGCACATATCGATCAGAATAAATGTACTGGTTGTGGAGCCTGCAAGGAAAAGTGTCCCAAAAAAGCGATTGTATAGTTTTGGACAAATAAGTGAAGATGGGGCTGTTGTTTTAACGAATGGAAATTCATGAAACGGCAGCTTTATTTTTTTATAGGAGATTGCGCGTCTTTAAGATGCAAAGGAAAACATATGTTTACAGAATGTGTTTTAGATACACAAAATAAACAGTTAAGGATTTAGAAGATATAAAAGTTGAGCCGACCAGAAAAAGGGTAGACCGAGTATATGAAAGAAAATTGTTTATTTTAAAATATCGCGCAGAAAGCATACAGGAATTTCGGTTTGCAATTAGTGGTTAGATTCGGGAACAGGTATTTCATACCATTTTAGATTGTTGGAATATAGGAATGAGAATTTCATTGACTGCACGTTGACCCTTGAAGATCTTGGTGATATAATCAGTACAAAATTGGAATTTCTGGTTGATTTTTGTGGAGGGAAGATAGTACATGAAATATATATTGAGATGCGATATAATGGACGGATTGGTTTTCATAGATGAAAGCTATCTATCAGAATTAAATGACGACCTGTTGTATGAAATGGATATTTTGCTCGATTTATCAGGAACATCCGAATTGATTTGTGATTTTCCAAATGAGGATTGGGATATTGTAAGGCAGCGGGAAACAAAACAAATCCGAGAATTTTGTGAACAAGGAAAAATGATTGTTTGGCTTTTGAATAGCGTTACCAAGGAATGTGAAATTCTAAAAAGTAATGAAATTACAGATTCATGTAAGTGGCTGCACCTTCCCACAGGTAAATTGTTAGCGGTTACAGCGAGTGAGTTAATTCAATGTCTTTCGTATCCAGAATTGGAAATGGAAAAGGTTTTTGAACTATCACTTGAGGAAGGATGGTATGCAATACAAAATGAAGAAGTCAATAAAATAATGTATTGCAAGAAAGAACCACCCCATTCTACTTTCTCAAACATCCAAGAGGTATACTAGTACTTCATCCGGCTAAAAGTTGAAGTCTAGGACTACCTGTTCCGCACCATTGCGTCGTTAAAATTTTTAGACGATGCACCGCATCGCCGTCGAAATTTTGTCTAGTTAATATGTAGATAGGAGAAGATAGCTATGAAAAAAAAGATAATTTTAGTAGCTCTATTATTGGTGTTATCCTGCTTTTGTACAAGTTGTGTTCAGATTAATGTCACCAATCCATCCGATGCAAAAACAGAAAAAAGTGATGATATAAGTACTGAACTTTTTGTGCCAAGTACTGTCAATTCAGAAAACTGGTTTGACTCTATTCCTGAATATCGTGGAACGCCATATATTGAGGTCAATAATGACATTCCATTTTTTTCCGCAGCGGATAAACAAAACAAAGAAGCTTTTGAAATCTACAGTGATTTAGATGAGCTGGGGCGCTGTCACGTTGCATATGCAAATATTTGTGAAGAATTAATGCCCACTGAAGATAGGGAGGCATCATTAAATTCCGTGACACCTACAGGTTGGCATCAAAATCAATATCATGGAAAGTGGTTATATAATCGTTGTCATTTGATTGGCTATCAGCTCGCTGCAGAAAATGCAAATGAGAAAAATTTAATTACTGGCACAAGATATTTTAATGTTGAGGGGATGCTCCCTTTTGAAAATACAGTTGCTGATTATATAGATGATAATCCTAGCAATCATGTTTTGTATCGTGTGACACCAGTCTATAAAGAGGAAAATGATCTTGTAGCTTGTGGGGTACTGATGGAAGCTTGGTCGGTGGAAGACAATGGATATGGATGTCAATTTTGTGTGTTTGTGTATAATGTACAACAGGGTGTAGAGATTGATTATACTACAGGTGAAAATCGTGAAGCAACAGAGGACTCATCAGAGACAAATTCTTCTAAGAGCGATGATGGTGATACATATATATTAAATACCAATAGTAAAAAGTTTCATAAAGAGGATTGCTCTAGTGGTAAAAGAATTGGGGATAAGAATAAATCTGCTTATACTGGGCAAAGAGATGAGCTGATTTCGCAAGGATATACGCCTGCTGAATGTTGTAATCCATAAATCATTTGAGAATCTAAGTGTTCTAAAAATAAAGATTTACATCTGATTTGTAAGCGTGTATACTTATACTAATTGTGTTGTCAACTTATAGGCAGTCAAGAGATACAATTCAGATAATAAAAGCTTAGAGGTTTATTGTGAGGAAATGGGGGAACAACGAAGATGGGGTTATTTTTGCAAGTGGCGATTATACCAGAATGTAAGGAAGATAAAGCGAGAATGTTTGTAAAGACTGTTGCGGAAAAATACTCGCGAATATTAAGCGAGAGTAAGGTAACAGATATCAAGTATGATATTGTGAATTTATGCCCTGACGAGTGTGTATACAAAGAATCTGCAAATGGTGTGAGTGTTTTGATTAACAATAGATGTATTGGGTATGGGGATCTTGCAGGAGCAATATCCGAGGAATGTGGCAAAGCTGTTTTAGTACTTTACATATATGATGGGGATTACTGGGCATATGAGTTGTATGATAATGGAGAGGAAATAGACCAATTCGATCCAATACCCGACTACTTTGGTGAAGTGTCAGAGGAAGCAATACAAAAATTTAAGGGAAATGCAGATATTATTGCAAAGTATTTTTCTATAGATAGGGCAGACATTGAAAAATATCTGATTTTCTGGTCAGATACCTCTGATGAGAAAGCATATGAAGATGATGAATTTGAGTATTCAGATTGGCAGATGGCTGATTTTATGCGGAAATTAGGGTATCCATATGAATTTGAAGAAGATTATACTGGCGGTCGAAAAGACTGACCGCTCAGTATAATGCGATGCGCACAACCGCATAAGGAAATATGTCGCTTTGCGGCTGCGGTTGGCGCGATATTCACGGCAGATTTTATCTGTCGTGAGTATAAATAACAATAGATTCTTAAAATATAAATATAGATACAATAAAATGAGAGGGGATTAAAAAAAGGTGATGAAAAGAGAAAAAAATAGAAATTCATTTTCGGGTTCAATCGGTTTTGTGTTGACTGCGGCAGGAAGTGCTGTTGGTCTGGGAAATATATGGCGTTTTCCGTACTTGGCGGCAAAGGATGGCGGAGGATTGTTTCTAGTAATCTATCTAATATTAGCGATTACATTTGGATTTACACTGCTTACAACAGAGATTGCGATTGGAAGAAAGACAAAGCAAAGCCCTTTGACTGCGTATGCGAAATTAAGTTCTAAATGGGGTTTTTTGGGCGTGATAGCATGTCTTGTGCCAGTGATTATTATGCCATATTACTGTGTAATTGGTGGATGGGTAGTAAAGTACTTTCTTGCATACTTGACAGGAAATGGTGCTGCGGCAGCAGAGGACGGTTATTTTACAGGATTTATCACTGGGGAATGGCAACCGATTGTGCTGTTGTTTGTCTTTTTGCTAATGGTGGCGTTTATTGTATTTCGTGGAATTAACAAGGGGATTGAATCGTCCTCAAAAATATTGATGCCATTGCTATTGTTGTTGGTTGTGGGGATTGCATTTTTTTCCTTGACAATTCACTATGAAGATGAAACAGGGGTAACAAGAACAGGATTACAGGGATTTTTGATTTATATAGTTCCTGATTTGAGCGAGATGACAGTAAAGAAATTCTTTACAGTACTTCTGGACGCGATGGGACAATTGTTTTTTAGTCTTAGTGTTGCAATGGGAATTATGGTTGCGTATGGTTCTTATGTGAAAGATGATGCCAACTTGGTAAAATCTATTAATCAGATTGAAATATTTGACACGGCGGTTGCATTTCTAGCAGGGGTTATGATTATTCCTGCGGTTTATACCTTTATGGGAAAAGAAGGCATGGCGGCATCGGGACCAAGCCTAATGTTTGTATCACTGCCGAAAGTATTTGCATCCATGGGGAAAATTGGAAATTTGGTAGGGTGTCTCTTTTTTGCTATGGTGTTGTTCGCGGCGATTACAAGTGCTGTTTCTGTCATGGAAGCGGTGGTGTCCAGCTTTATGGACAAGTTTCATATGACACGCACAAAAGCGGCTACTGTCGAGACAATAATTGCAATTGTCGGTGGTGTGACTGTATGTCTTGGATACAATAAATTGTATTTTGAAGTGAAGTTGCCAAATGGAGCAGTTGCACAGATTTTGGATATTATGGACTATATTAGCAATAATTTGCTAATGCCACTAGTTGCAATTGGAACATGCATTTTGATTGGTTGGGTATTAAAACCAAAAACTGTGATTGACGAAGTGGAGAAATCAGGTAGTAGATTTGGTAGAAAGCGTTTGTATATTGTGATGATTCAATATATTGCTCCAATATTATTGGTAATCTTATTATTGAAATCAGTGGGCATATTGACAATCATATAAATGGATAAGGGAGTAGCGCTACTCCCTTATTTTTCGATCTTTAAAATAATATTTTCTGTCGTGATCACTAATTTCGCGCATTATGCGACAAGGATTTCCAACAGCGACAACATTTGCTGGAATATCTTTTGTCACCACACTACCAGCGCCAATAACAGTGTTGTCTCCAATTGTAACACCAGGCATAATAATCGCTCCGGCGCCAATCCAACAGTTTCTACCAATATGCACAGGCATATTATATTGATATTGCTGTTCCCGTAGTTCTGGAAGAATTGGATGTCCTGCGGTGGCAATGGTCACGTTTGGACCAATCATAGTATAATCCCCAATATAAATATGGGTATCGTCCACACATGTTAAATGATAGTTTGCATAGACCATTTTCCCAAAATGGCAGTGATGTCCGCCAAAATTTGCATAGAATGGCGCTTCGATATAGACACCTTCTCCACAGTCACCCAGCATATCTTTGAGCATTTTTGCTCTTTTTTTAAACTCAGAGGGTTTTGTCAGGTTATAATCGCACAGTTTGTCCTGATAAGAAACTTGTTTCTTTATAATATTTTCGTCGTTTGGAAAATAAAGTTCTCCAGTGTGTAGTTTTTCTTTCATGTCATGCATTTTATATGCCTCCATTTCTTTTATAATAACCTTTTGGAATCTTTAAACTTTTGTCAATGGTAGTTCAAACAACTGTGAAGCAGACATTTGGCCAATGCCATGGCAGTGTTGATTTTATATGGTTTCTGATTCCTATTTTAAATGAAATATAAATCGAACATTATTCTCTGACAAAAAATTCTAAAAGGTTATTTATAATTTTTATTTATAAATAACCATATCATATCTCACGAAAAAAAGCATTCAAATTTTACAGATTCCCAATACAAAAATCAAAAAAATACATTAAATCAAAATAGTGCTATAAGCAGAATAAAATATTTGTGAGACAAGTGCTCATATTTTAAAATTCAAGACATATATTGAGATATGGACAGTGGGACAAACAAAAGGAGGAGTGTACAATGATAGATAATCGAATTTTGCAATTCTTTCCACAGGGATTTAGAAAGGACTGGGAGCGAAGCAGTGTGCGTTTTGAAAAGATACAAGAAATTAGATTGCGCGTCAACCAGCCAGTGCGTGTGTTATCAGAGCGGGAACACAGACTTCCTATTATATATGGTGAACGGGAGTTGGAAGAAATTTTTCGGTATTTGTGCCATGATTCCGTGTACGCTTACGAAGAAGAAAGAAAACAGGGGTATATTACTGTCGAGGGAGGACATAGAATCGGAATTACAGGGGAGCTTACGACAGCAGGAAATGGTCGATTTATCGCCAAATATATTCGTTATATCAATATTAGACTGGCACATGAGCACAAGGATATTGCGCGGAGAATAATGCGGTATCTCTATCATACACAACAAGGAATCCCGTTTAATACGCTAATTATTTCACCACCAGGGGTTGGTAAGACAACCTTGCTTAGAGATATGATTCGCCTCTTTTCAAATGGAGTGGAGGGGTATTGTGGATGCAATGTGGGTGTGATTGACGAGAGAGGTGAGATTGCAGGGGCGTACAGGGGAAGTGCTATGCTTGATTGTGGTGAGCGTACAGATGTTGTTACAGGTGGTGATAAACAGCAGGGAATCTCTATCTTGGTGAGAACCTTTGCGCCGCGAGTGATTGCGATTGACGAGATTGGAAAAAGTACAGATGCCGAGGCAATTTTCCATGCAGGGGTGTGTGGATGTAGTATATTGGCGACAATACATGGCAGTTCGATTGAAGATATTCAACGTAAACCTGAGATGGAGAAATTGTTTCAGTCTGAGTTAATTGATCGGTTTATAGTGTTGTCTATGGATGAAAAAATGGTTCGATATTATGAGATTTACGATAGAAAGGGGAATCAAATATGTGGCAGAAATTTATTGCAGGTGCCTGCGTAATGACAGGTGCGCTTGGATTTGGTTGGTCTCTTTGTAATGAGATGAGCAGTCAAATCTGGCATTTGAAACAGCAAAAGCAGATTTTGTTGTATATTGTCGGCGAGATTACCTATCTGCACAGACCGATGGAAGAAATTTTTGATATGATTTCTGCAAAAGCAGCACCTCCATATGACCAATTCCTAAGAGAAGTTTCACAAGAAATGAAAGAGCGGAACGGGAAATCATTGATTGCTGTCTGGAATGAGGCTGTTGAGAGCGGAAGGGACTTTATACAGATTGGAAAGGATTATTTAATAAAAATGGGAGATTGCTTTGCGTATGAGGGAGAACAGCTTCAGGTGGAGGCACTTGGATTATTTGGAACGGAGCTGGATAGTGAGATAGACAGGCTTACAGAAAAAAAGAATGAGAACAGTCGTCTTATCAAAGTGCTTAGCACATTGACAGGAATCCTGTGTATTATATTGTTTTTATAGTAAATGACAGAATCGTTGTGAAATGGGGATGAAGATGGAAGTCAGTCTAATATTTAAGATAGCAGCAGTTGGTATATTGATAACGATACTAGGACAGGTATTGAAGCATAGCGGCAGAGAAGAACATGCGTTTCTTATTAGCCTTGCCGGACTGGTGCTGGTGCTTTCATGGATTGTCCCATATATATATCAACTTTTTGAGATGATACAAGATTTATTCGCTTTGTAATCAGGAATTGTAGAAAAATAATTGATACAAGTTATGTAGGATATTTCTCTGAGAGTACATATTAAAAAATGTAAGCATAGCAGTTACAATACGGATTTTTGACATATGCAATCAGAGATAAAATAGGTTCAGTCATTTTTCTACAATGCCTAAGTATGTTGATGATGGAGGCATGGTATGATTCAGATTTGTGTGCTTGCCATAGCAGGACTCTTTGCGGCGCTGGTTATTAAAAAAGATAGACCAGAATTTGCGACATTGATTATTATGCTTGTGAGTTTTTTTATTGCAATTAGAGTGTTGACAGTGTTGGAAACCGCAATTGGGGAGTTTGAAAACTGGGAATCAATACTGGGTGGAAATATTGCATATATATCACTTCTTTTAAAGATTATAGGTATTACTTATGTGTGCGATTTTGCTTCCAACTTATGTAAGGACTCGGGATATTCAGCGCTTAGCAGTCATATTGAACTGTTTGGCAAGGTTGCGATTATGGTGGCAGGGTTTCCAATCATCAGAATTATGATTGATATGCTTGAGGGAATGATGAGATGAGTCAGGATATGAGCTTGTGGCAGGAGCTGGATATACTTCCAGATTTGAGTATTCTGGATAAATTACTACGAGAGTTGTTGCCAGGAAGAAATACAGATTCCATGGATTTTATCAAGGATGTATTGATGGGAAATTGGGCGTTGGACCCAGGATTATTCTGGCGTTATCTTGCAGGAACAGTAACAGGTGTTTTTGAAGGCTGGAAAAGACTTTTTATATCTGTGCTTGTATTATTTATTCTGGTGGCATTGGTTAGTAATTTAATGTCTGCTCTAAAAAATGAGGGCGCAGCAAAAGCAGCAAAAACTTTTTTTATTCTTTGTCAGCTTGTGGTGTTGATCAATGCATTTCATGAAGTGCTTGATATTGTTGAGGATGCAATGACGCGGATGCTTGAGTTTTTAAAAGTGATGATTCCTGCGTATATGATCTGTATTGCCGCGGCAGGGTCTGGGCTGACTGCGCTGATTTTTTATAAATTATTGTTGGGTTTTTTGTGTCTGATAGAAGGAATTATCGCTGCCTCGCTGACAACTGTTGTCGAGGGATACGTTATGCTTGGCGTGGTGGAGAGCATTTGGGGAGAAGAACGATTTAAAGGATTGATGGAGATTATTAAAAAAGGGCTGCAATGGATTTTAAAAATGATGATTGTGGTTATGTCAGGAAGTGGAATCCTTCAAATTATAATAACACCTGTAATTGATAAGGCAAACAATACGGTGATTCAAAAAACCGCAGGCGCTATTCCCGGAATCGGTGATCTTGTAGAGTCTGTATCAAGTGTGACACTCGCTTCAGCAATTGCAGTAAAAAATAGTCTTGGCGTGTTAATATTAGTGGTGCTTGTGCTAATGATTGCTGCTCCAGTGTTAAAATCCTTTATAATTTTGGTTATTATTAAGGTAAGTGGCGCATTGGGAAGTATTTGCGGGGAACGTCAAATGATGAAATGTGTTGAATACATATCTGAGGCGGGATTTATGTTACTGCGGATACTAATAACAGTTACAACATTATTTTTTATTACGATAGCTGTTGTGACTAATGCAACAAGTTAGTTAGAACAATCTATGATAGAGGGAGAACTTATGGAAAATCTGGCGGTCGAGGTCAGGCGGCTTGTGTATACTGTAATCTGTTTTCAATGTCTTATCCAGTTGACAGAAGGAAGTGGTTATCAGAAATATCTAAAACTTTTTTCCTATTTACTGACAATGTGTATTTGCTTTAATGTGATTTTTTCATTTATGGGACAGGTTGAAAACAATTTTTCTAAAGCGGATAAATTGTATGATCGTTGGGAACAAGAGTGGAAGAAAATGACAGAGACAGACCAAATTTATGAGGGAGATGCATATTATGAACAGATGTGGGAGGAAAAAATTATAGGTGGGGCACATAAGGAGTATGACAACAGAAACGGAGGTGAATCGGATGCTGGAGAACATCAGGGACAGGATTCGGTTGGCAATTAACAGTGGAAATGGAGGGAGAGGAAGACCTACAAAGGAAACGATGCTGATTATTTTTCTGAGTGGGATATTAATTTTTGTTATTCTGCTGCCGACAGGAGGTGGTAATAATACTTTTGCCACAAAGAAAAGTCAGAAAAATGTAGCACATCTAAACAGTGCAAATGATACACAAGACAATCTAAAGGGCGAAAAGAATGAGACATTTATAGAGGATTACAAAAAAGAGCTTGAGCGGGAACTTGAAGAATTTTTATCCAGCGTGGAAGGTGTTGGAACTGTGAAAGTACTAATCTATATCAAGGAGTCGCCAGAATATGTTGTGGAGAAAGATATGCCCACATCAAATACAACGAATGGAGATAACAGTGAGGCGAAGAAAGAAGAAACAACTGTGTACACCGTAAATGAGAATGGTGATCAAGTGCCTTTTATTGCACAAACGAAAAGCCCACAGATTGACGGTGTAGTAATCTCTGCGGAGGGAGCTTCTAGTGAGGCGATACGACTTCAGATTGTAAAGTTAGTGATGGCGCTGTATGGCGTGGAGGCAAACAAAGTTGAGGTACTAAGAATGGGGCAGACAATACAAAATTGAAAGAATATTACAATTCGGCATCAGGATTTTGCACTAGTTACAAAATCTGTAAAATAACGATAAGGTTGAGAGACATCAAGTCTCAGTATGTGTTTTTGATATTATGAGGTGGTATTATTGCATGTTTGATGCTTGTAACAAAAAAACGGAGGCTGAACTGTTACGAAAAAATAGAAAATAATAAGTCTAAGTAAAGCATGCTCTGAATAAGATAGAAGTAGCAAAGAGAAGCAATAGGAAGGATATGGTTTGGTGAAAAAAATATTAAGAAAAAACCAGATTATGATTACGGCATTGGCAGTGATGATTGCGGTAGCAGGTTATCTCAACTTTGCCGGCACCAAGATTGGAGAAGAAGATTTTATCTCTGTGGACGGAAGCAGCAGTGAACTTACGTATGAGATCTCTGACGAAGATATGTATGCCATATCACTTAGAGAAGATACTGATGGGACAATAACAGATTATGCATCTGTGGCAGGAACTGGTCAGGATATTCCAAGTCTTGATACAGATGATGTGACAATTACAGAAAATTATCTCAATAGCAACATGGATGCCTCAGCGGGTAATGCATTGACTACTGCGTCAACAGACCTTCAGCCCACTGACGAGGCAGCAGATGGAACACTTGCCTCTAACACAGACGAATCTGGCGCGACTGTCATTGAACAGGAAGTTCCGGGAGAAGCAATATTTACCAGTGCCTCTGGTGTGTCCACACTGGCAGGTGCAAAGCTTTTAAAAGAGCAGACAAGAGCACAGAATAAAGAATCCTTGATGGAGATTATCCAAAACGCAGATTTGACAGAGGATGCAAAAAAGGATGCTGTGAACAGTATGATTACACTCACAGAGACCGCACAGAAAGAATCGGATGCACAAATGCTCTTAGAAGCAAAAGGATTTACCCAGACTGTAGTAAGTATCAGTGGTGATTCCGCAGATGTTATGGTGGAGGCGGTAGACCTTACTGAGGCGCAGACTGCTCAGATTATAGATATTGTACAGCGCAAGACGAACATCTCCGCAGAAAATATTATTATCACAGTTTCAGGAACAGAGTAACAGCTTCGCTATGCCCATTTATGAGTCGTTGGTTTATACATTCTGACAGTTCATTTAGGTTATTTCTGACAACTTGTTTTATGTTGATCATCTGTCCTATAAGATTGAAGATACAAAGTGCCTTATGTGAGCAAACTTCCAACAGCATTTTGTATCTTCAATTTTGCATGACTGAAAAGTAACAAATTGCTACAAAGCAGAATAAAAACGGAAAAATAAGATGTGGAATTAATTGGATAAATGTGATATACTTAGATGCAATATGTCAAGGTAACAGATTATGGAACACAATCAGTATCACAGTCTGTACTTTGACAAATAAGAATGTTATGGATAGACGGAGGATAGACCAGTGAGTAATATTGCAGAGGAAATCAATAAGAGAAGAACTTTTGCCATCATATCACACCCTGATGCTGGCAAGACGACCTTGACTGAGAAGTTTTTGCTGTATGGAGGTGCCATCAATCTCGCAGGAAGTGTCAAAGGCAAGGCTACTGCCAGACATGCGGTATCGGATTGGATGGAGATTGAAAAGGAGAGAGGTATCTCGGTTACTTCATCCGTTCTGCAGTTTAACTATGACGGTTACTGCATCAATATTCTTGACACGCCAGGACATCAGGACTTTTCTGAGGATACTTACAGAACACTTATGGCAGCGGATTCAGCAGTTATGGTGATTGATGCGTCGAAAGGTGTTGAGGCACAAACAAGAAAACTCTTTAAGGTGTGCGGTATGAGAGGCATACCGATTTTTACGTTTATCAATAAAATGGATAGAGACGCAAATGACACTTTTGAATTGTTAGATGAGATTGAGAAGGAACTTGGCATTGCCACTTGTCCTGTAAACTGGCCAATTGGTTCTGGAAAGCGGTTTAAGGGAGTTTACGATAGACATGGAAATCATGTGCTTACTTTTTCTGATACACAAAAAGGCACAAGAGAGGGAGAGACGACCATTATTCCAATGGACGAGGAAGCATTGTTGCTTGAGAATATTGGAGACGAGGCACTCACTACGCTTCGCGATGAAATTGAATTGCTTGATGGGGCGAGTGCAGAATTTGATTTAGAGGAAGTGCGCAGCGGAAAGTTGACCCCAGTATTTTTTGGCTCAGCGCTTACTAATTTCGGTGTGGAAGTGTTTTTACAGAATTTTCTAAAAATGGCGACAACACCACTTCCAAGAATTTCACAGGGAGGGACAATTGACCCTGTTGAGAATGATTTCTCTGCGTTTGTCTTTAAGATACAAGCAAATATGAACAAGGCACATCGAGATAGAGTGGCGTTTATGCGAATTTGTTCTGGAAAATTTGATGCAGGCGTGGAAGTTAGGCATGTGCAAGGTGGAAAAGTAATGCGACTTTCCCAACCACAACAGATTATGGCTGACGAGCGCAAGATTTTAAATGAGGCGTATGCAGGGGATATTATCGGTGTGTTTGACCCAGGTATTTTTTCAATAGGGGATACTGTCTGTGCGCCGAAAAGTGATATTTGTTATGAGGGAATACCAACATTTGCACCAGAGCATTTTGCGCGTGTGAGGCAGATAGACACAATGAAAAGAAAACAATTTATCAAAGGGGTTAATCAGATTGCGCAAGAAGGTGCGATTCAAATTTTTCAAGAATTTAATACTGGTATGGAGGAAATTATTGTAGGGGTAGTAGGCGTCTTGCAATTTGATGTGCTCAAGTATCGTTTGGAGAATGAATATAATGTAGAAATTAAACTTGAGTCCCTTCCATATGAGTATATTCGTTGGATAGAGAATAAGGACGAGGTTGATTTGAACAAGCTTTCTGGAACGTCTGATATGAAAAAGATTCAGGACTTAAAAGGGAATCCACTTCTTCTGTTTATCAATCAATGGAGTATTGGTATGACAATTGACAGAAATAAAGGGCTAGTGCTCTCGGAATTTGGTAGAAATTAAATTGAAAAATACTTCTAAGATAGAAAAAACATTACTTAGGAAGTATTTTATTAGAACAAAATGAACAATGATAAAAATGAGGCTTTGATAAATGAAAAATAAAATAGTGTTGTGGGCAGTGCTAGCCAGTTGTATAACACTACTGGTACAAGGCTGTGCAGTGCGGCAAAATCAACAACGTATAATTCAGGAGAGAAAAGAAGCGGAGGAGACACGCACATATGAGCCGGAACAACCGGATGAGACACAAACAACAGAGAGTCCAACACAGACAGAGGAAATGCAAGAATTGCGGAAAGTGTCTGAACTTTATTATGCTTATCATTGCCTTGACAGAGAAAAGCAGCAGGTTTATCTTGAAATGTTAGACGCACTTACAAGGATCGAGAGTGGAGTGCATTTGTCAACATTGGACAAGTCTATCTTGGATGTTGTTTTTGCCTGTGTGATGAATGACCACCCAGAGCTGTTTTATGTGGAAGGATATCAATTCACAGAATATATGACAGATGCAGTTGTCACAGAGATAACGTTCAGTGGGACATATTCTATGACAGCGGAGGAGATAGGACAGACACAGCTTTTAATTGTACAGCGATTAAGAGATTGCTTTGCACAGATTCCATTGAATGAGGACGAATACAATACAGTCAAGTATTTGTATGAATGGCTTATCAATAATACAGAGTATGACAAGACAGCAGAAAATAATCAGAATATATGTTCTGTATTTCTGCAGGGAAAATCTGTGTGTCAAGGATATGCAAAGGCAATGCAATATATGTTACAACAAGCAGGTATTCAATGTCTATTGGTCACAGGATTTACAAACGGTGAGCGACATGGTTGGAATCTGGTGCGAGTGAATGGCAATTATTATTATCTGGATCCTACTTGGGGAGATGCATCCTATACTTCGAACGGGACAGATAATATAGCACAAGCATATGTCCCATCAATTAATTATGATTATTTTCTGGTGACAACAGATGAGATTACAAGGACGCATTCGATAGAAAAAGTAGTTTCGATCCCTGTGTGCAGTGCACTTGCAGAGAATTATTTTGTGCGAGAAGGATTGTATTTTGACAGTTATGATGCGGAAAAACTTGCGCTTATTTTTGACAGTGACGCAGTAAAATCAGCAGGCAGTGTGACCCTCAAATGTAACAGTGATGAGACGTATGCATCTATGGTGCAGAACCTAATTACAGAACAAAAAATTTTTGATTTTATAGACAAGCGTGGAGCGAGTATTGCGTATACATTCAACGAAACACAGCGGACAATTAGTTTTTGGGATTTGTAAAATTGTGGGAATGCATTTTGAATTGAATAGTAAATTTTTGGAAAAGATATATAGTATATCACGAATTTTTGCTTTGCAAAGCCAGGGGATTTTGATATAATGTAATATAATATTATTTTTCGCGAGTCAGAAATGCGTATAAATTGCGCATTCCATGAGAACATGACTTGGAAATGAGGGGCGATTTTTACGAAGCAAAACTTTCTATATCGCCCCGAATCGTTGCTATGAGCGACTTGTGAATAAGCAACAATAAAATTGCTTGTTGCAGGGATTGCAGAAGTCTGTGAGAAATGGATACAGGAGGGAAAACCATGGAAAAAGAAACCAAGACAGATAAAAACGGATATGCAGTGAATGAAAAGTTTGGTACCGTAAAAATAGCCAATGATGTTGTCGCTATGATTGCAGGGCTTGCCGCCACAGAGGTGGAAGGTGTGGGATCCATGGCTGGCAATATCACAAACGAGCTGATGGGTAAAGTTGGTATGAAGAAGCAGACCAAAGGAGTCAAGGTAGATATTTTGGACGGAAATGTATCTGTGGAACTTGCGGTTACATTGGAGTATGGGTTTAATATTCCAACGACTTGCAATAAAGTGCAGAATAAAGTAAAGAATGCGATTGAGACAATGACTGGATTTAACGTTTCTGATGTAAATATCAGAATTGTAGGAATTAAGATGGCATCAGACAAATAAATGTGAATTAGGGAAAAGATAAATGAGCAGAAGAGAGCTTAGGGAACAGATATTTAAATTTATATTCAGAGTCGAGTTTAATGACAGGGAGGAAATGCCAGAGCAGGAACAGTTCTTTTTTGAGAACCTTGAGGCGGAAGCGCAAGAAAACGAGTTGCCGCGAATCAGTGAAACGGATGCGGCATACATCTCCGACAAAGGCAATCGAATATTGGAAAAATTGGACGAAATTGACACAATGATTAACACGCGGGCAAAAGGCTGGACGACTCAGAGAATGGGAAAGGTCGATCTCACAATTTTGCGCCTCGCAGTATATGAAATTATTTTTGACAAGGATGTTCCGACCAGCGTTGCGATCAATGAGGCGGTGGAACTTGCCAAACGATTTGGACAGGACGAATCATCAGGATTTGTCAATGGTGTTCTTGCAAAGTTTGCAGTAAAAAAATAATGATTTATACTGTATGGTGGGAGGCATTTTTGTGAGACAGAATGTTTATTCGGTTGCACAGGTTAATTCTTACATTAAAAATATGTTTACACAAGATTATATGTTAAGATACCTTCTGGTTAAAGGGGAGATTAGCAACTGTAAATATCATTCTTCGGGACACATCTATTTTACGTTGAAGGATGCGAAGGGAGTGATTGCCTGTGTCATGTTTGCCAGCAATCGCTCTGGTCTTTCTTTCCGTCTGGAAGAAGGGCAAATGGTTGTGGTTGGCGGTACAATTGATGTCTACGAAAGAGACGGCAGATATCAATTGTATGCAAAACAGATTACGCTTGATGGTGCAGGCGTATTATATGAAAAGTTTGACCACATGAAGCGCAGGTTGGAAGAAATGGGCATGTTTGCACCAGAGTACAAACAGCCTATTCCAGCATATATTCGTGTATTGGGTGTTGTGACGGCGCCTACAGGGGCGGCGATTCGGGATATTATCAATATTGCGACAAGACGCAATCCCTATATACAAATTGTCTTATATCCTGCGATTGTGCAGGGAGATCAGGCTGTGACAAGCATTGTAAATGGAATCTGTGCATTGGACCGTCTTGGCGTAGACGTGATGATTGTCGGGAGAGGCGGTGGCTCTATTGAGGATTTATGGGCATTTAATGAGGAGGCAGTCGCACAGGCAATTTTTAATTGTAGGGTTCCTATAATATCGGCAGTAGGACATGAGACAGACATGACAATTTCTGATTTTGTGGCGGATTTGAGGGCCCCAACTCCTTCGGCGGCGGCAGAACTTGCAGTCTATGATTTTGAACAGTTGATGGACAAGCTGGCAGTTTATCAATCCACTTTGACACATGCGTTGCAAGTGCAGATTGATAGACAGCAAAATTGCCTTAATCAGTTTCGGTTAAAATTAAGGTTTTTAAGCCCAATCAATCAGATTCAGCAAAAGCGAACATACTGTATGGATTTGGAAGAAAAGCTTACTGGACTTATGGAGAATGCACTGATGCAACAAAAGCACAGAATGGCGCTTTATGCAGAACAATTAAAAGGGCTTTCTCCGCTAGATAAGCTTAGTCAAGGGTATGCTTATGTTGAGGACATGCAGCACAAGGTTGTCAATGATATGCGTCGTATGAAAATAGGAGATAGCGTTTGTATCTATGTGAGGAATGGCATGATACAGGCAGAAATCACAAAAACGCAGGAAGGATGTCTTGAGAAAGAGGTGGAAGATGGCAAAGGAGCTAACGTTGGAACAGACATTTGAGAGGCTGGAGGATACAATTAGCAAATTGCAGCAGGAGGATATTTCACTGGAGGAGTCCTTTCGATTATACAAGGAGGGTATGCGGTTGATTCAGTCTTGCAATGACAGGATTGACAGCGTGGAGAAGGAAGTCCTCAAATTAAATGAAAATGGAGAATTAGATGAATTTTGATCAAGAGCTGGAAAATAAGATAAAGGAAATAGAACAAATTATAAAGGAATATCTTCCGCAATGTTTCTCAGGGAAGACAGATTGGGCAAAGACGGTAACAGAGGCAATAAATTACAGTGTGAATGCTGGTGGAAAAAGGCTGCGTCCACTATTGATGGTGGAGACTTACAGACTTTTTGGCGGCACGAACAAAGTGATAGAACCATTTATGGCAGCGATTGAAATGATACATACGTATTCGCTTGTACATGACGATTTGCCAGCGATGGACAATGATCTTTATCGCAGAGGAAAAAAGACAACATGGGCTGTCTATGGAGAAGCTATGGCAATCCTTGCTGGAGACGGACTCTTAAACTATGCGTTTGAAACAGCACTAAAATCGTTTTTGTTGCCAGATGGCGATGCAAATAGAAAGGCGAGAGCGCTCTCTATTCTTGCGCAAAAAGCAGGGATTTATGGAATGATTGGCGGTCAGACTGCGGATATTGAAGCAGAAAATCTTGGGGAGAAGGTCACACAAGAACATTTGCTGTTTATTCATGAGCACAAGACTGCTGCGTTAATACAAGCTGCAATGATGGTTGGAGCAGTCTTAGCAGGAGCAAATGAAGAACAAGTTATGCTGGTGGAGAAAGCTGCTTATGAGATTGGTATTGCATTTCAGATACAAGATGATATTCTTGATGTGACAAGTACACTTGAGACCTTGGGAAAACCTGTTGGAAGTGATGCGAAAAATCAAAAGACGACTTATGTCACATTGAGAGGGCTTACAGAGGCATCACAGGAGCAAAAAGAATTGTCAGACCATGCGATAAAACTTTTGAATACACTGGAAAAGAAAGGTGTTCAGAATGAGTTTCTGATGGAATTAATACGCAGTTTGATAACACGTGTGAAGTAAACCTTGTAATAAAAATTTACTGTTCATTCGTCCATCAACGTAGTGAGAATTGTGCGCCAAAAGGATGTCTTTTATCAATTTGTGCGCAAAAATTATTGCTGTTTACACTGTCAATAAACAAAAATATATCAAAATCAGAAGATGCGTGAACAGTAATGTGAAAGGTGCTGGGTATGATATTAGAGACGATAGAAAAAGAAAATGATATTAAAAATGTGCCGCCAGAGGATTGGAATTTGCTGGCAGATGAGATTCGAGAGTTTTTAATCAATAAAATCAGTGTTACGGGGGGACATCTTGGCTCCAATCTTGGTGCTGTGGAGTTGACTATGGCATTGCATTTAAGTCTAAATCTACCACAGGATAAGATTGTGTGGGATGTAGGGCATCAGTCCTATACGCACAAGTTATTAACTGGAAGGCGTTCTGGATTTGAGCATTTGCGGAAATATGGTGGTATGAGTGGTTTTCCTAAGAGAAAAGAGAGCGAATGCGACTGTTTTGATACTGGACATAGTTCTACGTCCATTTCAGCAGGTTTAGGACTGGTAAAGGCACGAGATTTGCGCAATGAAGACTACACGGTAGTCTCTGTTATCGGAGATGGTTCGCTTACTGGTGGAATGGCATATGAGGCGTTGAACAATGCTTCGCGTCTAAAGAAAAATTTTATTATTATTTTAAATGACAATAATATGTCTATCTCAGAAAATGTGGGTGGAATGTCAAAATACCTAAATAATATAAGAACAGCAGACAAATATCTAGACATGAAGGAAGGCATTTATAATTCGCTTATGGAATCCAAATTAGGAGAACCGATTGTGACAAGTATACGACGTGCAAAAAGTTCGGTGAAACAGCTTGTGATTCCGGGTATGTTTTTTGAGGACATGGGAATTACCTATCTAGGACCGGTGGACGGACATAATATCAATGCTATGATGAAAGTGTTTCGCGAGGCAAAACGCTGTAAATCTGCTGTTTTAATTCATGTACTTACACAGAAGGGCAAAGGATTTGCACCTGCGGAGAAGCATCCAGCAAGGTTCCATGGCGCAGAGCCATTTGATGTGAGTACAGGTCTTCCGTTAACGCCAAAAACAAAATCAAGCTATACAGATGTGTTTTCTACCGTGATGTGTAAGTTGGGAGACCGATACGAAGACATTGTGGCTGTTACGGCTGCAATGCCAGATGGAACAGGATTAAAGCGGTTTCGCAATCTGTATCCTGAGCGTTTTTTTGATGTGGGGATTGCGGAGGAACATGCTGTTACTTTTGCGGCAGGGTTGGCAGCGGGCGGATTAAAACCGGTGGTTGCAATTTATTCCTCTTTTTTACAGAGGGCTTATGACCAAATTTTGCATGATGTTTGTATTCAGAATTTGTCAGTGGTCTTTGCGATAGACCGCGCAGGACTGGTTGGCAGCGATGGTGAGACACATCAGGGAATATTTGATTTGTCGTATTTGTCATCAATACCAAACATGCATATTATGGCACCCAAAAATAAGTGGGAACTTTCAGATATGCTTAAATTTGCGGTGGCGTTTCAGGGACCAATTGCGCTTCGGTATCCACGGGGAGAAGCATATGATGGTTTGCGGGAATACCGTGAACCGATTCTTTTGGGAAAAGCAGAGTGGATTTATCATGAGTGCAGTATTGCCTTGATCGCAGTGGGAAGCATGGTAAAGACGGCGCTTACAGTGCGAGAGATGTTGATACAGAAAGGATTTTCATGTAGTGTTATCAATGCCCGTTTTGTA
Organism: uncultured Lachnospiraceae bacterium; assembly: GCA_910583965.1. Classification (GTDB taxonomy): domain Bacteria; phylum Bacillota; class Clostridia; order Lachnospirales; family Lachnospiraceae; genus COE1. The sequence goes on from CAJUAE010000003.1 coordinate 46,657, forward strand.
AAACCAATTGACACCGAAATTCTGGATGAAGCAGTCAAAAAGCATTATTTGATTGTGACTATGGAGGAAAATGTGTCAAGTGGTGGATTTGGCGAAAAAGTAAGAACTTATCTGGATGAAAATGCACTGGATGTGAGATTGATAACAATTCATATTCCAGACGAGTATGTGGAACACGGAAATGTGGAGATATTGCGCCAGGAAGTGGGAATTGATGCGGAGGCGATCGAACGCAAGATACTTGCATTGATTTAAAGTATAATTTTCTAGAGTTTTATTTTTAGAAAGGATTCAGAAGCATGAAGGAACGTCTGGATATATTGCTGGTGCGCGAAGGGTTTGCAGCGTCTCGAGAGAAGGCAAAAGCAGTGATTATGGCAGGTTGTGTGTATGTGAATGATCAGAAAGAGGACAAGGCGGGAACGATGTTTGACGAGACCAAGGTCCGCATTGAAGTCAGAGGAAACACATTGCGTTATGTCAGTCGTGGTGGATTAAAGCTTGAAAAAGCGATTGCTCAATTTGGTGTGAGACTAGAAGAAAAAATTTGTATGGATATCGGGGCATCAACAGGCGGTTTTACAGATTGTATGCTTCAAAATGGGGCAAAAAAAGTATACTCTATTGATGTAGGACATGGACAGCTTGCATGGAAACTTAGGAATGACGAGCGGGTTGTCTGCATGGAAAAGACGAATTTTCGCTATGTGACGCCAGATGATATTGTGGACAAGCTTGATTTTGCATCGGTTGATGTGTCTTTTATCTCACTGAATAAAATATTGGGACCTGCTTATGCACTGTTAAAATCAGAGGCTGAAATGGTGTGTTTGATTAAACCACAGTTTGAGGCGGGAAAAGAAAAGGTTGGAAAAAAAGGGGTTGTGCGTGACCCACAGACACACAGAGAAGTGATAGAGAAAGTCTTTGCTTTTACATTGGCAGAAGGATTTGAAATTTTGCATCTTGATTTTTCTCCAATCAGAGGCCCAGAGGGAAATATAGAATATCTGATGCATCTGTTGCGGACAGAGCAGACTATAGAATGCTCTGCTGTGGATAATAGCGTACAAGAAAAGTTTTCTGGTATAATAGCAGAGACAGTTGCGCAAGCACACGACGCACTGGACGCTGGATAGTTAATGGAGTATGAATGAGAACATTTTATATATATACAAACCAGACAAAAGATGGAAATGGTGAAATTACGCATTACATAAGAGATTATCTAAATCTGAAAGGGTGTCTGTGTAGCGACAAGGTTGACGCGCGTGTCGAGGGAATGATTGTGTTAGGCGGCGATGGGACAATGTTGCGGGCCGCAAGGGAATATGTCAGCTATCATATTCCAATGATTGGAGTCAATCTTGGTACATTGGGGTATCTTGCGGAGGTGGATCGAGAGGAGATTGGACCAGCGCTTGACAGTTTGATTGCAAATCAGTTTGAAATTGAGCCGCGTATGATGTTGCGTGGAACTCCTGTGGTATCTGGGGTGAGTATGAATCCACAGACCGCATTAAATGATATTGTAATCAACAGAAAAGGAGCACTTCATGTTATTAATTTTAATATTTATGTCAATGGACGCCTTTTGAGTACATATAATGCAGATGGTATGATTGTTTCTACACCGACTGGTTCCACTGCATATAATTTGTCAGCAGGTGGACCAATCGTTGAACCGCGCGCACGATTGATTTTGATGACGCCAGTTTGTTCTCATACTCTAGTAAATAATAGAACAATTATACTTGCGGAAGATGATGAGATTGACATTGAGATTGGTCGTTACAAATCCAGTGAAAAGCATGGGGTAGAAGTTAGTTTTGATGGGCGATGTCCTGTAAGTCTCAATGAAGGGGACAAGGTCCGAATTATACGTTCGGACAAAGTAATAAAAATTATCAAGCTCAGCGAGGGAAGTTTTCTGGATACGCTGCGCAAAAAAATGCGGATATAAACAATGTGAAAGGCACGATATCCAATGAAAAGACGAAGACATGCGGTTGTAGTAGATCTAATCAATAAATATGAAATTGAGACACAGGAAGAACTAGCGGAGTATCTTCGCAGAGAAGGTTTTGATGTGACACAGGCGACAGTTTCAAGGGATATCCGAGAACTGCATCTGTCCAAAATAGCGATTGGAAATGGCAGGCAAAAGTATATCATTTCGCAGCAGGGGGAAGATAATAATCTGGGAAATAAATATGTTCGTGTGTTGCGAGAAGGGTTTCTCTCTGTGCAGATGGCGCAGAATATATTGGTGATTAAAACTGAGCAAGGAATGGCGATGGCAGTTGCAGCAGCGCTTGATGCAATGCGGTTTTCAGAGATTGTCGGTTGCATAGCAGGGGATGACACCATCTTTGCTGCTGTGAAGTCTGTCGAGGAAACAAAAGCTGTGATGGATAAGCTGAATATGATTATAAAAGGTTAGGGACTTATAGATGTTGATTAGTTTGCATGTAAAGAATCTGGCTCTAATAGCGGAGACAGAGGTAAATTTTGGAGAAGGGTTGAATATATTGAGTGGAGAGACAGGAGCCGGCAAATCGATTTTGATTGGATCCATTAATCTTGCTCTAGGTGCACGCGCAGATAAGGATATGATTCGGACAGGAGCTGAATATGCACTTGTAGAACTGGTGTTTCAAGCGCCTGATAATGCGCTGAGAAAGGAAATTGAAGCCCTTGAGATTCCCGTTGAGGAGGATGGAATTATTATTATCCAACGCAAAATACAACCCAATCGAAATGTGTTTAAAATATGTGGGGAGACAGTTACTGCAAAGCAAATCAAAGCGCTATCTGAATGCTTGATAGATATTCATGGTCAGCATGAACACCAGTCTCTATTGTATAAAAAAAATCATATGGAGATTTTGGACTCTTTTGCAGGAGAGGAGCTTGCTGTTGTCAAGAGTGAGATGAAAGAACGCTATCGTCAATATGCAACGCTGAAAAAGGAACTTGTAGAGTTTTGTATTGATGATGGGACAAAGGCAAAGGAGTTATCTCTTGCAGAGTTTGAGTTTCAGGAGATTGAGGAAGCTGGATTAACAGAGGGAGAAGATGAGGCTCTTGAGCGGGAATACCGACGAATGGCAAACAGTCGCCAGATTGTGGAGGCAGCAGACAAATCCTATCAGCTTACTGGAAATGGAGATCAGTCCGCGGCAGATGCAGTTGGCTATGCAGTGCGCGAGTTGCGAAGTGTCGAAAGTTATGATGACAAGGCGCGTGAACTTGCGGATGCGCTTGAGAATATTGATGCGTTGCTGAATGATTTTAACAGAGAGATTGCCGAGTATATAACAGATATGGAATTTGATGGCGAACAGTTTCAGCAGATGGAGGAACGTCTAAATTTGTTGAATCATTTAAAACTCAAATATGGTAGTAGTATCAAAGCTGTTTTGCAGTATCAAGAGGAGCTTGGAGAGAAAATTGAACGGTTAAACAATGCAGATGCCTATAAAGCACAATTGGAGATAAAGTTGGTTGAAGAACAGGAGAAATTAAAAAAATTGTGTCAGAAAGCATCAAAAATCCGCAGCAAGGAAGCGGAAAAGCTGCAAAAGGATATGATAACAGCGCTCACAGACCTTAATTTTCTTGATGTAAAGTTTGAGATACAAGTGCGAGAAAGAGAAGAAATGACAGCGGGAGGATTTGATGATGTGGAGTTTATGATTTCCACCAATCCTGGAGCACCACTAAAAAGTTTGGGAAATGTGGCAAGCGGCGGTGAGCTTTCTCGAATTATGCTAGCGATTAAAACTGTGCTCGCATCGCGGGATAAAATCCCAACAATGATTTTTGACGAGATTGATACAGGTATCAGTGGAAAGACGGCATGGAAAGTCTCTGAGAAACTTGGACAATTGTCGCAAAGTCATCAGATACTTTGCATTACACATTTGCCGCAGATTGCAGCGATGGCAGACAATCACTATAAGATAGCAAAGCAAGCAGTAGAGAATAAGACAGTTACTGATATTGTACAGCTTGGCGAGGCTGAGGCGGTGGATGAGCTTGCAAGAATGTTGGGAAGTGATGAAATTACAGATACTGTGCGGGAAAATGCAAAGGAGTTGATTGCCACAGCTAGAAAGCGAAAATAGTTTGTATATTTTGACAGTTCATTTAGTTTATTTCTAACAATTTATTTTATGCTGGATGTCTGCCCTATCAAATTAAAGATACGAAGTGTCTTATACAAGCAAGCTTCCAATAGTATTTTGTATCTTTAATTTTGCATGGTTGAACTGTTACAAAAAAGTTAGTAAAATAGACGGATAAATATTGAAAATGTCTGAAAATAACGGTATACTGTATATATGTCGAACCGCGGAATGGAGGATAATATATGGTATTAAAAGATTACATTGATTCTAACAAATTACAAGCTTTACAGAGTTCTTATGCGGAGATAGCTGGCCTTGATGCTGCTGTCTATGGGGTGGATGGAGAACGTCTTGCAGGCAGAAAGGGATTTCAGAAGGAAGAAACAGAATCCTTTGACATCATTGTAAATGGAGACAAGTTAGGCTCTGTTGTCATTGAGAAGTCTTCGGACAAGAATGCAAGAACTGCCGCAGAGTTGCTCTGCACACAGATCAGTCAAGCTGCGACGCTGGAACTTCTAAATAATATTAATTCTGGCAGATTTGATTCGATTAAGAGCGACATTAAAAAGTCAGGTGAACTGGTGCAGATGATTAACGAGAAGACAGGACATCTAAAAGGAATTGCTAAAAAGCAGACAATATTATCTCTCAACGCTACGATCGAAGCGGCAAGAAGTGGTGAGGCAGGGGTTGGATTTGCGGTGGTTGCAAAGAGTATGCAGGATTTATCTGGCCAGTCTGCTGGTATTTATACAGATATCGAGACTTCAGTTGAGGAAATTACAAATTTGATTAATTCGATTATCGAGGCATTCAAATAATCAAGTCAAAGTTTCAACTTTAACTTTGTTTTAATCGAGGAGGGAAGATAAATCTTCCCTCCTCGATTGCGTGCGCTGATGTGGCGCATGAGTGTGTAACAAATAAGAGAAAAACGTTCCCTATTTAGTGATAAAAACTTATTTTTTTCGCGCTGTCTCAAAACTTTCAATAGAAAATCGCACAGCGTTGACTGGTACATTAAATTCACTGTGATAAATTCGCCCTTTGGATAGAGAGTTAGCATACAGGTGGACTTTTGATAATACATTTCCTGCAGCATCATAGAAGTAACCATAACAACCCCAGCGATTATAGTCGTCGTCCTTGTAAGAGATACACTGATATTTTATATTTAATGTGCACTTATAGTCCTGAAAATCTGCATAGGGAAAATCGTAAGGGACAAATTCATAACTGACAAGAGAACAGTAATTATCACGATTTGTGCCCAGCTTCGAGGGAATGTCCATAATAACAGGTGTTGCGTTAATGGTAACATATGCTACAACTGCTGGATTGTCAATATTGTACACTGCTGCAACTGTTGTGCCTGCACTTTGGTAGTTTACTTGAAATGCCGCTGCATTTAGCGCACAGGTGCCCAGTGATACATTTGCGATAGTGGGGTCTGCAACAACACAGGCAAGACGAGATGCATCAAAGCCTTCTGCCATCAATGCAGTAAAGGTAGTTGTATCATTCTCTGTGATAGTTATCAGATCGGTGGAGAGAATCAGACCATTTCCAACGCTTTCCTTTGCAGAGACAGGCAACACAGACACGGATAAACTGATAGTAAGCATTGCAAACAGTGTTATTGCAGAACAAATTAATTTTTTGAAATTAGTTTTCATAAATTTTCTCCTTGTGAAATAAAAATTAGTATTCGTATAAATGATATGTCGTATCAGTTCAGCCATGCAAAATTAATTGTGTAAATTGTATGTGGGAGCTTGCGCACTAAGGACAATTTGTATAATTAATTCTATAGGGCGGATGCCCGCCATGAAATAAGTCGCCAGCAAACACTGAATATTATTGATGAAAACATATATTCTGGAGACTTATGAATGGTATGGCCGAATAGTAACAATATACCATCTAGTCTATGAGAAGCAAGGGCAACTCCTGATAAGTTATATTATAATAAAAAAAGTACCAAAATAACAAGTAACTACTTATAAAAAATAAAAATAAAAAATTAAACTTAGATTAAAAATGTCAGATGCTCTTTTATTTTGCAAAAAGATTGTATAAAATAGCAGATAGGTAAAAAATCAAAGTGGTAAAGAGTTATTAACAGTTCTTAAATCAGTAATAGGAGAAGCGAGAATATGAAAAGCAGACAGAGGAAATTGACAGCATTATTGTGTGTGATGTTGCCGTCAATGGCTTTATGGGGGTGTGAGCAGGCGCCTGAGGAAAAAACCGTTGAGGACGTGGCAATTGTGGAGATAGCAAAACCGGAGATGGGAGACTTAAAGTTGAGTGGTAGATATATCGCTACAATCAGTCCAGATGAATCCGTCTATGTAATTCCAAAAGCGACAGCGGAGGTTCTTGAGGTAAAGGTTGCCGCCGGAGATATTGTGGAGGAAGGCGACGTGCTGGCAGTACTCGATGATACAATGGCACAGTTTTCTGTGCGAAATGCAGAGACTGCTGCGCAAAATGCTCAGATTGGGCTAGAGAGTGCCAAGCTTTCCTATGAACTGCAATATGGTGCGGGTGCATCAACTTTGAATGATATGCAGTCCGATAAAACCATTTCACAGGCGGAAGATGGTGTGAGTAAATTGCAGGAAAATTATGTGGATGCGATGGATAATCTCGAGAAAGCAAAGGATAATTTGAAAGAAAAAGAACAAGAACTAGAAGATTTGAAAGTGGAGTATGACTTTCGGGAAGATGTTGATGAAATCAAGGATTATGCAGATTCTATTGACAGAGATACGCCACAAGGAGCAGCACAATACGCTGCAATTATGCAACGCTATCAATTGGCAGCAACCGAAGTGAAAACTGTTGAGGGAGCAATTACACAATATAAATCAACAATTGACCAGTTAGAAGGAACCATAGAAGAATTGCAGGATAATATTAATAGCACATATGACTCCTATAGTCAAGCGGTGACAGCAGATAATATCACAAATGGAGAAATTTTGGAGGGTAAGAAACAAGCGTCACAGAATAGTATTTCGCAGGCAGAAATTGGTATTTCACAGGCGCAACTTGGCATAGAGCAAGCACAAGAAAATCTGGATGCATATACAATAACCGCAACGATTTCTGGCATGATTGAGACTGTAAATCTAAAAGAACATGATTTTGCGACATCAAGCAATCCAGCATTTGTGATTTCTAATAAAAATACAATGACTGCAACCTATTATGTCAGTGAAGATGTTCGCAATACCTTTTCGCTTGGACAAAAGATTACGCTGGAAAAGGACAATAAACTTTATGACGGTGAAGTGGTAGAGATAGGTAGTGCACTTGATAATGCAACAGGGCTTTTTAAGATAAAGGCGACAGTGAAAGGAGATACTTCAGCATTGCTTTCTGGAACGAAAGCGACAGTTATGACAGATACTTATCATGAACAGAATGTAGTTATTATCCCTTATGATTCTGTCTACTATGATGGTACGCAGGCATATGTGTATACTGTTGTGGAGGGAAAAGCCAAGAAGACAAATGTATCTACAGGACTTTATGATATAGAACAGATTGTAATCACGGAGGGACTTACAAAAGAGGATACAATCATAACAACATGGTCTGCCCAATTGCGCGACGGCGTTGAAATTTCTGTGCGCGGAAACGAAGTAGACATGGACAATCATACACAGGAATAGGAGGGCTTAAGCGATGAGTTCCTTGACCAAGCTGGCCCTTAAGCGGCCTGTTTCGGCACTGTTGATTGTGTTAGCATTATTTGTATTTGGCATTGGCTCTGTTTTTGGCTTTAAGATGGAATTGACGCCAGATATGGAGATGCCTATGTTGTTTGTCAGCACAATTTATCAGGGCGGTGATCCAGCGACAACGGAGGAGCTGGTAACGAAAATTATAGAGGAGGCCGGAAAGACGCTTTCCGGTGTGGATTCTGTGACAACACAGACCACAGAAAATATTTCATTTGTTATTTTTTCCTATGAGTATGGCACAGATATTGATGAGGCCTACGCAGATCTTAGAAGTGCTGTTGATACCGCATCACTTCGCCTTCCAGAGGATGCGATGGACCCAGTTATTGTTGAGATGGATATCAATGCACAGGCTATGATGACATTGTCGATTACCTCGACAGGTGATACAGATGTGCTAGCATTTGTGGAAGATGAGTTAAAGCCAGAACTTGAACGACTTTCTGACGTTGCACAGATTGACGTGTCCGGCGGTGAACAAGATTATATTCGCATACAGCTTCATCGAGATAAAATGCAACAGTATGGTGTGTCTATGGCAAATATTAAGACATATATCACCACAACAGACTTTACAATACCAATTGGAAGTGTGGAACAGGGTGCACAGAATATCAGTACATCGGCATCATCAAAGCCAACAAACCTAATGGATTTGCAGAATGTACCAATTATTACAAACCGTGGGACAACAATTGCACTTTCGGATATCGCTACTGTGTTCATGTCCTCCAAGACAAATGATAGTATCAGCCGCTTTAATGGACAGGAAAGTATCAGCATAGGGATAAAAAAGGTTCAGAGTGAAGGAACAGTGGATGTATCCAATCATGTAAAAGCACTGTTGAAACGAGTAGGAGCGAAAAACTCAGCAATACAGATTTCCGTAGCGTATGATGCGGCAGACAGCATTAAGTCGTCTTTAAGATCTGTGGCAGAGACATTGGTGCTTGGTGTATTATTTTCCATGTTGGTATTATTTATTTTTTTTGGAGATATTAAAGCCAGTTTGATTGTGGGTAGCTCCATGCCAATTTCCCTTCTTGCGACATTAATTTTTATGAGTTTTGCAGGGTTTTCACTCAATGTTGTCACTATGGGGGCACTTGTCATTGCAATTGGTATGATGGTTGACTCCTCTATTGTTGTATTGGAAAGCTGTTTTCGATTGAAAGATGAGCGACCGGATTTCAAAGACGCAGCAATGATTGGTACAAAAGTTGTTGCTTCCTCTGTATCTGCGTCAACGTTGACTACAGTAGTGGTTTATCTACCGCTTGCTACAATGAAAGGATTGGCGGGACAGTTATTCTCACAACTTGGATTTACGATTATCTTTGCAATGTTGTCTTCCTTGATTGTTGCGATTACGCTCATTCCTATTTTCTTTTGGAAGTACAGACCAAAAGAAAAGAAGAATACGTTGGCGAATCGTATTGTAGGGCATGTTGGGAATGGATACAAAACGCTTTTAAAACATATTATGCTTAAGAAAAAGACTGTAATGCTTGTGGCAGTTGGACTTCTTGTGCTTTCGTATGTGTTGGTAAAGCAACTAGATACTGAGTTGATGTCCGCAACAGGTCTGGATAATATCAGCATTTCTATCGAGCAGAGAGCGGGTACTCGTATTGAGGTTATGGATGAGAATATCCAGTTTATTGAACAGATGATTATAGATGACCCTGATTTTGCAGGATGCAATCTGACAATTAGCAATTCCTCAGCAACGATCACTGCATATCCTTCAGAGGAGTGCACCAAGACTATCAATCAGCTTGTGGATGAATATAACCAGAAATTGATGAATACAACCAATATGAGTATTATTGTCTCTGCGGCAGGTAGTGGTATGTCCTCTATGATGAGTGTCACAGCAAGTGCAGAAGTTGATATGAGCGGTGATAATATAGAGGATTTGAAACTTGCTGCAAGACAGGTGGATGCAATTTTAATGAATATTCCGGGGGTTATCAAGACTTCCAGCAATCTTACATCAGATGCATCGCAGGCGAAAATAAAGATTGATCCATTAAAATGTATGAACGTTGGCCTTACCGCTGTACAAGTGGCAAGCGAAATGTACAATGCCAGTAGCGGTATGGAAGTGATGGATATGACAATTGGAACAGAAGAATATACTGTGCGAATGGAATATCCAGAAGATAGTTATGTGGATATGAATCAGTTGTTGAATCTTGAGATTGCAACTCCTACCGGTGGAATGATTACAGTAGGAGATGTGGCAGAAGCTATATATTCTGATGTTCCTAGTACGCTTGTTCGAGAAGATGGTAAATATCAGGTTGCAATTATGGCATATATGACAAACGAGACAAAGTATACTGTACCAAAATTGATTAATGAAGCTGTGAAAGAAGCAGAACTAAGGGGAGAATTTCCAGCGGGGGTAGGACAAACGCAAAACATGATGGATGAGATGAAGATTGAAGAGTTTACAGCAATCATAAAGGCTATTATCACAGCGGTTTTCCTGATTTTTTTGGTGATGGCAATGCAGTTTGAGTCTCCAATATTTTCACTGATGGTTATGCTTAGTATTCCGTTTAGTCTGATTGGTTCCTTTTTCCTGATGTTTATCTCCAATTCAACTCTTAATATGACTTCTTTGATGGGGGTATTGATGCTGGTAGGTATTGTGGTTAACAATGGTATTTTATATGTTGATACCACTAACCAGCTCAAGGAAACGATGTCCTTAAATGATGCTTTGATGGAGAGCGGACGACTTCGTTTAAGGCCAATACTTATGACAACATTGACAACGATTTTATCAATGTTGCCAATGATTTTTGCCACAAATGAAAATGCAGCGATGATGAAGGGGATGTCTTTAATTATTATTGGTGGCCTAATCACTTCGACTTTGTTAATTTTACTTTTGTTGCCCAGCTTCTATTTGCTAATGAGCAAGCAAGGAAGAAAAGAGGCCAAGGAACGTAGACGACAAAAACAACAGAAGCGCCGGGAGGCAAAAAATAAATAACAGAAATAAAAATCCACGCGAATTTTTCTTGCGTGGATTTTTATGCACACGGGCACTCAAGTGAAATTTGCCAGCAAAAACTGACAGGTTTCACGCTTGATTTGAGATTCCGCGTAGCGTATAGAAAGTAAATTTTCCTATTTGATTATTAAACATTTATCTTATAAGAGATGGATTCCATTTTCTTGGCAGGCAGTTGCAATTTCTTCTGGCCACAGGGAGGACTGAACTTCACCAATATGTGCTTTTCTCAAGAAAAACATACAGATGCGTGACTGGCCGATACCTCCGCCAATTGTAAAAGGAAGTGTTTCGTTGATGACTGCCTTCTGATAGGGAAGTGCGGCGCGTTCAGGACAACCTGCCTTTTCTAGCTGAGAAAGTAGAGCATCTTTGTCTACGCGAATACCCATGCTAGAAAGTTCGAGTGCAATGTCAAGCACAGGATAGTAGACAATAATATCCGCGTTTAATGCCCAGTCATCATAGTCTGGCGCACGTCCATCATGTGGTTTACCGTTCTCCATTTTATCACCGATTTTCATAACGCATACAGCACCCTTAGCTTTTGCTATGTAGTATTCGCGCTCTTTCGGTGTGTTGTCGGGAAAGATTTCCGCTAGTTCTTGTGTAGTGATAAAAAAGATTTCATCGGGCAGAATTTCATCAATATAATCATACTGGATTGCCATATATTTTTCTGTATTTTGCAGACATTTATATACTTTGCGAACAACTGTTTTGAGCGTGTCAAGATTTCTGTCTTCGCGGGCAATGATTTTTTCCCAATCCCATTGGTCAACAAAGATTGAGTGAATATTATCAGTGTCTTCGTCGCGTCGGATAGCATTCATGTCCGTGTAGATGCCCTCACCAATAGAAAAGCCATATTTTTGTAGTGCATATCGCTTCCATTTAGCAAGGGATTGAACAACTTCTGCGATGCGTCCGTTTTGCTCTTTGATATCAAAGCTGACAGGGCGTTCTACGCCGTTAAGATTGTCATTTAATCCAGAGAGTGGGTCTACAAAAAGTGGTGCAGATACACGCGCAAGATTGAGTCGTTGTGCAATCTGGTTTTGAAAAAAATCTTTTACGGTTTTAATGGCAATTTGCGTGTCATGCAAATTCAGTGCCGAATAATAATTTTTTGGAATTTTTAGGTGTTCCATTACAGGTTTTCCTCCTCATATTAATATAAAACGATAGTTTTAGTATGGCACTTTATTGATGGAAAATCAATAATAATTTTTTAATTGTTTTTAAAGAAAGACTTGACAGTTACCATACGGGGGTATAATATAATAAAAGTAGATACATAAGAAAATATATTTTGGAAGGGAATGGATACAATTATGGAAAATGAAATGGGAACAATAAGCGATAAGACAACAGAGCGTCCAGAGAAAGAGTACAAGGATATGATTAACCGACTGAGTCGTATTGAGGGACAGATACGGGGAATAAAGGGAATGGTAGAAAAAAATGTCTATTGCACTGACATCTTGATTCAAGTGTCGGCAGTGAATGCGGCATTGCATAGCTTTAATCGCGTGCTTCTTGAAAATCATATTAAGACTTGTGTGACACAGGATATTAAGGACGGCAAGGAAGAAACAGTGGATGAATTGATTCAGACATTGAAAAAATTGATGAAGTAATCATTAAGGATTTGGGTATGATATAGTAAATTAACTTATATAGTCGTATAGGGAATTTAACTGATTTGCAATATATGATCAGCACAAAGTAAACATATATAATGATGTTGGGGTCAAAAGGTATTTTGCCCCCTATGATACCACGGATTGCTCCGCATTTCATGCTCCCGCAATCCTAAAACACCTCAAATTCGCTCATTTTTCTGTGAAAAATGGCTACTTTTCGGTGTTTTTGCGGGTTCCAAGTTCAAAAATCGTTACTTTTCACACCCGCGCCAAAGTAGTGGGAATCATGCGCCAAAATGCTTGCCTTTTAGCATTTTGTGTGCAAAATCTGTTATAATTCACACCTCAATAACTTATAACATGATAAAAACTGGCGTGGGTGTGAATTGTAACCAAAAATCCTCTTGCAAGCAAGCTTGCATCGGATTTCTTGACCTTTTGACCCTGGTATCATATAATTTATATTATTTATGTCGTCGCTTGGCGGCGGAATGGAGATAGTGTGAAATTAAAATTTCACACGAGAAAAACGAAAAAGACAGCGTTTTTCATATCTATTTGAGCCGCCAAAAGGCGGCATGGGGGGATTAAAATGGAACAGTATACAGTAACTGGCATGAGCTGTGCAGCCTGTAGTGCCAGAGTAGAAAAGGCAGTGTCAAAGCTAGAGGGTGTAAGTGCTTGTTCTGTAAGTCTACTCACAAATTCGATGGGAGTGGAGGGAAGTGTTTCATCTTCTGCGGTAATTAAAGCGGTTAAAGAGGCGGGATATGGCGCTTCACTAAAAGGAAAGAACAGCACACAGAGCAGTAGCCACACAGAACAAGAAGAACTGTTAAAGGATAAAGAAACGCCAGTGCTAAAACGTAGATTATGGTATTCAATTGGATTTCTAGTCGTTTTGATGTATTTTTCTATGGGACATATGATGTGGGGCTTTCCGGTTCCCAGTTTTTTGGAAAACAATCATGTTGCTATGGGACTGATACAGCTTTTGCTCACAATCACAGTAATGGTTATCAATCAGAAATTTTTTATTAGTGGCTTTAGAAGTCTTTGGCATAGAGCACCTAATATGGATACGCTTGTTGCACTTGGTTCGACAGCAGCATTTGTCTATAGCACTTATGCATTATTCGCTATGACTGATGCACAATTAAAAGGTGATAGCGTAACGGTGATGGCGTACATGCACGAATTTTATTTTGAGTCAGCAGCAATGATATTGACGTTAATCACTGTAGGAAAAATGTTAGAAGCACGATCAAAAGGACGCACAACAGATGCGCTGAAAGGCCTGATGAAAATATCACCAAAAACTGCAGTTTTGGTGCGTGATGGCATTGAGATAGAAGTGCCAATTGAGATGGTGACAGTAAATGATATTTTTGTGGTGCGACCTGGAGAAAGTATTCCTGTGGATGGGGTTGTGCTGGAAGGCACGAGTGCGATCAATGAGGCAGCGCTCACGGGAGAGAGTATTCCTGTGGACAAACAGGCGGGCGATTTAGTGTCTGCGGCTACAGTAAATCAATCAGGTTTTATCAAGTGTAGAGCATCAAGAGTCGGTGAGGATACTACACTGTCACAAATTATTCGTATGGTAAGTGACGCGGCAGCGACAAAAGCACCAATTGCAAAAGTAGCTGATCGCGTATCTGGTGTGTTTGTGCCAGCAGTGATTGTGATTGCTTTGATAACTATTTTTATTTGGCTTTTGACAGGTCAAACAATTGGATTTGCACTTGCGAGAGGAATTTCAGTGCTTGTCATCAGTTGCCCTTGTGCATTGGGGCTTGCCACACCAGTAGCAATTATGGTCGGAAATGGTATAGGGGCAAAAAATGGCATTATGTTTAAGACTGCAGTGTCTCTTGAGGAGGCGGGAAAAGTTTCCATTGTGGCGCTTGACAAAACCGGAACAATTACAAAAGGAGAACCTAAAGTGACAGATATTGTTCCCGCTACAGGAGTGTCAGAAGGAGAACTGATTGATTTGGCATATGCGCTGGAGCAAAAGAGTGAGCATCCATTAGCACATGCTATCAATGTGTTTGCAGAAGCATATTTTGCGGACAATCCAGAGCATGCAAAAAAGCATGTGATTAATGGAACAGATTTTAAAGCATTGCCTGGAAATGGATTGACCATAATCATTGATGGTAGACAATTGTATGGTGGAAGTGCAAAATTTATTGGAGAGAAAATAAAAATTCCACAGGATTTTATGCGTCAGTCAGAAAGACTTGCCGAGGAAGGAAAAACTCCACTTTTTTTTGCAGAGGATAAATTGTTTGGCATGATAGCTGTTGCAGACGTGATAAAGGAGGATAGTAGGCAGGCTGTAGAGGAATTGCAGGACATGGGAATCCATGTTGTGATGCTAACTGGGGATAATGAGCGTACTGCAAAGGCAATTGGAAAACAAGCTGGTGTAGATGAAGTGATTGCAGGTGTGCTTCCTGACGGAAAAGAGAATGTGATACGGCATCTTATGGAAAAAGGAAAGACTGCTATGGTAGGGGATGGTATTAATGATGCACCAGCGCTGACAAGAGCGAATATTGGTATTGCGATTGGTGCTGGAACAGATATTGCGATTGATGCTGCGGATGTGGTGCTAATGAAAAGTCAATTGAAAGATGTCCCAGCAGCGATTCGATTGAGTCGAAGGACACTGACAAATATTCATGAAAATCTTTTCTGGGCATTTTTCTATAATATAATAGGGATTCCATTGGCGGCAGGGGTGTGGATACCTCTTTTGGGGTGGCAGCTCAATCCAATGTTTGGTGCTGCTGCAATGAGCTTGTCTAGTTTTTGTGTGGTGACAAATGCATTGCGACTAAATCTGATTGATATGTATAGTTCAAAGTATGATAGAAAGTATGCAGTTCATAAAATGAAACATATACAGCGAAGTGCTGTTTATGATAATAAAAATAAAATGATGGAAAAAGGAGAGACTAATATGACAAAGACAATGAAAATTGAAGGCATGATGTGTGGACATTGTGAGGCAAGAGTAAAGAAATGTTTAGAGGCGCTTGACGAAGTGACAGAGGCAGTGGTTAGTCATGAGTCAGGGACAGCAGTCTTAACGCTCAACACAGAAATCAGTGATGAACTTCTGAAAAAAACTGTGGAGGAGCAGGATTATAAAGTAGTAACTGTAGAGTAGGCATAGTGATAGATATTAAAAACACAGAAGAAGGTCTTCTGTGTTTTTTATGCACACGGGAACACAAAAAATCGAACATTTTTTTGTGTTCGGGTTGAAAACATCTAAAATAATGTTTATAATAGAAAATGTTACCAATAATTAGTTTTTGGTAAGTTAATAAGTGTTGTACTAAGGATATTTTAATGCAATTGTATGATTTTGAAAGGAGAAGGAGGTGAGAGTGTGCATAGAATAGGTGGGGTTCTATTTGGTGTTTTATGCATTGGTATGTTTGGTAGTTTATTAGTAGCTTGCAATGGAAGACAAAAATTGGATGAGAGTTCTCTCCAGCAAGTACCACAGTTTATTGAGACGGAAGATTCTACTGAGGAGAGGATGAATGTGACAGAATTGATTGCGTTGGCGGAGGACCAAACGGAGGCAGAAAAAATAGCAGAGCTTTACGAAATAGAGTTGTCTTCGTTTTCAGATGGCATAGCAGTATATACAACTGACAAGGATCCACAGGAACTAATGGAATTGGGGGATAACAATGGATATCCTGCGCTGACAGTGAACAGTAATCATTATCAGCTAAAAAAAATTAGCGAAGTTACTGATACCAATCAATAATGAACATTGGGGAATTGTAGAAAAGATTCAGAAATTTTGAAAAAGGGTGATGGAGATGAAAATGAGATTTAAGAAAACAAAGATAGTTTCTGCCATGTTAGTTGCAACTATGTTCTTAAATACAACAGGAATTACTGCTTTGGCGGAATCGAACGTCACAGAATTGGAGACGGAAACAAATGTTGAAATGACAACAATGGACAATACGGAATTAGAAGATGAGACAGGTACAGATATTACAAATGCAGAGAGTTCAGACACTGAAGAACATTTGACAGAATCGGATATTTTTGAGGAAATATTAACTGAATTAATTAGTTCTGAAGATGAGACAACAGAGGCTGTCTCAACAGAAATCGAAGAAATAACTACAGAAACCGTTTCTTCCGAGATCGCCTCAACAGAAATGGTATCGATGGAGGAAGAAACAACAGAAACAAACACAACTGAAAAAAATTCTGTTGAAGACACATCGACAGAAGAAACAACAACGGAAAGTAGTTCGACAGAAGAATTGACCATAGAGGAGACAGAAGAAGATTCTATTTCAAGTGAAATAGAAACAGTTTCGACAGAAGAGATGACCACAGAGGAGACAGAAGAGGATTTTATTTCAAGTGAAATAGAAACAGAGATTGCTACTGAGACAACAGAGGAAGAAACTACCGAAGAAATAACCACTGAAGAAACAACAACAGAAGTGTCAACAGAAAGTACAGATGTGTTATTCCCGGGCCTTTCAGAAAATTATACACTTTCGGCAAAACAGCTAAAAGATAAATCAACACTTGCGTCCTATGCAGATGAAATATCAGAACTAGAAGAAGAATCCGAACAAACTAATATTTATGCAAAGGGTGAAGTAGTTTATCTGACAGACAGCAGGGAAGATGCACAAGAAGTTGCAGAAGCCTTTGGCGGTACACTTGAGCGTTTTGGCGATGGTGTAGCTGTGATTAAATTGAGCCAAGAACGGACAGTAAGCCAGGCGATAAAAGCAGCGGCGAGCAAATTCTATCATCTTCCGGCGGTTTGGCCAAATTATTATTATCAGCTCTTTGAGGAATACAATGATCCAGCCTTAAAAGAAAGTAGCAAAAATTATCAGTGGGCACATGAGTACATAGGGGATCAATATGCATGGGAGAAAGGCTATAAAGGTGATGGCGTTAAGATTGGTATTATTGATAGTGGAGTACATAGTACACATGAAGACCTACAAGAGAATGTGGCACAGAATCTAACAATGGTTCCAGAAGGCGGAGCTGCGACAACGACAGACCCGGAAGGACACGGAACACATGTTGCTGGTATTGCTGCTGCCGTTGGTAATAATGGAAAAGGCGGGGCTGGCATTGCTCCTGGTGCGCAGATATATGCATATAGTGTCATGGATTCGGAAGGCATTATGAAGAATGACTACATTTTAAGAGCGATTAACAGAGCAATTGACGACGGTGTAGATGTTATCAATATGAGTCTGGGAAGTGGCTATTATAATGGAAATGAAGAAAACATAATAAAAAAAGCATATCAAAATGGTGTTGCGATATTTGCTGCTGCTGGAAATGAGGCTACAAATGGATATGAGTTTCCGGCATCTTATGATAATGTATGTTCTATTGCTGCAATTATGCAAGATGGAAGCAAGGCTGGGTTTACGAATTATGGAGATAAAATTGATCTTGCTTTTCCTGGGGTAGAGATATACTCTACGCTCAACAAGTCAAATCAATCCTATGATTTTATGCAAGGAACGAGTATGGCGTGTCCAGTTGCAGTAGGTACTGCGGCAGTGATTTTATCTGCGTCAAATGAAATTGATGCACTTAAAGGAAAGAGCGGTGCAGATAAGGTTGACGCATTGTTTTCTATTATGAAGAAAAATGTAATAAGATCTTCTTCACCCAAGGTCGGTGCAGGTACTACTTATTTGCCTAAAGTGCTCGGGATAACAATCGCGGCGGTCGATGAAGCACCGCAAGCGCCAATAATTAAAGATATAGAAAATACTACTACTTTTACAAAAGAATGGGTGGATATTCCTATTGAGTGTGACACACTAGACGCAAAGATTTATTATTCAATTAATGGCAAAAAGCCTGCATTTAAAAATGGTATTGTATCAAATGGTGAGCCATTAGTAGATGGAAAAGTATGTATTGGCGGTGCAAAACAGGTTACTTTGAATGCAATCGCAGTAAATCATATTACAGGAAAAGCCAGCAAGGTGGTTTCGCGAAAGTATTATTTTGAGCCAGAACCAGTTAGCGTAACAATTACTGCAGCGGATTCTGTAAATAAAGTTGCAAAAGGAAAGAGCTTGACATTGAGTGCGATAGTAGAACCATCTTATGCAAAGTTTGGAAATAACAAAATTATTTGGGAAGTAGATGGAAATTACAGCAGTGATGTTAAGGTAAATAATGGCAAGGTGACAATATCAAAAAACGCATCCGCAGGCGAATGTAAGATTGTGGCGAAAGCAGGTGCAGTACAAGGTGAGTTTTTATTAACGATATTAGATTCTGTAAAAATTAAAAAAGTGACCTTTGCAACCAAAAAGTATACAAGTTATACTGGAGATTTGATAAATGTTCTGAAAAAAGAAGATGAGAGCAGTAATCTTACGATAGATGGCGGGGAAATTACAGATATTGTGTGGAGTAGTAACAACAGAAAAGTTGCAATAGTAGATGCAAATGGGATTGTCACCGCATTAGCGCCAGGAAAAGCAGTTATTAAAGCAACTGCCAATGATGGGAGCAAGAAAGCTGCTAGTTGCACGATTACTGTAAAACAGCTTGCGGAAAGTATTACATTGAAAGGCCCAGAAAAAATAGCGGCTGGGAAAAGTGCAGTAATTAAGGCGAATATTTTACCAACAAATGTGTCCAGCAAAAAAATGGATTGGGTTGTAAAACCGCTTGAAAATGCAAGTGGTACAGTAACAATCAATGCAAGTGGAAAGGTGTCTGTCAAAAAAGGTGCGAGCGGAAAATTTGAAGTGACCGCAACAGAAAAAGGGGTTCCAGAAGGAAAAAAACCTAAGACAGCAAGTATTCAATTTGAAGTTGTAGCAAATCCAATTACAAAGATTGAAATTCCAAGAACAGTAAATCTATTTACAATATTAGGAAATTACAATGCACCAAAAGAGTACCAGCTAGAACCAAAAGTAGAGGGTGGTGACAACAAAGCACTGGAATATACGAGCAGTGCGCCAGGAATTGCATCTGTTGACTCCAACGGATTGATTAAGGCACATTCCAGTGGAAAAGCAACAATTACTTGTAGCGCAACAGATGGAAGCAATAGAAAGGCAAAATGTAATGTTATTGTGAGTGTTCCTATGTCAAGAATTGCTATTGTACCAAAGAATGGCAATGAAGGAATTGTTTCTGTAGGCGCAAAGATTACGCTTTCTGCAAAGATAAGTAACAATTTTGGAAAAGCGGCAAACCAGAAAGTAAAATGGAGTATTGTATCAGGTAGTGAGTACGCAGAGATAGATGAAAATAAAGGAATTGTAAAGGCAACAAAAGCAGAAATTTTATCAAATCAGTATCCACAAGTTTATGTGAAGGCGGAGGCAGCAGATGGAAGCGGTGTAAGTGCTGTTTATCCAGTAATGGTTATTCCAAAAATCAATCAATTAAATTTTAAGTGCGAAGGTTTTAGCAATCATATTGACAATAAGGGTATATATTATTCCCTTTCTATGTCTTTGAAAGAATACCAGGGTAATTTCTATGTACCATCATACAATGTTGAAATTAGTGGTGGAAAAGGGATTGGCTATCATCCGATAGAGGGAGGATTTATTTTAGTTCCAACAAAACCAACGACAAATAAAACCTATTCGCAATTAGTAGTGTCTCAAAATACAGTGCGATGTAAATCTAGTGATATTCAATCAGTAACAGTTACAGTCAAATTGAAAGATGGTTCCAACAAGAAGGCAGTACAGAAATTTGATCTGATATATACAGCAGATGAAAAAATAATACTCCTAAAATAAAATTTTTTGTTGACAAATAGCTAATATACAGTTATAATCATGAATATTAAAAAGGCTATGAAAAGAATAAGTAACTTTCATGGGAACTTACAGAAAGTCGCTGGTTGATGAGAGGCACAAGGGAAAATGAGAGCGAATACATCTTGGAGCTGCGCACTGAAATTTGTGTAGATAAAAGGTACACGAAAGTAGACTGCGACGGAATCCCCAAACGTTATATTGGGAAGAGTATCGGAAAATCGTTTAAGAAGGTTTCCCCGTACTTGCTGAGGCATAGGGTGTGAATCCTGTGTGAAAAAAGGTGGTAACACGTGGTATACTGATAAAAAGTACCTCGTCCTTTGAGTTTTTAATATTCAGAGGATGAGGTTTTTTAATGTTCCAGTTCAACTTGATTGTTACAAAATCTATCCTCTGCGTCGTAGAAAAAGGAGAGAAAGAGTATGCAATTGTATGAGGAATTAGTAGCAAGAGGTTTGATCGCTCAGGTGACAAACGAAGATGAAATCAAAGAAATGATTAACAATGGAAAAGCAGTGTTTTACATTGGTTTTGATCCAACAGCAGACAGCCTTCATGTAGGGCATTTTATGGCACTTTGTTTGATGAAGCGTCTCCAGATGGCCGGAAATAGACCAATCGCGCTGATTGGTGGCGGAACAGCGATGATTGGGGACCCTTCAGGAAAAACAGATATGCGTAAAATGATGACAACAGAGATAATACAGCACAATGTAGACTGTTTTAAGAAACAGATGAGTAAATTTATTGAATTTGGTGAGGGTAAGGCAATGATGGTCAACAATGCAGATTGGCTGTTGGACCTCAATTACATGGATGTATTGCGTGAGATTGGACCACACTTTTCCGTGAACCGCATGTTGACAGCGGAGTGCTATAAACAGCGTATGGAAAAGGGACTGACTTTCTTAGAGTTTAATTATATGATTATGCAGAGCTTTGATTTTTACACACTGTTTCAGAAATATGACTGCAATATGCAGTTTGGCGGTGATGACCAGTGGAGCAATATGCTTGGTGGTACGGAATTAATACGTCGCAAGCTTGGCAAGGACGCCCATGCGATGACAATTAACTTATTGCTTAACTCCGAGGGAAAGAAGATGGGAAAAACCGAGTCTGGTGCTGTATGGCTTGATGCAGAGAAGACATCACCCTATGAGTTTTTCCAATACTGGAGAAATGTGTCGGATGCAGATGTAATCAAATGTTTGAAAATGTTAACCTTCCTTCCGCTAGAAGAAATTGAGGCGATGGAGAAATGGGAAGGCAGCGCGTTGAATAAGGCAAAAGAAATCCTTGCATTTGAACTGACACAGCTTGTACATGGCACAGAGGAAGCACAGAAGGCGAAGGAGGTAGCAACAGCGCTTTTTGCAGGTGGTGTAAACTCGGAGAATATGCCAACAACAGTGCTTTTAGACGAACAATTTATAGATGGGGGGATTGATATTCTAACACTTCTTGTAACAGCAGGAATGACGGCATCTAAGTCAGAGGCAAGGCGTGCAGTGGATCAAGGCGGTGTCTCCGTAAATGGAAATAAGGTTACAGATACAAAAACAGTGTATCCAAAATCTGCTTTTACGGAAGAATTTATTATTAAAAAGGGTAAAAAAAGTTTCCATAAAATATGTTGTTAAGTTCGTGTGAAATTAAAATTTCACCCCTCCTGATTAGTACGCCCGCCAAAGCGGGCAGATGGGAGTTCGTGTGAAATTAAAATTTCACTCCTCCTGATTAGTACGCCCGCCAAAGCGGGCAGATGGGAGTTCGTATAGAAGACGCGCAGCGAGTAGGAAAGACCTTCATGTTCGCTGCGCGTTAAAATTTTTTCTACGTATTTTTATACTTTAAATATTTCTTCGCCATTTTGATAAAGCTTGATAATATGTTGTATTTTTTCTGTTGGAGTAGATACTGGTTCAATAGATAAGTCATGATTTAAAAAATCAATAATAGAGGCAAGGAATTTGCTCATATCTGCTTCGAGATAATAGGGTTTTGTCAGCAATTCAGGTGGACGATAACAGAGATTTGTCGTAACGACTTTGTCAAACACACCATCTGCATAGGCTTTGTCAAAAGCAGTAAAACCGTTGGTAAACAGACCAAATGTAGTGCATATAAACACATGTTTAGCATTCATGGATTTTAATTGTCTTGCCGTGTCAATCATACTTTCACCAGAAGATATCATATCATCAATAATAATAATGTCTTTGCCTTCAATATCGTTCCCCAGAAATTCATGCGCTACAATAGGATTTTTGCCATTGACAATAGTAGAGTAGTCACGTCGTTTATAGAACATACCTGTATCAGCGCCGATTACTGTTGAGAAGTAGATGGCTCTATCTAGTGCTCCTTCATCAGGAGAGATGACAATAATGTGGTCTTTGTCCAATTTTAAGTCTTTTTCCGAGTGTAAGAGCGCTCTTAAAAATTGATAGTGCGCAGTGAAATTATCAAATCCGCTCAGCGGAGAGGCATTCTGTATTCTAGGGTCATGTGCATCAAACGTGATAAAATTGCTCACGCCCATTTTAGTAAGTTCCTTAAATGCATATGCACAGTCAAGGGATTCTCTGCCAGTTCGTCTGTGTTGTCTACCTTCATATAAAAAGGGCATAATTACATTGATGCGGTGTGCTTTTCCGTTCGTTGCAGCGATAACACGCTTTAAATCCTGATAATGGTCATCAGGAGACATGTGGTTGGTGTATCCATTCATTGTGTAAGTTAAACTATGATTGCACACATCTACAAGAATAAAAACATCTTTTCCGCGTACAGTCTCGTCCAACACAGCTTTGCCTTCACCACTATAAAAACGAGGAGTACTGAATTGAAACAGATAGTTTTTTTCTACATAGCCTTGAAAGGCAGGGTCATTATTATATACATTAGTCACTTTGTTGCGAAAGCTAACCAAATAATTATTAATTTCGTTGCCGAGTTCGGCGGCACTGTTTAAAACCATCAATTTTAGCGGTGCTACAGGCAAGGCACTTTTTAATTGTTTTAAATAAGACATTGGGATTCATTCCTTTCTCAATGAAATTTAATTATTTTTTATGGTTCAGGAATATGCATAAATTGCGCATTCCGTGAGAACATGATTGAGAAGTGCAGACGATTTTGCAAAGCAAGATTTCAAATATCGCCCGAATTGTTATTATGATTGACACTCATGGCCCGAATTCATTATCTATTATATTTTATACCATTCAGGTAGTGACACGTCAAGAAATTTCTAGTATTATTAAAAGAGATAAAAAGTAGCAGATTACAATTGTTTTTCATTTCTATTTGAGCCGCCAAAAGGCGGTATGGGGGATAAAATGAAGAAAGAACATTTGCATGTTGTGGAACATGTGGCATCAGGTAGTATTGCCGAGGAACTTGAAATTGAGGTAGGTGATACGCTCTTAGAGATTAATGGAAATAAAATTGAGGATATTTTTGACTATCAGTATTTTACACAGGATGAGTATATTGAAGTATTAATTCGGAAACCGTCTGGTGAGGAGTGGCTTCTTGAAATTGATAAAGAATATGACGAAGATTTGGGTATTACCTTTGAAAATAGTCTGATGGACGAGTATCGTTCTTGTCATAATAAATGTATTTTTTGTTTTATTGACCAGATGCCACCTGGAATGCGGGATACATTGTATTTTAAGGATGACGATTCCAGACTTTCCTTTTTGCAGGGAAATTATGTAACGTTGACAAATATGTCTGACAAGGATATTGATCGCATTATCAAGTATCATCTTTCTCCAATCAATGTATCTTTTCAGACAACGAATCCTGATTTGCGCTGTAAGATGTTGAACAATCGCTTTGCAGGACAGGCACTTGAGAAGGCGTGGAAGCTTGCCGGAGCGGGGATTGTTATGAATGGGCAGATTGTACTGTGCAAAGGAGTGAATGACGGCGCGGAGCTAGAGCGGAGTATAGAGGATTTATCAAAGTATCTGCCGAATTTGGAGAGTGTATCGATTGTTCCTGTAGGCTTATCTAAATATAGAGCAGGATTGTTTCCGCTAGAACCATTTACCAAGGAGGATGCAAAACAGGTACTCTCAATTGTGCATTGGTGGCAGGATAAACTTTTTCCTGAATATGGTTTGCATTTTATCCATGCGAGTGATGAGTGGTATATTCTTGCAGGGGAGGAGCTGCCTGAGGAGGGACGTTATGATGGATATTTACAGCTCGAAAATGGCGTTGGTATGCTGCGTCTTTTTATAAATGAATTTCAGGAGGCAATTGACACGTTTCGCCGCACAGAACATGGCACAATACCGCCAAAAGAACTGTCGATTGCGACGGGAAAACTTGCCTATCGTTTTATATCGCAGATGGCAGCGCAAGTCACAGAACTGTGCCCACAGATTACAGTGCATGTCTATGCGATACAAAATGACTTTTTTGGGGAACTGATAACCGTTTCTGGGTTGTTGACAGGGCAGGATTTACTTGCGCAACTTAAAGAACAGAGATTGGGAGAAAAGTTATTGTTGCCACAGAATGTTTTAAAGAGCGGTGAGTCAGTGTTTCTGGATGATATGACACTTGCAGAACTCGAAAAGGCTTTACAAGTGCCAATAGATATTGTAAAATCAAGCGGGCAGAATTTTCTGGATGCGATTCTCTATTAATGAATTTGATATTATAGGAGGATCTACTATAAAAGGAGAAATGGAGATATAGATAAAATGGAAAATAGAACCAAGAAACCGATTGTGGCTATCGTGGGAAGACCAAATGTAGGAAAATCAACACTGTTTAATGCGATTGCGGGGGATAAGATTTCGATTGTGAAGGATACACCAGGCATCACCAGAGATCGTATTTATGCAGATGTGAACTGGTTGAATTGGAATTTTACAATGATTGATACTGGTGGAATTGAACCAGATAGCAAAGATATTATTCTGTCGCAGATGCGTGAGCAGGCGCAGATAGCAATTGATACAGCAGATGTTATTATTTTTCTTGTCGATGTGCGGCAAGGACTAGTTGATGCGGATTCCAAGGTGGCAGATATGCTTAGAAGAAGCCGCAAGCCAGTAGTGCTGGTTGTGAACAAAGTGGATAGCTTTGCTAAAATGGAAGTAGACGTCTATGAATTTTATAATCTTGGTATTGGTGAACCATATCCGATTTCATCTGTTAATAAATTGGGATTTGGTGAGATGCTGGATGCAGTGACAGCGCTGTTTGACAAGGAGACACTCACAGAGGAGGATGACGACCGACCAAGAATTGCGATTGTGGGAAAACCAAATGTAGGAAAGTCTTCTATCATCAATAAAATTGCTGGTGAGAACCGTGTGATTGTATCTGATATCGCCGGAACGACGCGGGATGCTATCGATACAGAAATTATGTACAATAACAGAGAATATGTGCTGATTGACACGGCTGGTCTACGCCGTAAAAATAAAATCAAAGAAGAACTTGAGCGTTTTATGATTATTCGTACAGTGAGTGCGGTGGAACGCGCGGATGTAGTGGTTTTGGTGATTGATGCAGTGGAAGGGGTCACAGAGCAAGATGCCAAGATTGCTGGAATTGCTCATGACAGAGGAAAGGGTATTGTTATTGCAGTGAACAAGTGGGATGCCATCGAAAAGGATGATAAGACTATCTATCGTTTTACAGAACGAGTGCGGAATACTCTTTCCTTTATGCTCTACGCGGAGATTGTTTTTATTTCTGCGGTTACAGGGCAGCGCTTAAACAAACTTTTTGAGACGATTGATATGGTGATTGAAAATCAATCCTTACGTATTTCGACAGGGGTTGTCAATGAGATTGTCACAGAGGCAGTGGCGTTACAGCAACCCCCTTCAGACAAGGGAAAGCGATTGAAAATCTTCTATACTACACAGGCAGGCGTAAAACCGCCAACATTTGTGGTGTTTGTCAATGACAAGGAATTGATGCATTTTTCATATACAAGATATCTTGAAAATAAGATACGAGAAGCGTTTGGATTCAAAGGGACATCTTTGAAATTTATTATCAGGGAACGCAAAGAGGATAAATAAGATAGGAAAGGACTTTATATAAAATGATTCGTTTCGTTTGCTTATTGATAGGTTATATTTTTGGTTGCTTTCAGACTTCCTATATTTATGGCAGACTGCATGGCATTGACATTAGAAAATATGGAAGTGGAAATGCAGGCACAACAAATTCACTTCGCGTTCTTGGAAAAAAAGCAGGTGCAATTGTTTTATTTTGTGATATTATTAAGACAGGACTTGCAATGACAGTTGTTCGGTTGTTGTTTCGAGAGCAGTACAATGATATTTTATATTTGTTGGTGATTTATGCGGCAGCAGGCGCAATTTTGGGACATAATTTTCCATTTTATCTTGGTTTTAAGGGTGGAAAAGGAATTGCCTGCACAGCAGGACTTGTGATTTTTTTTCACCCATATATGCTTATTCCACAGGTTATCACTTTCTTTGGAATTTTTTTTGCAACGCATTATGTGTCGTTGGGTTCGCTGGTGGTAGAGATTGTGCTGATTGCAGAGATGGTCATTTTTGGTCAGATGGGTGTGTGGGGCATGGATCAAGCTGCATTAAATGAACTTTATTTTGTGACAGTTCTCTTGGCAATACTTGCTTTTTGGGGACATCGGGCAAATATCAAACGACTGTTACATAAGGAGGAAAGAAAGACATATTTAAACAAAAAAAATTAGGGGGTTTACTATGGCAAAGATAGGAATGATTGGAGCGGGGAGTTGGGGGACTGCGCTGTCAGTGCTTCTGCACAATAATGGACATGATGTCACTGTATGGTCGGCATTAAAAGAGGAAATACAAATGCTGGATAGAGAACATGAGCATAAAGATAAACTTCCGGGTGTAAAGCTTGCAGAGGACATTTTATTTACGACTATACTTGAACAAGCTGTAAAGGACAAGGATATTTTGGTACTTGCGGTGCCATCTTCATTTACAAGGACTACAGCGCATAATATGAGAGGTCTTGTGACAGAAGGACAAATTATTGTAAATGTGGCAAAGGGAATTGAAGAATCTTCTCTTATGACACTCTCACAAGTAATCGAGGATGAGATACCACAGGCAGATGTGGCAGTTTTGTCAGGCCCTTCCCATGCAGAGGAGGTTGGCAAGTGTATTCCAACAACGATTGTGGTAGGCGCAAAGACAAAGAAAACAGCGGAATTTATTCAATCTGTTTTTATGAGTGATGTATTTCGCGTTTATACAAGCCCTGATGTGTTGGGAATTGAGCTTGGCGCGGCATTAAAAAATGTGGTTGCGTTGGCAGCAGGTATTGCGGATGGACTTGGCTATGGCGACAATACAAAGGCAGCGCTTATCACACGCGGTATCACAGAAATCGGAAGGCTTGGAATGGAGATGGGTGGCAAGTTTGAAACCTTCTGCGGACTGTCTGGCATTGGTGATTTGATTGTGACTTGTGCGAGTATGCACAGCCGCAATAGGCGTGCCGGAATCCTTATCGGACAGGGGAAGACAATGGAGGAGGCGATGGCAGAGGTCAAGATGGTTGTCGAGGGCGTGTATTCGGCAAAAGCGGCAATGCGTCTTGCGAAAAAGTATGATGTCGAGCTTCCAATTATTGAGCAGGTGAACGAAGTCTTATTTAATGGAAAACCAGCTGCTGCTGCAGTGAAAGATTTGATGATACGTGATAAGAAAATTGAAATTGCGCACGATGAGAACTGGGGTTAAGGAGGACTGTGATGACAGCGTTATTGGAAAGGGTTCGTTCCCGTATTGAAGAATTGAACATGGATTTTCAATTTATTAAAGTTATTAAAACAAAGATGAATGGGATTGAACAAGAAACATGGCTTTTGGAATATGAAGGTACGCAGTTTGTTTTTGTACATGGTCAAAAGAATGTTGTTTTGGGCTGGGATACAGAATGCCCTTTGAGTGAAGGATTATTACAAGGACTACAAGAAGAATTTGCCTCTGGTAAGGAATATTATCAGGAGAAATTAGAAGATTTGCGAGAATATTATCAGGATGAAACACAAAAAGCAAATGCCGCAGGTGATTCGGCAAAAGCAGAAGCATTGTCATTGGCGCTGGCTGAGGAGGAAAAAGATATTAAGGAAAATGGATATTTGAGTTGGGAGGATTTTCTAGCGAAATGGAATGCATATTTGTCTGAGTGCGTTTCTCCGCTACGCACGGCTGACATTGGTGATATGATTGTAGAAGTGGATAGCCGCTACATTGAATGTGATATGCCATCATTAGAAGATGCCGTTCGTTCTTTAAAAGAAGGTCCTTTTACATTGGCAACAGAAGATGAATGGGAATATCTTTGTAATGGTGGCACACGTACATTTTTTCGTTGGGGTGATATCTTAAATAATGACATACGTGATGAAATTTTTCAAATAGGTGCTGCTGTTAGTTATGAAAAAGAGATACAATCCTCTGTATTGAATCAGAATAATATGCTAGGGTTATTTATTGCCTATGATTCTTATAAATACGAGATTATTGATAATACACTGTATACAAAAGGTGGTGATGGTGGGTGCTCTCTTTGCGGCGGTGATGGACCCATATATGTGCTACCTTGTTATTCTGCTTTTTATCGAAATTTATATCACGATTATGGTCATGGGCTATCGCAAAATTATTATAGCTATCGGCGTATTATTCGATTAACATAAAGATGTTGCAGAGAAGAAAGGGATGCGTAATTACAAGAAAATTTTGGAATTAAAATATAGAAAGGAAAAGGTACAAAATGGCAAACACAGAGTTTAACAGTACACAAGATTATGTGGCAAGTGAGGAGCTTCTCGCAAGCGTAAATGTTGCGATTGCACTGCAAAAACCACTTTTAATCAAAGGAGAGCCAGGAACAGGCAAGACCATGCTTGCACAGGCAGTTGCAAATTCGCTCGGCAAGAAACTTATCATATGGAACATTAAGTCCACAACAAAAGCCCAAGATGGTTTGTATATGTATGATACAATCCAACGACTCTACGATGGACAGTTTGGTGTGGAAGGGGTTGATGATATCGCGAGGTATATCAAACTTGGAAAACTTGGCGAGGCTTTTGAGAGCGATGAGCAAGTGATTTTATTGATTGACGAGATTGACAAGGCGGATTTGGAGTTTCCAAATGACTTGCTCTGGGAGCTTGATCAGATGGAATTCTATATCCATGAGACAAAACGTACAGTTAAGGCAAAGCATCGCCCAATTGTAATTATTACCTCCAATGCAGAAAAAGAACTTCCAGATGCATTTTTGAGGAGATGTATCTTCCACTATATTGATTTTCCAGATGCAGAACTGATGGAGGAGATTATTAAGACACATTATCCTAATGTTGAGGAAAATCTGATGAAAAATGCGATGCAAGTATTTTATGATATTCGCGCGTTGCGTGATGTGCGCAAAAAACCAAGCACTTCAGAGTTGATTGACTGGATTAATGCATTACAGATTGGTGGTATTTCAGCAGATACATTGCGGTCAAAGTTGCCGTTTGTCGGTGTCGTTGTAAAAAAGGATGAGGATTTGGAGACAGTGCGGCAAGAGATTCACTAACAGTTTGTCAGAACATAGAATGAGGGAAAAGAATGTTTTCTAAATTTTTCTATACGTTAAAAGAAAAGGGACTTGAAATTTCACTGGGCGAGTGGCTTGACTTGCAGGAGGCGCTTGACAAAGGGCTTTGCGAGAGTTCGCTAACACAGTTTTACTATGTGGCAAGAATGATTCTTGTCAAGAGCGAGACGGAATTTGACAAGTTCGACATGGCGTTTGAGGAGTGTTTCAAGGGTGTAAAGACCGAGACAGAAGTTGGTAAAAATATGCTTCGCTGGCTTGACAAGTCTGATATGATGGAGCTTGCCCACGAGGAGGCGAGGAAGCACCTAAACCAAGTGGAAGAAATCCAAGTGGATAAAGAAGATGTGGAACAAAAATTTAAACAACGTCTAAAAGACCAGAATGAGGAGCATAACGGAGGAAGTTTTTGGATTGGGACTATGGGAAAGACTTCCTTTGGAAATATGGGTGGAAATGTTGGTGGCGTGCGTGTCGGCGGTCAGACAGGCTATCAATCAGCATTCGCTGTAGTTGGTGCACGCAAATACAGAGATTTCAGAGACGATAAAGTAATTGACAACCGACAGTTTCAGATGGCACTGCGGCGATTGCGACAGTTTTCTACAAAGCTCGATATTCCAAAGTCGGAACTAGATATTGACCAGACAATTGATAAGACTTGTAACAATGGTGGTTATTTGCAGATTGAGATGATGAAACCGCGCAAAAATGCAGTAAAGCTATTGCTTTTAATGGACTCTGGCGGAACAATGATTCCATATACAAGATTGATGAATGATTTGTTTCAGTCTGTTAATAAGTCCAATCATTTTAAGGATGTAAAAGTATACTATTTTCATAATTGCATCTATTCAAAGCTGTATAAGACACCAGAGTGTGAGAATGGAGACTGGATTGACACAGAGTGGATGTTTCGCAATGTCGGCAGTGATTATAAGGTTATTATTGTAGGAGATGCAGCGATGGCACCAGAGGAGCTTTATTCTAACACTGGTAATTACAGGGGACCAAATGGTGGATTATCTGGCTTTGAATGGTTACATTTAATGAAACGACATTACAAAAAGATTGTGTGGATGAATCCAAAGATGGCGCCGGGCAGAGCGCCGTGGCGCGAGGCGGAGACTGCGGTGAAAGAGATATTTCCTATGTATAAGCTGACCGTAAAAGGGTTAAATGAAGCGATGGTTAAGCTGATGGCGAATAAACAGTGATAAATGTAAAAAGGGAATTATTTACATAAGAGAGAAGGACAAAGAGATGGAAAAGAAAGCACCTGAGAGAAAGGTACAATTGCGTGAGGGTGATGTTTTTTACGTCTATGATAAGAGAATTAATAAGTGTATCAAAGAGGACTGTGAGGGGATAGTAAAATATGGTCTTACTCTCAAAGTGATGATGCCAAATGGCGATACACTCAACACATATGAGTGCAATAAATGTCATATGAAATACACAGCGTATCCAAATTATGTGCGCCTGATAGAAACTAGTGAACTGACTATCTATAATCGAAATGCAGTGGAGGCACGTGACCAGAAACGCGCTGTAGATGCGATAAAACATGCTGGTAAAGGGAAAAGAAAACCATTTAGGTACAAGACAAAACGCAAATTAAGACAGCAATCTCAAAAAAAGAACAGTAAACAATAATGATAATTATACAAAAGAATCA
Source organism: uncultured Lachnospiraceae bacterium (assembly GCA_910583965.1). Lineage (GTDB taxonomy): Bacteria > Bacillota > Clostridia > Lachnospirales > Lachnospiraceae > COE1. The sequence continues at coordinate 78,368 of CAJUAE010000003.1, forward strand.
TAACTGGAAAAAGGGGTTCTTTCTCATGTTTGGATACGCTGTCATGTTCATTTTTGATGGAATATTAGATTTCCAGCAAAATTTGAAATATTGGCAGAGATGAAATATCCAAAGTTAAGAAAGAACCGAAAAAGGACAGTTATGGTTCTTTTTTTGTGTGTGGATGCATAAATTTAAGTAGGAAAAAAGAAAAACATTTTTATTGAAACAAGTACGATTTTAAGATAGGAAAGGGGAAAGCAATGGGTCAGCTTGACGGAAACCAAGAATTTAATTTATACAGGGATATTAGTCAACGCACCGGCGGGGAAATTTATATCGGTGTAGTGGGACCTGTCAGAACAGGAAAATCCACTTTTATAAAACGATTTATGGATTTGATGGTACTGCCACAGATTGAAAATGAGCATGAGAGGACGCGCACGCAAGATGAACTGCCGCAGAGTAGTGGCGGACGCACAATTACGACAACAGAACCCAAATTTATACCAAAAGAGGCAGCACAGATAGAAATTAGTGATGGCATTGATGTGAAAGTGCGCTTGATTGATTGTGTTGGTTATATGGTGGAGGGCGCTGCAGGACATATGGAGGAAGATGTGGAGCGCATGGTCAAGACACCATGGTCTAAGGAGGAAATTCCTTTTACACAAGCGGCAGAGATAGGGACCAGAAAAGTGATACAAGATCACTCTACGATTGGAATTGTTGTGACAACAGATGGTAGCTTTGGAGAAATACCACGCAATTCTTATAGGGCTGCTGAAGAACAGACCATCACAGAGCTTAAGGAACTTGGAAAACCTTTTGTGGTACTTGTAAACACGACCAAGCCATATTCTGAGGATGCAAAAGAGATTGCCACAGAATTGGAAAAGAAATATATCGTTAAGGCAATTCCGGTGAATATTGAACAACTTAGAAGAGATGATATCACAATGATATTAGAACAAGTAATGTATGAGTTTCCTGTATCTGTTATTGAGTTTTATACACCAAAGTGGATGGATGTTATGGAGATCGATAATCCAATGAAAAAAGAAGTAATCGATAAGTTACATATTATTATGGATAAAGTCAGAACAGTGCGCGATTTAGTAGAAAAGGATTTTAGTCAGCTGCTTGAGAAAGACAGTGAGTATATCAAGCGTTGCAAATATGATAAAGTAAATATTGCAGATGGTTCGGCAGCCTTTTTGTTAGAAGGTGACACAAAATATTACTATGAATTGTTAAGTTCTATGACAGGTGAAAATGTATCAGGAGAGTATCAGCTCATGCAGCTTTTATCCAGCTTGGCAGATATGAAGCGGGAATATAAAAAGGTTCTAAATGCGCTGGAGAGTGTCAGACAAAAGGGCTATGGCGTTGTCACGCCAGAGCGCGACGAAATTATGTTGGAGAATCCAACACTTATCAAACATGGTAATAAATTTGGTGTGAAAATAAAAGCGCAAAGCCCGTCAATACATATGATTAAGGCAAATATTGAGACAGAAATCGCGCCGATTGTTGGTACGCAGCAGCAGGCGCAAGACTTAATTAGTTATATTTCAGATGCAGAAACTTCCAAGGAAGGAATTTGGGAGACAAATATTTTTGGAAAGACGGTAGAGCAGTTAGTTAACGATGGCATTACAAGTAAAGTTTCTATGATTGGTGAGGAGAGCCAGATCAAATTGCAAGATACCATGCAGAAGATTGTCAATGATTCTAATGGGGGAATGGTCTGCATTATTATATAAAATATGGAAGACCAGAGTAGTCTGTTCAGACTGTCAAAAAAGTCAGCATTGTCTGGCTTTTTTTTGATATAATAAAACCAGAGGCGATAGACATGCTGAAAAAAGAAAAATTAGAAAGAAATTGACAGTGCTGTGGATTTTATTCATACATACGATTTTGTGGGAGACAGATGCCCCAGTCCGAACTAAAAAACCAAAGCTAAAAGGAAAAGCATTATGAGAATGTGCATAACAAACGATTCTGTCCTGCGAACAGAGTTACCCACAACTCCATAAGACAGCCAATTATACATATTCCCACAATGTTGATGACTACGGAATCTTTCTTTTATATTTCATCATTGCGATCCGGTCGGGAATATAGCATGATTTTGGTACTACGAATAGTGAACAATCGGGATTGGAATACATAAAAGGGATGTTAAAAGTTATTGACACAATGTTAATTTTCAGAAACCTATGAAATGTGTGTCAATATTGACAAATTGACAACCTAAATTACTTGAAGCCAAATAAATTATATTGTAGGCTAGAAAAAAGGAGGCAATGTGAGATGAAATTCAACGAAAAATTATTAAAACTTAGGAAAGAAAAAGGACTCTCCCAAGAAGAACTGGGAATGGAAATGCAGGTATCAAGACAAACAGTTTCAAAGTGGGAGGCAGGGCAGTCATACCCAGATTTTACTAGATTGGTCATGTTAAGTGATTTCTTTGACATGACTTTAGATGAACTTGTGAAGGATATTGATGTGCAGGAAGTAAGAGAAAATTCTTTTACAAATGAGAAAATAGATTCTATTTATAGAGTTTCTCAAGACGTGAATTCTATTTTTCAGAATAGAACTCTCAAAGATATTATAAAAGGGATAAAGTGGTTTATAGTGGGCAGTTTTATATTTCTATGCTTAGTTATAGTAGTTTCTCTTATACTGCATTTTATTTATCCAGAATCCAATGTATTTTGGCGTACCTATTAATTGCGAACTATTATATTGAGCAGGCAGAAGATATACGCCACTTGCTGGAGAAGAAGGAAAGCTATAGTCTTTACATTGAAAAAGAACCTCTATTTTGCGGTGGCTTAATAGGGGTTCTTTGACAGTCTGGGGAGACCAAAGTGGTCTCCTGTTTTTGGTTGTTCTGTCCTGGTAAGTATGATATACTAAATTTGTATGATAATAAAACAATCGTTGGTATAACATGATAGAAATAATGTTGTGCTAGAATGGAGGTTTACTATGAGTGAAGTATATGAGAAATTAATGCGTTGTTATGAGAGCGTAAAAAGTAAAACAGATTTTGTGCCTAAGGTGGCATTAGTGCTTGGCTCTGGTCTTGGAGATTATGCAAATAATATCAAGGTTATCACAGAGATTGCCTATCAGGATATTGAAGGGTTTCCTGTATCAACTGTGCCTGGTCATGCGGGAAAGTTTATCTTTGGATATGTTGGAGAGGTTCCTGTGGTGTGTATGAAAGGGCGTGTACATTATTACGAAGGGTACCCAATATCAGATGTTGTGCTTCCAGTGCGTCTGATGAAGCTTTTGGGTGCTGAAATTTTATTCTTGACGAATGCGTCTGGTGGAATGAATAAAAATTTTTCGGCAGGTGATTTGATGTTGATTACGGACCATATTGGAGTGTTTGCACCAAATCCGTTAATTGGGGAAAACATTGATTCATTGGGAACTAGATTTCCAGATATGAGCAACGTATATGACCTTGACTTGCAGGATATGATAAGAAAAGCAGCAACGGCAGATCAGATTACAATTCAAGAAGGTGTTTATGTACAACTTACAGGTCCAAGTTATGAGTCGCCTGCAGAAATTAAGATGCTTGCTCAGTTTGCAGATGCGGTAGGAATGAGTACCGTTGTAGAAGCAATTGCCGCAAATCATGCTGGTATGAGAATCTGTGGCATTTCTTGTGTGTGTAATCTGGCCGCGGGTATGAGTCCAACACCACTTTCTCATAAAGAAGTGCAAGAGGCAGCCGACAAGGCAGCAGGGAAGTTCACAAGACTTGTGACAGATAGTATTATAGCATTTGAGAAAACAATATAGAGGATAGTGCATATGGATAATAAAGAACTGATAAAATTGGCATTAGAAGCAAGACAGATGGCGTATGTGCCTTATTCAAATTATATGGTAGGTGCAGCGCTTTTAACAAGACAGGGTAAGGTATACAAGGGGTGTAACATTGAAAATGCTGCTTATACACCGACGAATTGTGCGGAGCGGACTGCTTTTTTTAAAGCAGTAAGTGAAGGAGAACGTGAGTTTGATGCAATTGCCATTGTGGGTGGTTATGAGGGCGATCCAATAGATTATGCCTATCCTTGTGGTGTGTGTAGACAAGTAATGATGGAATTTTGTAATCCAGAGAAATTTCGGGTCATCACAGCAATTTCGGAAGAACAATATCTACAACAGACACTCGCAGAGATGCTTCCGCATGGTTTTGGACCCCAAAACTTGTAGGAGCAGCGAGAAGACAATGGAATTGATAATATTACTTATTATATTAATAGCGGTGTTTTTGTATGTCATGATTCGTGGTGCAATCGATGAAAAGAGACAAAAAAAGAAATATCGCGACCAGTTAAAAGCACTTTATGGTCATTTTCCAGACAGAACATACAGCGTTGAGGAACTTGATAAAATTTCTCGGTATTATTGGCATATGCGGGAAAAAAGAACTGGTACAAATGAGATTGATGAGATTACATGGAATGATTTAGGCATGGACAGTATCTTTGAACGCATGAATTTTACACAGTCCTCGTCGGGTGAAGAATTTCTCTATGCAATGTTACGGTGCCCTGTTTCGGATGACAGAGATGGTACGCAGGCGCAGATGGTGACACAGATTGACTATATGATGGAACATGAAAAGGAACGTCTTGATACTATGATGTCTTTAAAAGAGCTAGGGCATACAGGTAAGTACGCACTCTCTGATTATTTAGATTATCTTGGAGAATTGGGCGTGCGTAGCAACAAAGTACACTATTTGTGTATTTTACTACTTTTGGTGTCAATAGTTGTTATTTTTGTGCGCACTTCTCTAGGCGTGCCAATGGTGATTGCAACAGCATGTTTTAATATTGTTACGTATATGAAAGAGAAGGGCATTGCAGCGCCTTATGTGACAACGTTTGCTTATATTATGCGTATGTTACATTGTGCAGATAAGATAACAGGGCACACATTTGGTCCTGAGATGGAGGACTATACTGTTGGACTCAAAGCAAAGAGAAGCAGGTTTAAGGATTTTGAGAAAAATTCAGGAATGGTTCTAAAAATGAATGCGTCTACTGGAAATATTGATGAATTGCTGTTTGATTATATTAAGATGTTGACGCATATTGACTTGATTCGCTTTAATAAAATGCTCAATATTGTTCATAAAAATAAAGATGCAATCATTGGACTTGCAGGGGATATCGGCTATATTGATACTGTGATTTCTATTGGATATTTTAGAGCCGCGCTGCCGTATTATTGCACACCGCTTTTGCAGACTGGGTGTGACAGCCGTTTTATTTTGAGTGAGGGATTTCACCCTTGTATTGAAAATCCTGTGGCAAATAGTTTTTCTCAAAATAGGGGAATGATTATTACTGGTTCCAATGCATCTGGAAAATCAACGTTTTTAAAAATGACAGCAATCAATGCAATTTTGGCACAGACAGTCTGTACTTGTACTGCAAAGATGTACAAGGGAAATTATTTCAGAATTTATTCTTCTATGTCTCTGCGCGATAATCTTGCAAATGGGGAGAGTTATTATATTGTGGAGATTAAAGCATTGAAACGCATCATAGATGCCGCAGATGCAAAGGATGAAACGCCTTTATTATGTTTTGTAGATGAGGTGCTTCGCGGAACAAATACAGTGGAGCGTATTGCAGCGTCCACACAGATTTTAAAAAGATTGTCGCAAAGAGAAATATATTGTTTCGCGGCGACACATGACATTGAATTGACCCATTTGCTGGAACAGGATTATGACAACTGCCATTTTGAGGAGGAAGTCAAGCATGGTGATGTGTTGTTTTCATACAGGTTGCTTGAAGGACGGGCACATACTAGAAATGCAATTAAACTGTTGGAAATTATTGGATTTTCCAAGGAAATTATCAGGAGAGCAGATGATATGGCAGGAGCATTTCTGAGAAATGGAGAATGGGAGGCAATCTAAGGAGGCTGTCATGAAAAAAGTGCTGTCAGTTTATCTAAAACCATATTATGCACGAATGTTGATGGGTTTTGTCATTAAGTTTATTGGCACAATTATGGATTTGTGTTTGCCGTGGATATTGGCATATATGATTGACCTAATTATTCCACAAGGCAGGAAGAACAGCATTTATTTGTGGGGATTAGTAATGCTGGTATGCTCAGTGCTTGCACTGACGTTTAATGTCATAGCAAACCGTATGGCGTCTAAGGTGGCGCGGGATACAACAGAGACTTTGCGCCATGATTTGTTTGAAAAGGTTATGTGGCTTTCTAATACAAAGACAGATGCATTTACAAAACCCTCGTTAATATCAAGACTTACAACAGATACTTATAATATACAGCAGATGTTAGGGCGGGTTCAACGCCTTGGCGTGCGCGCACCGATTTTAGTCGTTGGCGGAATCCTTGTGACATTGACATTGGACCCCGTTTTAACGCTGGTATTGGTTTCTGTAATGCCAATTACAGCCTTTGTAACTTATTATTTTTCCAGAAAAAGTATTCCAATGTACAATGCTTTACAGCAATCGATCGATAAGTTTGTTCGTTTGCTGCGGGAAGATATCGCCGGAATCCGCGTAATTAAAGCACTTTCAAAGACTGGATATGAGACAGAACGATATAACACATTGAATAAGGAAGTTGTCACACTGGAAAAGAAAGCGGATATTACAATGGCGATTGTCAATCCTGCCACGAATCTTTTTTTAAATCTTGGACTTGTGTTTGTTGTGATCGTCGGGGCATATCGAGTAAATTATGGTAGCTCGGAAGTCGGCAAAATTCTTGCTTTTCTTACATATTTTACAATTATTCTTAATGCAATGATTAATATATCAAAAATGTTTGTGATTGTCTCAAAGGCGGTCGCTTCGGCAAACCGTATTGTGGAAGTCATTGATGTGCCAGAAGAAATGCTGCCTGCGCTCTGTGATAAGCTAGCAGACGAGATCGCTTTTATTCGATTTTCTCATGTAACTTTTTCCTATAAGGAAACACAGGAGGAACCAAATTTAACGGATATTAGTTTTGCTCTTGATAAGGGAGAGACTTTAGGAATTATAGGTGCGACTGGATCAGGAAAAAGTACACTTGCCGCGCTTTTATTACGTTTTTATGAGGTGAATCAAGGAAATATTTATATTGAAGGTGAAGATATTCGTGCGATACCAACAGGTAAACTGCGAGAACGATTCGGGGTTGTTTTTCAAAATGATACAATCTTTGAAGACTCAATTGCAGAGAATGTCCGCATGGGACGGACACTATCTGAGGAAGATATCAAGGAGGCAATTACACATGCCAAGGCAAAAGAGTTTGTTGAAGAAGTGGGGCGAGGATATGACAATCATATTAATGTGCGCGGTGCAAATCTAAGTGGTGGACAGAAGCAGCGCATTTTGATTGCGCGGGCGTTGGCGGCACATCCAGATATTCTTATTCTAGATGATTCTTCGAGTGCACTTGATTATAAGACAGATGCGGCCTTGCGCTATGAACTTACAATGCATTTTGCGGACACGACGAAGATAATTATTGCGCAGTGCGTCAGCTCAATTATGCACGCAGACCATATTATGGTGTTGGAAGATGGAAAAGTGATTGGATACGGGTCGCATGAAGCGCTTCTGGAACAATGTGAAGTGTATCATGAAATTAGAGATTCGCAACTGTAGTATGCAGGAGGAACTTCATTATGGCAGAAGGTCAAAAAAAGTATGAAAAGCCAAAGAACCGCAAAGGAACGATACTACGACTTGGAATGTATTTGATGCAATACAGATATTGGGTATTGCTTGCGCTTGCATTGACGATTGGCAGCAATCTATTGGCACTGGTTGGACCAATGCTTTCAGGCTATGCCATTGATGCAATTGAGCCAGGAATCGGAAAAGTGGATTTTCTGCGCGTGTTTTATTATGCTGGAATGATGGTTTTGTTTTATTTGTTTTCTTCTATATTGTCATATATTCTTGGAGTGTTAATGATTTATATTAGCCGTAAGGTAGTGTATCAAATGCGGGAGGATGTCTTTACACATTTGATGCAGTTACCAGTAGGATACTTTGATACCCATCAGACAGGGGACATTATCAGTCGAATTTCGTATGATATTGATACGGTCAACACATCACTGGCAAATGATTTAGTGCAGATTCTTACAACACTAATTACGGTTGTTGGGTCATTTTCAATGATGATAGCTATTTCACCGCGGTTGGTGTTGATTTTTGCTTTTACAGTGCCGTTGTCTATTTTGATGACAAAGTTGATTACCGGAAAGACACGTCCTTTGTTTCGTTTGCGGTCCCGTAAACTTGGCGAATTGAATGGATTTGTAGAGGAAATGATTTCTGGGCAAAAAACATTGAAAGCATATCATCAGGAAGAACATACAATCACCAAATTTGATGAAAAGAATGAGGACGCTGTTGAGGCATATTATAGAGCAGAATACTATGGAAGTGTAGTGGGTCCAGCAGTAAATTTTATCAATAATCTTTCCCTTACTTTAGTCAGTGTCTTTGGGGCGCTTTTATTTTTGTCAGGGCAAATGCGTATCGGTAGTATTTCTTCTTTCATTTTATATTCCAGAAAATTTTCAGGTCCAATCAATGAGGCGGCAAATATTATGAGCGAACTACAGTCTGCGCTTGCTGCGGCAGAGCGTGTATTTATGATGATAGATGAACTAGCAGAAACAGCAGACAAAGAAGGCGCAATTACATTGGAACCTGTAATAGGAGATGTACAACTAAAAGATGTGTGTTTTGGGTATACAAAAGAGCAATGTATTATTAGACATTTGAACTTACACGCTGCTCCAGGCAAATTAGTGGCAATTGTTGGTCCAACGGGTGCAGGAAAGACGACATTAATCAATCTATTAATGCGTTTTTATGATGTGGATGATGGACAGATTTTGGTAGATAATCATAATATTTGTGATGTTACGCGCGCAAGTCTTCGGCGAGCATATGCAATGGTATTACAAGAAACATGGCTTTTTGAAGGGACTGTTTTTGAAAATATTGCGTATGGTAAGCAAGGCGCAACAATTGAGGAGGTGACTGCTGCCGCAAAGGCTGCAAAAATCCATTCTTATATTAAGCGTCTTCCACAAGGGTATAATACAGTTCTTACGGATGAAGGAACCAATATTTCTAAAGGACAAAAGCAATTGTTGACGATTGCGCGGGCAATATTATTGGATGTACCAATGCTGATTCTTGACGAAGCGACCTCCAATGTCGACACAAGAACGGAACAACAGATACAACAGGCAATGCGAGCGTTGATGGAGCATAAAACTTGCTTTGTCATCGCGCATAGGCTTTCTACGATTCAAAATGCAGATGAAATTTTAGTGGTAAATCATGGGGAGATTGTGGAACAGGGGACGCATTTGGAGTTGATGAGACAGGAAGGATTTTATTATCAAATGTATAGAGCACAGTTTGAGTAAAGGGGATATGAGCCGTCAAAGGCAGCATGGGGGATTATTATGAAAAAGAAAATTATAATAACATTATTGATAGGAATAACAATGACATTTACTGGTTGTAGTAAACAAGAGATTCATTCTATTGATATGAATCGCGAGGAAGGGACAAAAACACAGACATATCAGGAAAATAATACAGAATATGACATAGCACAAAACGATACAGAACAAGAAAGTTATTCGCAGGAAATATCTGATAATGCGCAGAGCAAGGAAATATCTGATAGCATACAAAATAATGAAATGTCTCAGGAATTGTCTGGTAGTGCATCAAATAATGAAACGACACAGGATTTATATACAGAATTTATACAAGATATGGTTTCCATGACTGTAGATGAAAATTTTTTGCAGGATAACAGCAAAATATTTAATTTGAAACCGGGCGAGTCTTATACATTTACAACATTGGGCGAGTATGTAAATACAAATTATTTAAATCCTGAGTATTCGACAAAAACTTCTTATGACAATGCGCAATATGCATATTTGGAAAGCTCAGACAATCATACACGTATTTTGCTGGTGAAGTTTTCGGGACTTGGAATTTATGCGCCAGAGGATGATAGTTTTGTTGTCTATGTGATTGCGGAGAATCAAGGGAAATTATATCTAACCAATTCATATGAATGTTGGGCGCGCAGTTATACGAAGGCGTGTAAAAATGGTTTGCTTGTGTCATACGGCTCAGGTGGAGCAGGAGACCATTTAGAGGCAGTATCTGCAATTTTAATGAATGGAAAGGCTGTAGATATCTATGCAACAGAGACTTTAAGTGGATGGTGGGCAAATTATATAAATGAAGCGATTTACAACGAAGTTTTTGCAGAAAATGAGGATATTCTATTTTCCGTAATGGTTCATTCAATTGGCGATAAAACATTGCATACTTATGATTTGAGTGAGTGTACAGGGGAACAGCTTCGCATGTGTGAGACCTATATTAATAGATGTCGCGACGAAGTAGGTGTTAATTGGGTTACAGAGGAGGACGTTCAGAAAGCGATTCAGGAAAGATGTGGTGCGCTTAGTATAGACGATAAACTAATTGCGCAGCAGGAAGAAGTGGAATGGAAAAATATTCAATAGTAATTGATAGAATTAGTACAAAGAAAAAGAATTGACTTCACATTCAAATAATACTATAATGTTAATATTAAAAAATAATTCAGAAAATATAATGTTTCTGTAAAAAATTCTAAAAAAATCAGAAGATTGGAGAATACATTATGAAAAAATTGGAAGAATACGTAAGAGCAATACCTGACTTTCCAGAACCTGGCATTATTTTTCGTGATGTGACAAGTGTTTTGCAGGATGCAGAAGGGCTGCATCTTGCCATTAATACCATGCAGGATTTGGTGAAAGATTTAGAATGTGATGTTGTGGTGGGAGCTGAATCTAGAGGATTTATTTTTGGAACTCCAATTGCCTATAATAACCATAAACCTTTTGTCTTGATTCGGAAAAAGGGAAAGCTTCCAAGAGAGACTGTTTCCATTGATTATGATTTGGAATACGGCAAAGCAACCATAGAGATGCATAAGGATTCTATTCAGCCAGGACAGAAAGTTCTGGTAGTGGATGACTTGATTGCAACTGGAGGAACAACAGAAGCCATGATTAGGCTCATTGAGTCACTTGGTGGTGAAGTGGTAGGCGTTGTGGTGTTGATGGAACTTGCTGGACTTAAAGGGAGAGAGAAAATTACAGGTTACAGACTTGATGCGGCGATAACCTATGAGGGCAAGTAGGAAGTATACTATAAGAAGCAAGAACAGCTTCTTATAGTCGATTTGCGGCGCAAAGGAGAGCGTCTTTTATCAGAAGTAAAGGGCGACTTCTGATAAGATATACTATAAATATTTTGTTGGATATGGCTGGTGATGCGAAGTGACAGATGAGAAACAGACAAGAACAGGAGCATATGAGGACTCCCTTATTATAAATGGAAGTAAAGCTCGACCCAGAAAAACAGATGAACGAAAAATCGAATATATTAAAGAATTTCAAAGCCCCGATGATTTATATCAGGGGCTTATTCGGCGTGTGCACAAATACCACCCATCTGATGATATCTCAATGATTGACAAAGCATATAAAACGGCGTGTATTGCACACAAAGATCAGGTAAGAAAATCAGGGGAACCATATATTGTTCATCCATTGTGCGTGGCAATTATCCTTGCGGATTTGGAACTTGATAAAGAGACGATTATTGCAGGACTTTTACATGATGTTGTTGAAGACACAATTATGACAAATGAGGAGTTAAAAGAAAAGTTTGGACCAGATGTAGAGCTTCTCGTTGACGGTGTTACGAAGTTAGAACAATTACAATACACAGGGGATTCTGCGCCAGACCGACTGACAAGCCGCGAGGAACTTCAGGCGGAGAATTTACGAAAGATGTTTCTTGCAATGACAAAAGACATTCGTGTGATATTGATTAAGCTTGCAGACCGTCTGCATAATATGCGGACATTGAAATATAAATCTCCTGAGAGTCAAAAGCGTATTGCACGAGAGACTCTTGATATTTATTCGCCGCTTGCAGAGCGACTTGGTATTTCCAAGATTAAGATTGAACTGGATGATCTTTCTTTAAAGTATTTGGAAACAGAAGCTTACTATGATTTGGTGGAAAAGATAGCATTGCGAAAAGATGCGCGCGAAAAGTATGTGCAGGATATTGTGGATGAGGTGACAGAGCATATAACAGATGCGGGAATTGACGCTCAAATTGATGGAAGGGTGAAACATTTTTTTAGTATCTACAAGAAAATGAAAAATCAGGGAAAAACGATTGACCAAATTTTTGATTTGTTTGCAGTGCGCATTATTGTTGATTCTGTCAAGGATTGTTATGCAGCACTGGGTGTGATTCATGAGATGTATAAGCCAATGCCTGGGCGTTTCAAGGACTATATTGCAATGCCTAAAGCAAATATGTACCAATCGCTGCACACAACACTGGTTGGTTCAATGGGAGTGCCATTTGAGATACAGATTCGTACATTTGAGATGCACAGGGTTGCGGAGTATGGTATCGCTGCACATTGGAAATATAAGGAAGCAAGTGATGGCAAGGTTTCGAGCGGCGGTGAGGAGGAAAAACTGGCTTGGCTTAGTCAGATTCTTGAGTGGCAGAAAGACACTTCCGACAATAAAGAGTTTATGAAACTCTTAAAGAGTGATTTGGATTTATTTTCGGATCATGTGTATTGTTTTACTCCGGCCGGAGATGTAAAAAATTTACCTGCTGGTTCTACTCCAATTGATTTTGCATATAGTGTCCACAGTGCAGTTGGCAATAAGATGATAGGTGCTAGAGTAAATGGTAAGCTTGTCACAATCGACTATCAGATTAATAATGGTGATTGTATTGAGATTATGACTTCTCAGAACTCTAAAGGACCAAGCCGTGACTGGCTGAATATTGTCAAATCATCACAGGCAAAAAATAAGATTTCGCAGTGGTTTAAGAGTGAACTCAAAGAAGATAATATTATCAAAGGAAAAGAACTTTTCCAGAATTATTGTAAGTCCAAAAGTGTTAATACGACGGAAATTTTAACAGCAGAGTTACAAAGAGCTGTAATGCACAAGTATGGTTTTAACGATTGGGATGCAGTGCTTGCTGCAATTGGGCATGGTGCGCTCAAGGAAGGGCAAGTTGTCAACCGTATGCAGGAACTATACGCAAAAGAGCATAAGAAACAGGCAACTGACGAGGAACTTATCGCACAAATACAAGAAAATAATGCCAATAAACAGATTAGGCCTAAGGGAAAAACTGGTATCACAGTGAAAGGAATTCATGATGTAGCAGTGCGGTTTTCACGCTGTTGTGCACCAGTACCCGGCGATGAGATTGTTGGATTTATCACGCGAGGACGCGGTGTTTCTATTCATAGGACAGACTGTATTAATATTATGAGTTTGTCAGATTTGGACCGTTCCAGATTGATTGACGCGGAGTGGCAGCCGGAGGAAGCAGCGGAGCGAAAAGAAAAATATTTGACAGAAATTGTGATATATGCTCAAAACAGAAGCGGTTTGCTAGCTGATATCACAAAGACATTGACAGAGAAAAATATTGATATTCGTTCTGTGAATACCAGAACCAATAAACAGAATATCGCATCGATTGCAATGACTTTTGAGATAACTTGTAGGGAAGAACTACAAATGATTGTCGATAAGTTGCGGTTGATTGATAGTGTGATTGATATTGAAAGGACAACAGGATGATATGGCGGATTTAAAGGTAAAGAGAAGGGTACTTAGTGCCTGTCAGACAAATTGCTACTATGTGTACAGAGAAGGGGCAGATGAGATTGTGATAATCGATCCAGGCGACAATGGGGAGATTGTATATGATGATGTGAAAAGTCTTGGTTTTAAGAAGATAGCCGGTATTTTGCTGACACATGGTCACGGAGACCATACGGGCGGCGCCTTGAAACTCAAGGAACTCAGCGGTGCAAAAATTTATGCCCATGAGGATGAAGCTGAGATTTTAAAAGACCCTGAGAAAAATTTGTCAGGTTGGTTTGGCAAGGCTTATGGTTTTGATGCGGATGAGTATTTTCACGATAAACAGACCTTTTCTATGGCAGGAGTGGAGTTTGAAGTGCTTCATACACCAGGACACACAAAAGGTGGATGCTGTTTTTATGTTGCTGAAGACAAAACGCTGTTTTGTGGGGATACCATTTTTAATGAATCTGTTGGAAGGACTGACTTCTATTCGGGTTCTATGCGTCAGTTGGGGGACTCAATTCGCGAGCGAATTATGACACTTCCCGATGACGTGAAACTTTATTCAGGACACGGAGATGCAACAACTGTCGGATATGAGAGAAAATATAATCCATGCTTAGGATAGGCATGGATTTTTTTGCGGTGAACTGGAGGATAAAAATGTTTATCAATGATTTAAATTGTTGTCATGAATACCTAGATTATGAGGAATACGAGCAGCAAATCCGGCAAATACTGTACGCAGATCAGGACAATGAGATTCATCTTTATCATGAGGAAAGTACAGACGATCCCTGTGCACTCTCTATTCTGGTCAAAGGCCGGCAGGCTGTCGTGAATTATTTTTCCGAGGACAATGAGGAGATTTTTGCATCCATAGGCGACCTTGTACGGGAAGATGATTTTCGCTGGCAAATTGGTGGGAATGATTATTCTGTGGCGGGATATCAGATACTTTCCATTGAAAAGGCACTGCAATGTGCTTCAGCATTTTTTCATACACAGAAAAAACCGTCCTGTATTGAGTGGGAAGAGTTGTGATTTGTATGCGTACTAAAGTACATAAGGAGTATAGAGATGATACATGTATATACAAACAGAGAAAATTATCAATATGATCTGCATGCGCTGCTGAAATCATTTTATCCTGAGCACGATGTGAGGGTGTATGCAGCAGAGGCGCAGGAGGAACATCAAGACGGCGAAAAGCAAGTAATTGTACAGCTTTTCAATGACAGCATAAACGTCATACTTGACATAGATGTCAGAAAAGAGTATGTGCACACTTATAAAAATGACACAGATGTCACAAAAAAGGAGTGCAAACTTTCGATATATCATGATTTGTGTGACTATACAGGAAAGACACTTCCGTGGGGAAACCTAACAGGTATCCGTCCGACGAAGCTCGCTATGGGAATGCTTGCAGAGGGCAAAGAAGATGCGGAGATTGTAGCATGGCTAAAAGCGGCACACGCTATCAGTGATGAGAAAGCGCTGTTAAGCCTCGACATTGCCAGACGCGAGAAAGCAATCCTTGACAGGCTTCACTACGAGGACGGTTATAGCCTCTATATCGGCATTCCGTTCTGCCCAACAACATGCCTGTATTGTTCATTTACGTCCTATCCCATCGCGGTGTGGCGCAAGCGGGTAGAAGAATACTTGCAGGCACTATTTCAGGAAATTGATTTTGTTGTGGAAACATATAAGAACAAAATTTTAGACACAGTTTATATTGGCGGTGGTACGCCTACGACGTTGGAGGCGGCAGAGCTGGACAGGTTGTTACAGTATGTGCGCAACCAGTTTGATTTTCAGCAGGTGACGGAATTTACTGTGGAAGCAGGGCGAGCAGACAGCATCACAAGAGAAAAACTTGCTGCGCTAAAAAAGAATGGCGTGACTCGCATTTCAGTGAATCCGCAAACCATGAAAGATGAGACTCTAAAATATATTGGCAGACAACATACTGTGACGCAGGTAAAAGATGCGTTTTGGATGGCGCGTGAAGCGGGGTTTGATAATATTAACATGGATATTATTTTAGGACTTCCAGGAGAATTAGAAACCGACGTGCAGCATACAATTGATGAGATTACACAATTAAATCCAGACAGTCTGACAGTACATTCACTTGCAATCAAGCGCGCCTCAAAACTTAGTCAGTGGATTGAGGAAAACGGTATCACAGCGCTTCACAATACAGATAATACGATGGAAATCGCGCAGAGAGGTGCATATGCATTGAATATGAAGCCATATTATCTCTATCGGCAGAAAAATATGTCTGGGAATTTTGAAAATGTTGGATATGCCAGAGAAGGGAAGTATGGAATTTATAATATTTTGATTATGGAGGAAAAGCAGACCATAGTTGCCTGCGGAGCCGGGAGCGTGTCGAAAAGGGTGTACCCTGACGGACGCATTGAGCGAAGCGAGAATGTCAAGGATGTTTCCCAATATATCGAGAGAATCGGGGAAATGATTGAGCGCAAAAAGCATCTTTTGAGCGATTGCTGATTGGATTTCTAAAAGGAAAATAATTGGGTAGGAAGGCATGAATGGGTACTAAAAATATCCAAAAGTGCAACATAAGTGCAACAAATTTCTGTTGAATAATATGTAATAATACTTCATATTATATTTTTTGCTCGATGTGCAACAAATAATTTAGTGGTGTCAGTAGCACCACCCAAAGGACATTTCAAATAACAATGAAATGTCCTTTTTTTGCGCACTTTTGACGGTTTTAAGGTGCAACAAATGTATTTGAGGAAGCTGCGTTAGCAACTGTCAATCATTCATTAAAGAAAATTGGAGGAAAGAAGCATGAGTAGTAGTACAGCGTTAGGAGCAGAGAAAGCGATTATTTTTATCAG